>JAZORG010000054.1:0-4286 GCA_045656465.1 Christensenellaceae bacterium
CATTTGACTTGTTTCCTTGTTAGGCGCTGACAAAATTTTAACATTCGTATCAGTAAATTTAAGATTTTTACTGCCCTCGAGCATAGATTTCATAACCTTTGTCGCAACGGGTGCCCAACTTCCGTTTTCTATAAATCCAACCGTTTTGTTTGAAAAATTACGCTCTTTAAGATGATTTATAAATTCTTTCATAAAGGGGAAAATATCGCCGTTATACGTTGTAGTTGCCAAAACGATTTTTCCGTAACGGAAAGCGTCTTCAACAGCCTCTGCCATATCGCAACGTGCAAGATCATTTACTGCAACTTTAACACCTTTACTTTCCAAATGATCTTTTAATTCAAAAACTGCTTTTTTGGTATTGCCATAAACAGAAGTGTATGCGATTACCACACCCTCGCTCTCGACTTTATATCCCGACCAAATATCATAAAGGTTAATATAATATCCCAAATTTTCCGTAAGAACAGGTCCGTGAAGAGGGCAAATCGCATCTACTTCTACACCGACAAGTTTTTTCAACAACGCCTGAACTTGAACACCATATTTACCGACTATCCCAATATAATATCTTCTAGCCTCGCAAGCCCAATCTTCCTCAACATCAAGCGCACCGAATTTACCGAATGCGTCTGCCGAAAAAAGTATTTTATCTTTCTTATCGTAAGTTAATATAACTTCTGGCCAATGCACCATAGGCGCACTAACGAAAGTTAAATGATGTTCGCCAACTTCTAGAACGTCTCCCTCGTTTATAATAATTCTCCTATCCTCAAATTCAGTTCCGAAAAAGTTTTTCATCATAACGAACGCTTTTGAAGAGGAAACAATAATCGCTTTAGGGAAAGCATTCATAAACTTTACAATACTGCCTGAATGGTCAGGCTCCATATGCTGAATGACAAGGTAATCGGGATTTCCTCCGTTTAAAGCATTGTCTATATTATTTAGCCATTCGTTTGCAAAACGAACGTCAACTGAATCCATAACAGCAATCTTTTTATCCTTAATCAAATAAGAATTATATGCCATACCATTAGGAACAACGTATTGTCCCTCAAACAGGTCTATTTCTTTATCGTTTACACCTACGTAAATAATGTCTTTAGAAATCATACAAGCCCTCTTTTTAAGTTTTATTTATTATAACATATCAAAAAGATATTTACAACATTATAATTTAAATTTAATTAAACTTTCTGTTGTTTATTTTTTAATAATTCACCTATTGTTGTAGGGGTCGCATGGTCGGAATAAGCGTGCGAACTTTTTCGTTTTATATATTTTTCCACTTTTCGATATATTGGCGCTTGTAAATCTTTTTCAGCAATGTTAAGTAGCGACAAAAAATCCCCGTATTCTATAATCTCAATCTTTTTACCCTTTTCTTTAAGAGTTTCTACCGACTCTCTCTTTTTGCAATATACTTCCTTGTTGTCCTCGGTAAAAAGCGGATATTTAACAAATACATTGCACTTTGTAGGTTGTGAAACGGTGTTCCCACCCGCATTTTTAATTATCTGAATGAGATTTAACGTCTTATTATATTCTGTTAATTCAAAGTTCGAACTTAAACACACGTTTTTTCCACTTAATTTATCACTTAATGCGCCTTGACGAAGAACGAACTTCTTAAACTGTCTAATTATAGAATTTTGAGCGCAGTCGGTAAGTTTTCTTCCAATTTTTTCGCATTCAAATAAAAACTGCTTGTAGTTGGCTTTTTGCTCAACTGTTTTAGCGTAATTATAAATTTTCCCTTTACATTGTGGATAATTGTTGATAAATTGCTCTATCGTTATCTCATTTTTCTCACAAAGCGCTTTAGCAACAAGCATAGTCATCATTGCATCTGCATCGGCAGAATGAACGTTCTGTTGCTCCTCAATTCCAAGAAATGCACACATTTTCACCAATGAAGTTGCATTAACTGTTTTAGTATGAACTTTATAAAGTTCAACGATATCCACGTAAGAAAAATCGGGCGTTGGCAACTTATATCTAATACAATCGTCGCCAATATGTACTGCATCTCCACCTATAGTATGCCCCACGACAATTACATTTTTATCTGTTAATAAATTAAAAATCTTATCGTAAAAATAATTGAATTTTGGGCTATTTTCATATTCGGATTTTGTGAAATTTAGCATATTTTTTATTACGTAAGGGTCAAATTCCGTATCGGGATTTATAAGAAGATTTTCCCTCTGTTTTAAATTAAAATTATTGTCGGTTAAAACGTAACCGAACTCACAGAGTTTTCCGCCCTCTTTACAATTTGCGCATTCAATGTCGATAAACAATAAATCCATAATACTTCCCTTTATAAATACATTTTAAGTTTAACATTTACAATTAAGTTTGTCAATATATTATACTATTTTCTGATTTATAATCCCAATTATAAAGGAAAAGATTTTACGCCATTATACTTTACTAATATTGACAAGTATATGTGTTTTTTGTATAATAAAATTATCATATTTTAAGGGTTTAATTATGGCTTTTTTAGAAAAATCAAAATCATTACTTTCTCTTATTTTATCATTTATAAAAGTATTGACGTTTATTACAAACATATTTATTCAGATTGTATTTTTTATATTTTATATTTATTCAATTTGCAATAACGTTAACAATATTCTCTTTTTAATTATTTACTCAGTTCTGCTTGCCATTTCGGTCGTGAATTTTATAACCTATTCAACGACATTTATAAAACATTTAAAAAAACCAAAAAAAGTTTATAGGGCAATTAGAATTTCAAAATACACAACAAATGCCACTATGTTAATACTTAATACCTATGAGATGATATACTATGGGGCATTTACGTGGGATAAAATTTTCCTATTAACTTCGGCTATATCTCTCGGTGTGCATATTGTAATGGAAATATCTAGAATTTTACTCGAAAAATATTTGGGCGAGTTCAGTAATTCAATTAAAACGGATATCATTCCAAAAAGAAAAGAACAATTAAGCGAGGCTAAATATAAATTTTATAAAACTGTTGACAAGCCATTACAATCTATAGCGCATAAATTAGACAATAAAACTGAAAATAATATAGAAAAGGAAGAACAAATTCAAGAAAAAAGCCAAACGGTAACAGAAATCGTTAACACAAACGAGGGGCAAGTAATCCCCATTACCACAAAAGAAAGAACAGAAAATGAAAAAAACAATATAGCAAAACATTTTGGTATGATTAAAAATCATATTTTTAAGAAGAAAAAGCCTGCCGTAAACAAAGAAAAACAGCAGTCATTACCCGAAACCGAGATAAAAGAGACAGCGCCACAAAAACAACTTTCGGAAAATACTAGTCAACAGTAATAAAAACTGACATTTACTCGTTTAAAACAAAAATTATATAAAAAAAGACAAGTAACAACTTGTCTTTTTTTATGTTTCATAACTGCTTTTTATAGAATACTTAGTATCCCATCTAATCTAGCATATTTAAAAAATATTTATCCATTGTTTCAAATCTTTTATACATAAATTCGATAATTTGCATACATGAACTTGTTTCAATGCTAGGAATTTCTGACCATTTTGTTTTTTCAGCATCAAACAGTATCGTAGGTATTAAGTTGTTAAACCTTTCAAAATGGTTCTTCACGTTTTCAGTACTTAACGCCGCTGTCCGCAATTCAAAATAGCGTTTTACAATATCTTCTCGAAAATTAATAGATATTTTACTCCATAGAACGTTACCTAGATTATAACTACCTATGTTATCTGGCTGACTATATGATTTTCCATTCCAAAACATTCCCCAAGTAGCATCCATATCGTACATAGATGAATTCCAATGTATCCCATCATATGTTACCCACAAAATATTCTTTGAAGTATTATCTTGCGCCATTATAATCCAAGTATATAACATCGAATCTATAGTTCTTTCTATATTAACGTAATTTCCTATTCCATTTACAAAACTCTCTCCATCATTATTATTAATAAATTCTATCATGTCATTAAAACTTTCAAGCACCCAACTATTGCCTATTGTATCTTCTGTAGAACAATACTCTAATTCATAGTTGCTTGATACATAGTCACTATTAACTGGAACTTTTAAGGAAACAGCATCCGACCAATGATCTGCCATTAATATTGCCGACTTTGTTACTTCCCCATCATCTGGCTCATCATCTTCCATCCCAAACATCCAATTATCTTTGGGAATATTTAGTGTGTACAATCCTTGATAATTCCCATTGATAAAAACAATTATTGGAAAGCCATCAACTACTCCTCCATTATATAAC
>JAZORG010000055.1:0-10057 GCA_045656465.1 Christensenellaceae bacterium
TAACAAAAGAACACTTTAACACGGTATTTGATGCTAAATATATTACAGATATTTACCTTAATACAAAAGATAAATCGCACTCAACAGAATTAAGCATTTCACTAACCGTAAATTTTATTAGCGAGCCTGTTGAGATAAGAGAATATGATAAAAATAAAATATGTATAAATACTATAGAATACGGACAAGAATTTTTTATAATTTTAGATGACAGAACTAGGTACGTTGTAATTAAATATGAGGACGGTGGATTATCTACTTCGTATGCGCCAGGAGAAAAGATATTAGCGGTAAAAGTTCACGAGTCAGGATTTGTTGAAAATTTTTATCTAGGAATATACTAATTATATTATTATAGTGAATGAATACAAAGTTACCATATAATAATCATATATAGGCTATTAATTCTAAAGTTGACAAGTATTCAGTATAATGCTATAATAATTTTAGGAGAAGATTATGCAAAAATTTGAATTAGAACCAATACGTATAGAAGATATTGACTGCTTTGATGGGACGGAATATGAAAATTTATCGATAGAAAAAAGGACAGAATTGATAGAAAATTCAATAAAAGGCAATCATAAGGGAAGATATTTTAAGTTTTATTTGTTTAAACTTGATGGCGAAACAATAGGACTATTCAACGTGTGCGCTCAGTCAAAAAACGTAATAAGTATTGCTCCCGAAATAAAAAAACAGTTCAGAAGAAATGGTTACGGTACAAAAGGGTTAAGCCTTGCGCTTGAAAAAGCAAAAGAATTAGGGTATAAAAATGCAATAGCAACGATAAGAGAGGATAACGAGGCGAGTATTAAACTACACGAAAAATTAGGATTTGAACAGGTTTTTAAGTACGACAATAAGGAGAAAACCTTAATCTTATTTATGAAATTATTATAAAACAATTAAAATTTTTATTATAATATATCATAAAAGAATAAAACAGGGGAAGAAATGAAAGTTCATAACGGAAAAATTTATTTAGAAAAAGATAAGCACGACATAGCAGAACTTATAGAAATTGTGGATATCTTACGTTCTCCAGAGGGGTGTGAATGGGACAGGGCGCAGGATTTTAACTCAATGAAAAAGTGCCTTTCTGACGAAACGGGCGAGGTCTTATCGGCAATAGATAACAAAGATTATAAAAATCTACAAGAGGAATTGGGCGACGTTTTATTACAGGTTGTTATGAATAGTCAAATTGCAGAGGAGCAGGGATTATTTAATTTTAACGACGTTGTTCAAACGTTGTGTGAAAAACTTATTCGTCGCCACCCTCACGTTTTTGGCGATATCGAAAAACCAAAAACACCAGAGGAGAGTTTAAGGCTTTGGAGAATGGTTAAAGAAATAGAAAAGCAAAATAATAAATAGAAAAACGGCTCACAGCATTTGCTGTGAGCCGTTAAAATTACAACTTATTTATTTAACCATTTTTCAAGTACGGGTAAAATAGTTTTTGCCATGCGATAAAAACCTAGGTCGTTGGGGTGGCAACCGTCAACTGTGCAACAATCTCTATCCTCTGTTTCGAAAAGTGTTTGTCCGTCTATAAAGTCAACAAACATATCTCCCTCGGCTAACGCTCTTTGATAGTTTTCTTTAATCAAGTCACGGCGTTTTCCACTGTCAGAACCGTTTTCAAAGTCTGGTCTTGACGAAAAAACAATAGGCGTATTAGGATTTTTGCTCCTAATTGTTTTGTATAGTGGATAGTGAGTGTTTTTAAGATGCTCTAAAGTTGGTGCATTATGGTCATAATCGAGCATAAAGACAGAAACGTCAAGTGTTGCAAGGTAATCAGCCATAAACTGTTCGCCCTTTGCGTTCCCTGAAAAACCAAGATTTATTACGTCGGTATCAAGCCATCTTGCAACGAGACTTACGTAATCGTTACCTGCGTGAGATGCGCATCCACCTTGAGTTATCGACGAGCCGTAAAAAACAACAGGTTTTGAGTGTTTATACGCTCTTGGGCTTTGAACTTGTGCATTTTCTTCAAGACCGACTAAAACTTCTTTTACTGAATGATATAAAGGGAGGTATATGTCTATTTCGTGATCTTTACCGTCAATATCTAAAATACCGTCAAACGTAATAAAGTCCGTTTTGCCCTCAATGTCAAATTGCGTAGGGCTTATAAACATATAATACTTGCCGTCAACGTAAATGGAAAATCCGTATTCGCCAGAAATTGGCATATGAGTCATTATGTCGAAAGTTTTAACTAACGTAACTTTTAATGCTATAAAAGAAGAGTTTGTCTTAAATCTTATTCTTCCGCCTGCGCTAAACGTTGCAAGATATTGAAGAGTTTCGCCAACGGATGAGGTTACGTCTAAAGGCATTCTTATAAACTTATCCGATTTCTCATCAAAGTAAATTCCGTGAACAGAAAAGGGTTTATCCTTACAATCACGCCACATAATATCCGAGCGGTTAACATTTTTTAAAATAAAATTGCTATCTACTTTTTTTACATCCATAAGTATTCTCCGAAGAGGTGATTTTCAATAATTATAGCACCTAAAAGAAACAAAGTCAATGATAAATTTATTTTGAAACAATGCCTAATTAGTTAAAATACATAATTATACTTAAAAACCGAAAAAACGTTGTAAAGAAAAGTTTTATGTGATAAAATAAAATTACAGCGAAAACGTATGGAGAGGCAAAAATGCAGAAAATTACAGTAAACGCAAACAAAGTAGTTGGTAAAATTAAACCAATGCACGCAGTAAATAACGGACCGTTAGGCGGACCTGGTTGGGGCAAATGGGATTTAATGAAAGAAGCAGGGATTCCCTTTGCTCGCTTACACGATACAGGTGGCGCATACGGTGGACACGTTTACGTTGATATTGCCAACGTGTTTAGAAACTTTGATGCTGACCCGTTAAATCCCGAAAGTTACGATTTTGCTTTTACCGACTGGTTAATGGAAAATCTCACAGCAAACGGAGCAGAGCCGTTTTACCGTTTAGGGTCAACCATAGAGAATTCTCACAAGATAAAAGCATATAATATTTATCCGCCTAAAGATAACTTAAAATGGGCAAAAATCTGCGAGGGGATTATTAGACACTACACCGAGGGTTGGGCAAATGGTTACAAATATAAGATAACGTATTGGGAAATTTGGAACGAACCCGATAACGAGCCTGAAATTGCAGATAATCCTATGTGGAAAGGAACAAAGCAAGAGTTTTTCAAACTTTATCAAACGACAGCAAGTTATCTTAAGGAAAAGTTCCCTCACTTAAAATTTGGCGGATACGCAAGTTGTGGGTTTTATAAAATTGCTAACATAAAAGCAAACCCAAATGCAAATATATCGCCTAGGGTAGAATATTTTGTGGATTTCTTCCACGATTTCTTAAAATATATAAGTGATGAAAAACATAAAGCACCGTTAGATTTCTTCTCTTGGCACAGTTACTCGGGAATTTGGGCGAACAAAATTTATTCGGATTATGCAAGAAAAACGTTGGATGAATACGGTTTTACTCAAACGGAACATTTCCTCAACGAATGGAACCCTGGGATATCGCTTCGTGGAACGCTTAAAGATGCAACAAATATTGCGTCTAATATGTTGGGGCTTCATAAAACTAGCGTAAATATGCTAATGTATTATGATTGGAGGTTAAATCATCCGTATAACGGGGCAATTCAGCCACTTACCTATCAGCCAGAAAAAGCATATTACGTGTTTAAGGCGTTTAACGAACTTTACCGCCTAGGCACGGAGGTTGAAAGCGTTATCGAGGGGGATAATCTATATGCGCTTTCGGCAAAGAACGACCAAAATTTTGCGCTTATGATCGCAAATGATTCGGATAGGGAAAGAATTGTTCGATATTCTGTCGATGGTTTGGATTTAAAAGATGCAGAGGTTTTGGTTATAGATGAAACTCACGCTTATGAAAATCAAGAGATTATTTTAACAAAAGACCAAATCAGACTTTCACCGCTTGCCGTTGTGCTTATAAAGACAAATATTTAGTGAATTTGCGTTGCCGTGAATTTCGGTAGCGCATTTTTAATTAAAACGGCATAAAAATATTGCGCAGGGTGGCAAAAATCTTTGACATAAATTATTTACAGTGCTATAATGCATATAAATTTACGTTGATGCTTGCGGAATTGGAAAAAACCGCTAGCGGAGGAATTCCGGAGAATCTCTTATTTAGAGTGCCGAAGGTGCAAGGGGTTAGCCCCGAATCTCTCAGGCAAAAGGACGGAACGCAGTTTTTAATTTGTGTTTATTCTTATTCTTTGGAATTGCTTATTGAAAGCGGTTCCATTTTTTATTTTCAAAAGGAGAAGTAGTATGAAAGAATTTTTGGCTTGGCTTGAAGAGGCTATCGGCAACGTGAACAATGTTCTTGCCGATTATATTTTGGTTGTTTTGTTGGTTGGTGTAGGTCTGTTTTACACTATACGCACAAAATTTGTTCAGGTCCGCTGTTTCGGGCAGGGCTTAAAAAACGTTTTTGGCGGGTTTAGGTTTAACGGTCAAAAAGAAAAACACGGAATGAGTTCCTTTCAGGCGTTCGCAACCGCCGTTGCCGCACAGGTTGGAACTGGTAACATTATCGGTGCTTGCGGTGCGATTATGGCGGGTGGCCCTGGCGCAATCTTTTGGATGTGGATTATTGCTTTTTTGGGTATGGCTACAATTTATTCAGAAGCCGTACTTGCGCAAAAAACAAGAAAAATTAACGATGACGGCTCTATTGCGGGTGGCCCCGTTTATTATATTCGTACAGCGTTTAAGGGCAGTTTCGGAAAGTTCTTGGCGGTGTTTTTTGCCGTTGCCGCTGTAATTTGTTTGGGTTTTGTAGGGGCTATGGTTCAGTCTAACGCTATAAGTAGCGCTGTCGCAAGCGCTGTTGGTTTTGATTATACTAAATGGGGGTGGATTGTCGGGTTGATTATAGCAATTCTTACCGCAGTTATTATTATCGGTGGAGCAACAAGAATTGCATCTGTTACCGAAAAAATTGTACCTATTATGGCTATAATTTATATCGTTGGAGGTCTAATTATTCTCTGTGTTAACATTACCACTGTTCCCGAAGCGTTTTGGCTTATAATAAAATATGCCTTCACTCCACAGGCTATTATAGGCGGAACGGTCGGTGTTGCGCTTAAAAAGGCAATAAGTATGGGAGCAAAACGTGGGCTTTTCTCAAATGAGGCAGGTATGGGTTCAACTCCTCACGCCCACGCTCAAGCTAATGCTAAAACTCCTCACGAACAAGGAACGAGTGCCATGATAAGCGTTTTCCTTGATACGTTTATCGTTCTTACAATGACGGCGCTTATAGTTATTACTTGTATCTATGTGAAGAACGGAGATATGGTAACACCAGAAAAGATTTCGGCATTAGATAAAAACACATTGGTACAAACGGCTATAACAACCTTGTTTAATAATGCTGATGTCGGGGCTATTGTCGGTGCAATATTCGTTGCCGTATGTCTTACTTTCTTTGCATTCTCCACAATTATAAGTTGGAATCTTTTTGGAAGAATAAACTTTGAGTTTTTATTTGGAAAAAAATCTTCTATAATTTACTCGATAGTTTCCGTTGTGTTTGTATTGCTCGGATCTTTCCTCGGAAGTGACTTGGTTTGGAATTTTAACGACTTTTTCAATTACCTAATGGTTTTGCCTAACGTAATTGCGCTACTTGCTTTGTCGGGAATGGTGGTAAAAGAACTTAAAGAGAACGGAAAAGGAAAGTCTGCAAGCGAAACGCCAAACGTTCCGCTCGGCTCTTTAGATAAGTAAAAAATTTTATACTCCCTGTTTGTAAATTGGTACAAGCAGGGAGTAATTTTAAATAAAGGGAAATGAGAGGAAAAGAAAAAAATAAAAAAATCTTCAGAAAGAAAAAAAATTCAAAAAACTGCTTAAATATAATTGACATTATTTGCAAATTTGGATATAATACATAGGCATTTAACGAAAGTTAAGCGGTAAATGTAGATATGGCGGCGTAGCTTAGCTGGTTAGAGCGGCCGGTTCATACCCGGCAGGTCGTTGGTTCGAATCTGACCGCCGCTACCAAGTAAAAAAGCGGCGCAAGCGTCGGAAAACATAAATGGCAGATAACCTGCCAAAAGATCAAGGCCCCTTGGTCAAGCGGTTAAGACACCACCCTTTCACGGTGGTAACATGGGTTCGATTCCCGTAGGGGTCACCAAACAAGAATAAATCCGAATGTATCGAAATTATAGGCGATTCGTTCGGATTTATTGTTTTTTTAACCTAAAATAAAACTCGTCGATAAAAAATTTATTTCATTAAAACAGTTGGTTTTACCTATTGTTTTTTTGTTTTTTAAAACAATGTGTTGTCATAAAGTATTGATTTTTCACCTTTTCATGTGATATTAAATAATAAAGAGGAGGTGTTTTATGGATGAAAATATATTAAATCCACCAATCAACTTAACAGAAGAGGAAAAGATTGTGTGGGATGAATTTGTTACAATGTTAAACTCAAGCACAAACTATAAAAAGATAATGACAGATAAAGAACTTGTTTTACAATATGTTCAATTGAAAATTATAAGGGATAAAGCATGGATATCGTGGATACAAAACCCTGAAAGATATGTAAGAATAGTAACTGGAATTTGTAGTGATGGAAAAACGCCCAAAATTATGGTTAAAGAAAACGAACATTATAAAACATATATGGAAAGCAATAAACTTATAGAAAAAATTTTAACAGATTTAAGGTTGACTCCAAAAGCGAGAAAGCCAAAGTGGTTATAAATTATGGAAAACAAAGAATTAAAAATAGAATATATAGATGTCAATTTCTTAACCCATTATAACAAAAACTCTAAAATACACACAAAAGAACAAATCAAACATATTGCAAATTCAATCATTGAGTTTGGGTTTAATGACCCAATAGGAATTGCTGGGGATGATAACATAGTATTAGAAGGCAATGGGAGAATAGAAGCGGCAAAATATCTTGGGATAAGTAAACTTCCTTGTGTTCGCCTTGACCATTTAAGCGATAAAGAAAGAGATGCCTATGTAATTGCGCATAATTCTACTAATTTGGAAACAGGGTTTGATGATGGCGTTTTATATGAAGAATTAAAAAAACTACAAGAGTATGACTTTAGAGATTTTGGACTTGAAGCAGAAAAATATTTACAAACTATAGTTAGAGTTCAAAAAAGAATATTAAAGCAAATTAATAAAATCCATTATTTAATAAGCGGTGACATAAATAAAAACAACGAGATTATTTATTTTATAGACAAAATAAGAAAGATAGAAGGAGTAGAAATTGAGTCGACAACCAACTAAAACTGATAACAAATCTATTCCAAATAAAATATTTATAAGGCAAAAAGCAATTGAGAATTTATGTGAAGTAAACGTTATGGATTTGTTTGCTGGGCGAAATGTTTTATGGAACAATATAAAAACAAATAATTATTATGGAATAGATGTGTCTGTTAACAAAGGTAAAAATTTAAATGTGGATACAAGAAAAGCGATTGATAATTTAGACTTATCTTATTATAACGTAATAGATTGTGATAGTTATGGGATTGCTTTTGATTTATATAAAAAACTATTCACAAGAAAAGATGTTAAAAGTGGAACAATAATAATTTATACAGCCATAACAAACGAGTTTACTAAAATACAAAATGTGGCAAAAGAAGTGTTGGGGTTTAAGAATTTTTACAATAAAGCCCCGTCTCTTTTTAATGCTCGTGCAATAGAGTTTTTCTATGAATTTTTAGCAAAAATGGGTGTCGAAGAAGTTTACTATTATTCGATAAGAGATAAGTTCTTAAAACATTATGGATATTTTATCAAAAATTAAATAGATAATTGAAAAAATATAATATTTATGTTAAAATATAAATTACAAGAAGTTAAATTTATTTCGCTTGCACTCATAAATTTGTAAAACTATCATTTTACTGCAAAAACAACAGTTTATGCAACTTCAAATTTGAAAAAACATCAGTTGTGTGTCCTTGCAAGCAAACACCCAACTTTAGATATTATAAACATGAGTATTATATATAAACCAACGGGAATGGCAAGGGAATATAGTCCTTATGCCTTAAATATTTATATCGGATGCAGTCATAGGTGTAAATATTGTTATGCGCCTCATACTCTTCAACGAACGGAAGATAGTTATTTTGGAAAGCCACAGCCACGAAAAGATATTTTGAAACTTTTAGAAAAGGATTTGCAAAAAAACACATATAAAGAACAAGTTTTAATTTCTTTTGTAGGAGACGTTTATTGTGATAATGCAGATAACAGTGAAACTACAAGAGAAGTGTTGAAGTTGTTAAATGCATATAACATTCCCGTTGCAGTGCTTTCAAAAGGTGGAAGCAAAATGCTTAGAGATTTAGACGTGTTCAAATCTTTTGGCAATAGAATAACCGTTGGCACAACGTTGACATTTTTAGATGAAAATAATAGTAAAGAGTGGGAGCCTTATGCGTCCTTGCCTGAAGATAGACTTTATACTTTAAAAACACTTCATGAAAACGGAATAAAAACTTTTGCAAGTTTTGAACCGACAATAGAGCCAGATGAAAGCATTAAACTTATAGAAAGAACCCTAAAAGATAATTCCGTTGAACATTATAAAATTGGAAAAATCAACAACTATAAAAAAGCTGATAAATGGCAAAATTGGGAAGAATATTTGCAAAACTGCATAGATTTATTAAGACCAGCAAATAAGCAAGTTTATTATAAGTTTTGTTTAAGAAAACTAGCGCCAAACGTTGAGCTTTTTGCTAACGAGAAAAACCCAGATTTGTATAACGTTAGAATATTAGAAAACGAACAATTAAAATTTTTATAAAAACCTAGGGGATGTCGTTTTTAGCGACATCCTTTTTAACTTTAATTTTAATTATTAAATCAATTTGTTGTTGACAAAAGCCTATAATTTTAACAATGATGGCTATAAAAACAGGTGTAAAAACTGCGAAAAATCAGCAAAAATTTCTTACACATGATATTGGGTGTTGTCTTGCACCTGAAAATCTCTTGATATTACAAAGTTTTTTGCGATTTTTTGCTTGGCGAAAAAGTCAAGGCGATTTCGTTTAAGATAATAGTAAGAGTGGCGAAATAGTAAGTTACCGCCCGAACAATGTGAGGACGGTAGACAATATATAAACTCCATTTTGTTATATAACACAAACATACTTAAATGAAGATAAGATAATAGATAAGTGGGTTGTTTTCTTGTGTTTGCGGAATATGATGTGTGTGGTGGCAAATAGATTATTAAGATGGATTTATAATACTCATTTAAAAAATGAAGAAAAATCACCACCCACAGGGCAGTCATAAAAAATGTATTAAATTCTAAAAAGTTTTGCTTTAACATAAATTCTTATTGACAAGTAATTATGCTTTTGCTATACTTATAATCCCCTAGTAAATATCCATTAGGGAAAACACTTTCATTGTGTTTATTCTTTAAGGTCTTTATAAAAGACATAGTTTCAAATCTTCCTAGAGAAGATATAGTTTCATTAACTAGCATTAAGTTGCTGTGGATATTAGTTATCAGTTTCATTAGAATACCGTTAGAGAAGAATATTTGTAATTTATGCAACTCAAATATTTAAATGAGCTTTCTCTATGTGAGACGAAAAATTTGTCTTCGGTAAAAATCAGGTTTCAATAAATCAGTTTAACAAGTATTTAAAATTTTTTTGTGTATTAAAAATATAAACGCAAGTGCTCACAGCGTATAAAGAAAATCTCTTTGCATCCTAAACAAACCACTGCATAAAATTGGTGTGTTTTGAGAACAGGGATAGAATATTAGTCGTTTGATAAAATAAATGACCGAATCGTTTAAGCCCAAATTATGCCTTGGGATACGTTCCTTTTATTTTTAATATATCAAACGCAGGGGTGGTTTCCCTTTGGTGGAAACAAAGTAACGACATTTCAATTTTTTGAGAGGTCGTTTTTTTCGTGCAAAAAATTAGGTTTTATATGGCATAACAAG
>JAZORG010000056.1:0-36079 GCA_045656465.1 Christensenellaceae bacterium
TTATCTGTAATTTTTTAACGTGCGTTCATTTTCACGCTTAATATCTTTTTCCATAATTGAACGTTTTTTATCGTATGTATGCTTTCCTTGACAAACGCCCAACTCCATTTTTATAAGCGCTTGCTTAAAGTAAAGTTTAAGCGGAACGAGAGTTAAACCTTTTTGAGCCACCTTGGCTTTTAGTTTAATAATTTCTTCTTTGTGTAGTAGAAGTTTTCTATCCCGTTTTGCATCCTTACTGTTAAACGCACCCGATTTATCGTATAGAGCGATATGCATATTTTTTATTAAAAGTTCTCCGTTATAAACAACGCAAAAACTATCCTTAAGATTGACATTACCTAATCTTAACGATTTTACCTCGCTACCCTCTAAAACTATACCCGCCTCTATACGGTCAAGGATAAAATATTCGTGGTTAGCCACTCTGTTTTGACAAATTACTTTTTCACTCATATACTCTTCATTTTATTTTACTACTTTTTTTGATCTTTTGCAATAAATAATTTATATTTTAATAAACTATACTAAAACAAATTCTGCTCTTCTTTCTCCGTAGTTAATACCTGCAACCTTTATTTTTACTTTTTGACCTAGTTTAAACAACAGTCTACCATTAGATAGAGTATAATTTTTCTCGTCATAAAAAAATCTTTTTCCGCTTATCGAATGAAGTTTAACAAGCCCCTCTACTCCGCAAGTAAGTTCTACAAATATTCCATACGACGTTACACCACTAACTATCCCCTCGAAATCCTCACCGACATATCCGCTTATAAAGAGCAATTTATAATATTCATCTACAGCACGCTCTGCTTCTGTTGCATTACGTTCTTTTTCCGACGACTGAACAGAGGCATCAAAAATAAACTCTCCGTACTTTTTTATAGTGTCCGTTCTTCCAGAAAGAAAATCCTTAATTATTCTATGCACAACCAAATCAGGATATCTTCTAATCGGCGATGTAAAATGACAATAATGTTTTTTTGAAAGTCCAAAATGCCCAATATCAATAGGCGAATATTTTGCCTTTTGCATTGAACGGAGCATTACCCTATTTATCAGGGTATATGCATCCGTATCCTTTGTTTCAAATAGAATTTTTTGAAAATCTTTTGAATAAACGGCATCCTTTTTACGTTTAACGTTAATCCCCACACCCTTGCAAAATGCGTAAAAGTTTTCTAGTTTTTCTTGAGATGGGCTTTCGTGAACTCGATATATAAAGGGTTGCTCTAAATAGAACATATACTCGGCAACGGTTACATTTGCTAAAATCATAAATTCTTCTATAATTTTATGCGCTTTATCCCTTGGTGCGGGCATAACGGTTATCTCGCCATTCTTGTCAACTATAATTGAACTCTCTTTAACGTCTAAATCTATACTACCGTCTTCTTCCCTTTTCTTTATCAAAATATCGGCAAGATTGTCCATTAAATTTAAAACCGTTACTAGATTTTTATGTTTTTGACGAGTTTTTTTGTCTCCGTCAATTATCTTTTGTACTTCGGTATATGTCAATCTTGCTGTACTTTTAATAACCGACGGACATATCTCATAATCGGTTACATTCCCATTTTTGTCAATAATCATTAGACAAGAAAGGGTCAATCTTTCCTCCCCTTGTTTTAGCGAACAAATATCATTACAAAGTTTTTCGGGGAGCATAGGTATTACTTTTTCTGGGAAATATACGCTTGTTCCTCTTTCAAAGGCCTCTTTATCAAGCGCACCGCCTGAATGTACGTAATTGCTTACGTCAGCAATATGAACTCCAAGTTTATAATTTCCGTTTTTTAGTTTTTCTATTGAAACAGCATCGTCAAAATCCCTTGCATCCTCTCCATCAATAGTCATTGTCAATAAAGATCGAAAATCTTTTCTGTCTTTTATATCGTTTATAGTTATTGGTTTTGCAACTTCTTCCGCCTCTTTTAAAGTATTAATTTTGAATTTTTCAGGAAGTTTATAATTATAAACTATAGAATTGAGTTCTGCTTTTTTATCAAATTGCCTACCGAGAACCTTGGTAACTATCCCCTCGGGGTTTTTCTTTTTTGGGTATGATAAAATTTTGCAAACAACTTTATCACCTGCCTTTGCTTTAATACCCTTGCCCAAGGGAATAAATATATCGTTATAATATTTTCTTTCATCAGGAACAACAAAACCATTCCCTTTTGAAGAAAAATACGTGCCCACAAGTTCTGTTATGCCACGTTCAATTATTTTTAAGACACGTGCAGTTGTCCGTGTGCCACTACCAGACGTAGTTTCACACAGAACTGTATCTCCGTGCATCGCACCTCTCAAGTCCGAATGAGGAATAAAATAATCTTCTTCCCCCTCAAACGGTATTAAAAAGGCGTATCCCCTCTCGTTGCCTTGAAGTTTTCCTTCTATAATATTTCTTACCATATCTTTTTCTTATCTAAAAATTTACCATCTATATTTCATAAAAAATAAAAGGCGGTTCTTGTCAGAACCGCCAAAACATACTACAATTTTTAAGCAAAGAATGCAACAATTGTAAACACAATACACAATACAACGAAAATTACACTACTGATAATGGTGAGTTTTCTCATCCTATGTTCAAATGTTTTACTTTTGTTTTTACCTAAAAAAGTTTCGGTTTGTCCGCCAAGCGCACCTACACCTGATGAATTGCCAGGTTGAAACATTACAACTAAAATTACAAATATAGCACAAATTGCCATTATTACTAAAAATATGGGTTTAATAACATTGTGCCACGCTGTCCATTCCATTGTACCAGCCATAAGCATATAAAGCATATTCATAAATTATTATCTCCTTAAAACGCCTTTTCTAAACGTTTACGCCGTTTATTATATCACAGACAATTTTTTTTTACAACTGTTTTATTGTACTTTTCCGCCTATTTTAGCGTATTATTAAAGATTTTCCACTCATTTCTTGAGGAACGGTTTCTCCCATTATATCGAGAAGTGTAGGAGCCACGTCTGCAAGAATACCACCCGATCGAAGTTGAACATTCTTTAATTCTTTACCTACAACTATAAACGGTACGACGTTTGTAGTATGTGCTGTAAACGGAGATCCGTCTTCTGCAACCATTTTGTCTGCATTGCCGTGGTCTGCCGTTATAATTGCATTTCCACCGATTTCAAGAATTTTATCAACTACTTTTCCAACGCATTCATCTACCGTTTTAACTGCTTTAACTGCAGCATCAAACACGCCTGTATGACCTACCATATCACAATTTGCAAAGTTGAGTATTACAACGTCATACTCTCCACCGTCTAGTTTCTCAATTACCTTTTCGGTTACCTGTTCTGCGCTCATTTCTGGTTGTAAATCGTAAGTAGCAACCTTTGGAGAGGGAATAAGTTCTCTATCTTCGTTCTCGTTGGGCTTTTCTACTCCACCGTTAAAAAAGAAAGTTACGTGCGCATATTTTTCCGTTTCTGCGATACGGAGTTGTTTTAAGCCGAGAGATGCAACGTATTCGCCTAAAGTATTTGTTAAAACCTGTGGCTTAAATGCAATTTTAACATTTGTAAAACTTGCATCGTATCTTGTAAAACAAATATACGTTGGGTCTATAAAACCTGTTTTTCTTTCAAAGCCATCAAACTGAGGCTCACTCATTGCCCTTGTAATCTGCCTTGCACGGTCTGGACGGAAGTTAAAGAAAATAATACTATCTCCTTTCTCTATCAATCCCACGGGCTTGCCATCTTTTACTACGTGGGCGGGAATAACAAACTCGTCGGTTACGCCATTTTCGTAAGACTTTCTTACGTATAATTCAGCGTCCTCTGTTGTTTCTCCGTTAGATAGGGTCATCATATCATATGCTTTTTCCACTCTTTCCCAACGGTTATCTCTATCCATAACGTAATATCTTCCACCAACAGATGCTATCGTACCGAAAGATAATTCTGCCATTTTGGATTTTAAGTCTTTTATAAAGTCTGCTCCGCTTGTAGGCGAAACGTCTCTTCCATCAAGGAAACAATGAATATATACGTCTTTTAAGCCCTGTTTTTTAGCAAGTTCGATTAACGCATATAAATGAGTTATGTGGCTATGAACACCACCGTCGGATAAAAGTCCGTAAAGATGAAGTTTCTTGCCGTTTGCTTTTGCATTTTCTATAGCGAGTAGAAACTCTTCGTTACTAAAAAAGTCACCATCTGTAATGGATTTTGTTATACGTGTAAGTTCTTGATAGACAATTCTGCCTGCACCCATATTTAAGTGCCCTACTTCACTATTGCCCATTTGCCCCTCGGGAAGACCTACGTCCATACCACTTGCTCCAATAACCGTTGAGGGATATTCTGTCATAAGACGGTTTACGTTTACGCTGTTTGCGCAGGCTATTGCATTACCCTCGCATTTGCAATTCATTCCATATCCGTCCATTATAATTATACAATTTGGTCTATTTTTCATATTATTATCCTTATGAAAAAGGCACAAATGCTTGTGCCTTTTATTATTAGCCTTTATAGTTTACTATACCTGCAAAATCTTCTGCCTTAAGAGCAGCGCCACCGATAAGTCCACCATCGATATTACGCATTGCCATAAGTTCTTTTGCGTTGCCAGGTTTCATGCTTCCACCGTATTGAATGCGGAGTGCTTTTGCAATTTCTGCGCCAAAGGTCTTTTTGATAAGACTTCTGATATAACCGATTGTTTTGTTAGCATCTTCTGCAGTTGCTGTTTTGCCCGTGCCGATTGCCCATACAGGTTCGTATGCGATTACAATGTTACTAAAATCGGTAACGCCCTTAAATCCTTCCAAAATCTGTTTTTTCAAAACCTTTTTGGTTTTATTCTTTTCTCTTTCGGTTAGCGTTTCGCCTATGCAAACGATAGGTTTTAAACCTTTTGCGAGTGCTTGTTTTAAACGCATATTAACAGTTTCGTCAGTTTCACCAAAGTATTGACGACGTTCACTATGTCCGATAATAACGTATTCAACACCTATTTCTTTTAACATATCTGCAGATATTTCACCGGTAAATGCACCGCTGTCTGCCCAAGCAACGTTTTCTGCGCCAAGTTTAATTTTGCTACCCTCAATTGCTTGTTTTGCAATCCATAAATCCGTGTAAGGCACACAAATAACTACTTCGGGTTTCGACTTTGCAACCAACGGTTTAAGTTCGTTGATAAGTTTTTCCGCTTCTGCTGCGGTTTTGTTCATTTTCCAGTTGCCTGCAATAATTGGTTTTCTCATAATGTGCTCCTTTGTGTTTTATTACTTATTATTTAAACATTCAATACCGGGGAGTTTCTTTCCTTCGAAGAGTTCCAAAGATGCTCCACCACCGGTAGAAATATGCGACATTTTATCAGCAAAACCAAGTTGAGTTACTGCTGCTGCGGAATCGCCACCGCCGATTATTGTCGTTGCTGTTGTTTCTGCAAGTGCTTTTGCTACAGCAATAGTGCCTTTTGCAAATATTGGGTTTTCAAACACGCCCATAGGTCCGTTCCAAATAACTGTTTTAGCGCTCTTAACTTCGTTAGCATAAAGTTCTGCGGTTTTAGTGCCAATGTCAAGCCCCATAAGATCTGAAGGCATTTGATTTATGTCAAATTCTTTCGTTTCAACTACTGCATCGATAGGATTGGGGAATTCCTTTGTTGCAACAACGTCGATAGGAAGAAGAAGTTTTTTGCCGAGTTCTTCTGCTTTCTTCATCATATCCGTGCAGTATCCGATTTGTTCGTCGTCAACTAAAGAAGTTCCAACCTCGTATCCTTTTGCTTTGAGGAATGTGTATGCCATTCCACCGCCAATTATAAGCGTATCGCATTTTTCCAAAAGATTAGATATAACTTTTAACTTATCCGCAACTTTTGCTCCGCCGAGAATTGCTACAAACGGACGAACGGGATTTTCAAGAGCATCTGCCATAACAGAGAGTTCTTTTTCAATAAGGAAACCGCAAACTGCAGTATCTACAAAACCATACTCTGCGATTGCTGCTGTGGTTGCGTGTGAACGGTGAGCCGTTCCAAATGCGTCGTTTACATAAATATCGCAATAAGATGCGAGTTTTTTACAAAGAGCCTCGTCTCTCTTTTCTTCGCCTTGCTCAAAACGTGTGTTTTCTAAAAGAACAACTTCTCCGTCTTTAAGATTTGCAACAGCTGCGTCTGCCGAAGTGCCTACAACGTCTTCTGCAAAAGTAACTTTTTGACCGAGTTTTTCAGAAAGTTTTTCTGCTACGGGACGAAGTGTGAATTTTTCTTTATCTTTAGCCGCTTTTTTCAAATATTCAGCCTTTGCTGCAGCCTGTTCTTCTATGGGAAGAGCCTCAACCGCTTTCTTTTCTTTTTTAGTTAAAGAAAAACCCTCGGTAAAAATGTTGTGGGGTTTGCCCATATGTGAACACAAAATTACCTTAGCACCGTTATCAACCAAATATTTGATTGTGGGAAGCGCACCGTTAATACGTGTTTCATCGGTGATTTTACCATCTTTCATAGGAACGTTAAAATCCACCCTAACCAGACATCTTTTGCCTTTTACCTCTACGTCTTTAATAGATTTTTTATTCATAATTTCTCCTATCGGGATAAGAGTCCGGTTTTTATCCCAAACTACCCTATTTTATTTTTCTTATTTATTATATAAATAAATCCGCCGTTTGTCAAACGAAAAACGACGGATTATTATTACTTACTGTCTTTATTAGCATTTTTCTCGCCGTGGAGATAACGACGAATACTAAACGCTACGTTTGTAATGTGGTCTGCAACTCTTTCCAAGTTGGAAACAGTTTGAAGATATATCGAGCCAAGTTCGGCTGTACAAAGTCCTTCTTTTACCCTGTCAATATGACGGTTTTCCAAAGCAACACTTAATTCGTCTATTTCTTCTTCTATCTCCTCTACTTTTTCAAGCATTTCTGCGTTTCTTAAGTTAAACGCTTCAAAGGAAATATCATATAACAGGTTTACTTTCTTAACTAAATCGGATAATTCTGCTCTTGCATCATCTGAAAATGATAGTTCTGCTTTTCTTAAACGCTGTGAGTATTCCATAATATTTTCAGCATAATCGCCTACTCTTTCTATATCAGAAACAACGTGATAATAAGAACCTACCTTATTGTCGTCCTCATCTGACAAGTCTTTGCTCATTAGTTTAGTTAAGTACGTCGTAATGTTCTTGTTAAAATGATTTATTACGTCTTCGTTTTCTTTGATTTTTTCAATATTATTCAAGTTTTCATCGAGAAGCATATCAACTGATAAATTGATATTCTCCTTTGCCCAACCGCCCATACGAATAATTTCGTTCTTAATATTTCCTACTGCAACAGGAGGAGTACTCAGCAAACG
Source organism: Christensenellaceae bacterium (assembly GCA_045656465.1). GTDB lineage: Bacteria > Bacillota > Clostridia > Christensenellales > Borkfalkiaceae > UBA1259. The sequence goes on from JAZORG010000056.1 coordinate 7,363, forward strand.
GTCATCGATATAAGCAAATTTGTAACGATTTTCCTCTTGTGTTTTCTTTTCAGGTATAAGCACGCAAGCAAGTTTAACAACATATTTAGTAAACGGTAATAATATTGCCGTTGTAACCACGTTAAACAATGTATGGAATATCGCTATTTGTTGGCCAACGTCAGAGGACATTGACGCAAATAGATTTGTTACTTGCCCTTTTAATATCCATAGAGGAACAATAAACAATACACATCCAAAAGTATTGAATAACAAGTGAACTATTGCAGTTCTTTTTGCGTTGACGTTAGTACCTGCCGACGACAATATTGAGGTTATACACGTACCTATATTTGAACCGAGAGCAAGGAAAAGCGCATTTCCAAAGGGAAGAACCTTTATACTTGCTAAAACTACCATTAAACTAGTTATTGTTGAAGAACTGTGAACTAAAGCAGTTAAAACAATACCTATTAGTATTAAAAGCAAGGGATTATGGTCGCCTTGGAAAATCATCTCCACCCAACCGTAAGGCAAACCGTCATCCATAAACATTATCTTTTTTGCATAGGTAGAAATAAATTCTAGTCCTACAAAAATCAACCCTAATCCAGCCAAAATATTACCTATATTGACTACTTTTTCATTTTTAATAAGCATCGCCATCAATATTCCGATACAGCCTATCATTGCGGCGATTGCGCCAATATCGATTGCGCCTATTCCTGAAAGCGAAACTATATGAGCCGTTACCGTTGTACCAATATTTGCACCCATTATAACGTTGGTTGCCTGCACCAAAGTTAAAAGCCCGATATTAACAAAACCAACAAGCATTACCGTAGTTGCCGTTGAACTTTGTATTATACTTGTAACCGCTAAACCGACACCAACGCCAGCAAAACGATTAGTAGTTACTTTTCCTAATAGTTTTTTCATTCCACCGCCTGCAATCTGCTCTAATGCTCCGCCCATTACCTTCATACCGAGCATCATTGCGGCTACTCCACCGAACATAAAAAATATGTTCCATACCATGTCCATAAAAACTGTCTCCTTCATTTGTTATATAAATAATGATTTAAGCGAAATTAATTTTATATATAAATAACCTACGTTTATAGATAACGCATGTTTTGCAACCCTAAACAAAAGTTAAACTTATATTTCCAAATGTCACCATAATAATGATACAGTACTAAAAACCGTTTTGTCAAACATATTTACTACCCCTAAAAGAAAAAGCGGCAAAAAATTTTGCCGCTTAAAATCATTTTTTAGGTATTTCCCCCTGTGTTTTAAAATTAGGATAATCGTGCTGACGCAAAGCCTCGTAAACCCCCACGCACACCGAATTTGAAAGGTTAAGTGAACGGGTTTCTCCCATCATAGGAATACGAACACATTCGTCGTAATGCTTTTCCAAAAGGCTTTCGGGCAAGCCTTTCGTTTCTTTACCGAAAACTAAAAAGTCGCCGTCAACGTATTTTGCATCAGAGTGAACGCATTTTGCTTTGGTAGAGAAAAAATGAAAGTTTTTGCCGTTATAGAACTTGTCCATTAGCTCTTCTATGCTATCGTAATAAAATATATCCAACAAGTTCCAATAATCTAGCCCTGCCCTCTTTAAATGCTTGTCCGTCACCTCAAAACCTAGTGGGCGCACGAGGTGCAATTTTGAACCCGTAACGGCGCACGTTCTTGCTATATTACCTGCATTTTGCGGAATTTCTGGCTCGACTAAAACAATATTTAAAACCATTATGTACCTCCTAATATCCAGAATTAAAATCTCTGTAAAGTCCTCTCTTTCTAGAGGATATCAAATGAAAATCTTTTTCTATTTTAACTTGTGTTTTTACTATATCTGCTCCACTCGCCATCGTTACGTTACCTCGTATATCAGATACGCAGGCGTATTTTTTTGCACATATCGCCATAGCCACTCCGTTTGCAAAAGCGCCCGCTCGAAGCATTACAATAGGCAAACTGTTTTCCATTTTCTTAAAAACACATATTATTATTTCCGCATCACAAAGAGCAAGAACACGTGAGGTTTCGGGAAAGAATAAGTCCTCTCCCACAATTATACCTATTTTACCCACGCTAGTATCATAAACTCTAAAGTTTCCGCCCGCCGAATACTCGCTTTCGTCTATAGTGTGAGCCATATCCGACACACCTAGGATTTTGCCCTTATCCGCAATAACCACCGAATGCTTAAACACTCCGTAAGTATCCGTATCGCATCCGCAAATTATAACCGAAGATATTTGCCTAGATAGTTTTGCAACGTCGTGAAAATACTCCGTTTCGCCATTTAATTCTTTTTTGTAACTGACAAGCCCCATTCCATTAAAACCGAAAACAACAACGTCTTGCCGACTTAATGATTTTAATTTTTCTTGCCAAACGGTATTTAACGTGTCCCCAGTTACAAAACAAATATCCATACTCGCCCCCTAAACATCTACCATACCATAGTATTATGTTTAGGGTTTTTTTGTTAAACTTCACTCTCTATAATCTCTATTAGTTCTTTTACGTTCTGTGCTTGTTGTAACTTTAATTTAAGTTCCTTTACACCATTTATCCCTTTAAAGTAATAGGGAACAAATTTTCGCCACTCTAACGTTGCACGCCTGTCGCCATACTGATTTTTCATTAGTTTAATATGCTCTAATATGTATTCTTTTTTTGTCATAACAGGCTGTGTATTTAATAATTTATTAACCAAAAAAGGGTCTGCTATTGCACCACGTGCAAGCATAACGCCATCCGCACCAGTACGTTCTATCATTTTATCAGCCTCGTCCAACGTAAATATTCCACCATTTGCTATTATGGGAATATTTACCGCATTTTTTGCTTTTTCTATTGCTTTGTAATCGGGTTCCCCCGAATAATAAGCCTCCCTAACTCTTCCGTGAATGGTTACAAGTTTTGCGCCAGCAAATTCAGCCATTTTGCAAAAATCTAAAGCAACGTCGTCTCCTTGCTTTTGCCCCGTTCGGATTTTCACTGTTATATTCTTATTGCTTTTTACACACGCCTTAACTATTTTCTCGGCTTTCTTTATATCTGTTAATAATGCGCTACCCTCTCCGTTCTTAAAGACTTTTGGTACGGGACAACCCATATTTATATCTATTATGTCAAAATCGGATAAATATTCGCTCTCACACGCTCTTTGCATATATTCTTCTTCTGATCCGAAAAGTTGCACCGCAGTCTTATCCGTTTCTTCTCCAGAATATAAAAGGTTTTTAGAACCTTCCCCTCCAAACATAAGCCCCTTTGCGCTTACAAGTTCGGTAAAGGCAAGACCTATGCCCAATTTTATCTGCAAATTTCTTATCGCATAATCGGTGTAACCTGCCATCGGCGCTAAAAGTATATTGTTTTCAACCTGTCGGTTGCCTATTGTAAGTTTGTGTATAAACATTCTTAAACCTGCTTGAAAATATCATTATTAAGTTTATCAAACAAACTGTAAAATAGCAAGCGTTTAATGCGATTGCGTTGCCGTAAATATTTATACTTGGTATTCGCAAAAGTAGTATTATAATTAAAATCTTAACCAAAACTCCCACTAAAAGACTTATAATCGGATAATAAAGTTTGCCTTTACCTATAAGCGTTGCATTTGCAGTTTGTAAAAATGATAACGTCAAAACGCAAGGAGAGGTAATCCTCAAAAGATTTATTGCAACTTTTCTTTCTTCCATCATAAGGTTTTTAAAAAGCAAATTTACTATAAAAGGTGCAAAAATTAAAAGCAAAACAACACAAGGAAGAGCAACTAAAAAAGTTATCAACAGTGCTTTTGCGCTGTTCTTTTGGCTTTCCTGTTCGGTTTTTGAAGCCGATACCGATGGTATTGCCACAGTTGCTACGCCATAACATATTGCAACAGGAAGGTTTATCACAGTCATAACAGCACCGCCGAATATTCCGTAAAGAGAGGTGGCATCTTCTCTATACACGCTTAATATATTTACCGTTAAAAAACTGTCAATTACGTGTGATAATGGTAACATTATTCCTATTAGTGTTATAGGCAGGGTGGTTTTTACAATATTTTTTGCATAACTCTTAAAATTCTTTTTATTAAATGAAAAAACTAGATTATACCTTTTCTTATTCACATAGTAGGTAATTATCAAATAAGTTAGCGCAATAATTTCTGATAGCGTTATCGCAAACGTTGCGCCTGCTACAGCAAACGAAGTATTAAAAGATAAAAGGCTAACAAATAGTAATCCGAATAAGAGTTTAACCACTTGCTCTATAATCTGTGAAACTGCCGTTGGCCCCATATTCATTAAACCTTGAAAATATCCCCTATATGAGGATATTAAAGATACGACAAATACTGCAGGAGATAAATAAATATACCCTCTAAAGGCCTCTGGCGTGCCTTGTAAATTTGATAGTGGTCTGCTTAATAAAAGCATTGCCAAAGTACCAATTAACCCAAACACAATCAACAATCTTATACTACTAACTAAATAATTATACGCCTTTTCTGTCCTATCATTTTCCCCCTCTTTTGCTATAAGGCGTGATATTGCGCCTGGTACGCCTGCTCCCGAAAAATCGAGCAAGAGCGCATATACAGGAAAAACCATTTGGTATAGCCCTAATCCCTCTCCACCGAGCATGTTTGTAAGGGGTATTCTATAAAGAGCGCCAAGCGCTTTAGATATAAATGCGCCTAACGCTAAAAATGCCACCCCGTTTATAAACGTTTTCTTTTTGGTTTTTTTCATAATATGTAAACGGTTGCAAATTCTTGCAACCGTAAACGAAAAATCAATTAAGTTGCGCAGATAAAAATGCGCTTCCAAGTTGAACGAGTTTTATATCTCCCGAAGTAAAGCGAGACGTTCTATCTTTATCAAAAAGAACAATTGAACCGTAACAATCGCCACCGTTTATCATCGGCACGATTATTTGATTTTCTATCTCTAAGTCATCTCCCTTTATTATTGGAATTATCGTTCCTCCGTCTGATTTAGCAATTACTATGCTCTTTCTCTCTTTTAAAACTTTTTCCATATCAGACGAAAGCGCTTTTCCCGTCATCTCTTTATTCTTTCCGCCGGTTACGTATAAAACGTTATCACCGTCGGTTATTAGACAGGTTTTTTCGGTTATTCCGTGCAGTTCTTCCGCCACTACTTGCGCATACTCGTTTATAGACGTTACAGGCGAATATTTCTTTAATACCAACTCTTCTTTGTTAGCATATATTTCCAAAGGATCGCCCTCTCTAATTCTTAAAGTTTTGCGAAGTTCTTTTGGAATTACTAATCTTCCAAGTTCGTCTATTCTCCTTACAATTCCCCTCTCCATATATTGACCTCCGTTTGCTAGTATAATGCGCAAACATAGGGTTTTTATTCAGCAGAAGAAAATTTTTCACCTATTTATTCATCTTTGCTTTTTTAAGCCCATTCGGGTGGAGTTTCTCTATATTCCTTAAACCAATCGGTATTCTTTAAGATAGTATTATTTGCACTACACTCTACCTTTACCTCCTCTAATTGAGAAAGAATTACTATGTTTCCGTTCAGCATCTTAAATTCACCCTTATTGCTATAGTTAGGCGAGCCGTTTTGCAAAGTTCCGTCTTGCTCTATTTCAACCGTTACAGGCACGTATATTTTATTAGTATATGGCGCTATTCTGTTAATAAACGCTTGAGACGGAAAAGTATTTTCCAAATTATCCGTATATTGCACGCTTCCAGCGCAACAACAAGCCACGCAAATTTTTGGTTGAATCTCTCTTAAAAGACAATCGTTTGACGAGGTCGGAGAACCGTGATGACCTGCTTTATATAATTCCACTTGCTTAAAGTCGTAAAACTCTGCAAGTTTTTCCTCTCCCTCTTTTTCTAAATCTCCAGTAAACAAAAACTGTTTTTCGCCGTGGTGAAACATCACGCATACCGAATAATTATTTTCATCTCCATCAGTATGGTCGTAAAAATAATTATATAATATCTCAAGTTTAAGACTACCATCGCTATTTAATAAATATTCACGCTTTGCGCCGTTTTGATTATTGTAACACTCAAGCGCTGTATAATGAACGGTATTTCCGTCGTTAATTTCATCCGTTCTTTCACTCACGTATCTCTTATATACTGCTGTAGTTTTATTTGTCAAAGGAAAATCTATTATGGTTTTCACTTCATAATAATCGTAAAGGCTTTGACCACTTGTTGAACCTGCAAAACAAGCGATATGATCCATATCTGCGTGAGTTACAATTACGTATTCCAAAGTATTATCAGTAACGTATTTATCCACGTAAGAAGTTATGTCGTCTAAACTATCGTAATCACTTCCGCCGTCTATAAGTATATCGTTATCCCCTGCTTTTATATAAACACAATCGCCCGCCTTTTCGTTACCTAATGTCATAAAATGAAAAGATATTTCGCCGTTCGCTTGTAATTTAGCATAAGAACAAATTGAGCAATTAGTTTGGTCATTACTAAACTCGTGTCCAGAATAATCTTTTGTGCTAACGCAATTTTTACATTTTATCCAATGTCCGTTACTATCATATTTATACTCGGTTTCATAATCGTGTTCGGTCATAGGCAAAGTGCGAATTTCTTCTTCGCCACAAAGCGTGCAGACGTGAAGTTTTTCTCCCGTTTCGCTACAAGTTGCCTGCTTTTCTATACTACCGTTATCAAAAATATGAAAACACACGTTTTCAGGCAATACACCTTGCAAAAGTTCACAACCTGAAAACGAACACAGCATAAATATAGCAACTACTAGACAAAACGCCCTTTTTAAAAACCTTTTCTTCATCTTTTCACCTATAACAAGGTTTTTCTCAACTCTTCTTCAGAAAGAGGAGATAAATACTTTAATGGTACGTCAAACACCGTTACGACTCCGCTTTTTCCTTCGCTTGCTAGTCTTGCAACTGCTCTACCATACGCCGTTAATACACTACCTGTAAATTCAGGGTTTGAATCGAGTTTTAACGATAATTCGAGAAGATGTGCGTTTTCTTCGGTAGTTTTCCCCGAACGGAAAACAAATCCGCCGTGAGAAAGTTTTTGTTGCATTTTCTTAACTTCACTCTCTTCTACAAAATTAACTATCGTATCATAGTCTGCAAAATAATTGGGCATTTCTTTTATTGCCTTTTCTATTATTAATTTATCTGCGCCCTCTTCTACTGCAACAAAACATTCCCTTAAATGCTTTTGTCTTGTTGAAAGTTGAGGATTTTCGCCGGCTCTTACCTTTGAAAGCGCCTCTTCTTTTGGAATTGTGTATTGAATGGCGTTTTTAACACCCTCTATTCTTCTTATTGCGTCGCTATGACCTTGCGAAACGCCCTTTCCCCAAAAAGTGTAATCGTTACCACACGGCAAAACAGCGCCGAACAACATTCTTGCAATAGAGAATACACCGGGATCCCAACCTATGCTTATTGCTGATAGTGTTCCGTTCTCTTTTGCCACCTTATCTAGTTTAGCATAATACTCGGGAATTTTTGCGTGAGTATCAAACGAATCGACCGTGTTAAAGTTTTCTAAATATTTTACTGTATTGTTGGGAAGATCCGTTGCACTACCGCCACACAATAACAATACGTCTATTTTGCCCTTAAACTCGTTTAATTTATCAATAGAATATACGGGATAATCTACCGCTGGTTTTAGCGACTGTGGATCACGCCTCGTAAATATTCCCACACATTCCATATCCGTTGCCTTATTTACCGCAAGAGTTACACCCCTGCCTAAATTACCGTATCCAACTATTCCAACTTTAATCATAACCCTTTACCTACTTTTCTTTTTTTCTATTTTACTATTTATGTCATTCTTTTTCAAGCATATTTATAAAAGTATTTTTTATATTGATCATTAAATTTTTTAAATAGTGTTTTTGCGACAGCATTTCTCAAATCAAGCCAATTTTTTTTATATTATACACTATATAATTATTTTAATTCATTAAACGAGGTTTTATTTTGAAAAAATTAGTTAAATTTCCCGACTATATTTCCGTATTTAAATATTTATGTATATTCTTTATATTTGTAGTCTTTAATAATATCGAAAAGGAAATTCTGCCTTATTCTTCGGCGGTTTTGATTGCTTTTATTTGTCAAGGTAGCGGTGCTATTATACTTTCCCTTTTATACCTTTTATCTTTTTTTGTTTGCGGTGCGTTTGGTCTTTTAGCAAGTCAAGCAATATTCGCTTTGTTTTTTATCATAGTAAGTTTTATATATAAGAAGTCGGGAGCAAAAATAAAATACGAATGTCTTGCATACTGTATTGTAGCATTATTAGGATTTATACTTTTAGGGGACACGATAAATACTATTCCTTTAACAAAACGAATTATTACTTCGCTTATCATCGTTGCTCTATCTCTTATAAGTTACGTTGTCGTTAGAGCATTTGAGGAAAAAGGGCTAAAAGTAAAATATTCTTTTGATGAGTTTTTTTCACTAATTGTTTTTACCGCCTTTTTTGGAACAGGTATATGTAATTTCGTTTCACCTTATCTTTGGAGGACAATCTCGGTCGTTATAATTTTACTAGTTTGCTATTTGTGTAAAACTGGTATTTCCACTCTCGTTTCTGCTATTTTAGGAATCGGAATTTCTCTTTACTACGGCGACGTTTCCTATCTTTCAATTTTTGTGATTTATAGTGTTGCAGGGTCGGTTTTAACCCCCTTTTCAAGATACGTTGCAGGAATTTCCATTGTTTTTTTGGATTACATATTAGAACTTATATTCGGCTTATATGGAGGGTATTCTGTCATTGAATTTTTATCCGTACTCTCTGGGTGCGTTGTGTTTTCCCTCATCCCTACAAAAGCACTTTTTAACTTTAAGGAAAAACTTTATTCTTTTCGTGAAAGGCAACTGATTAGACAAACAATAAACACAAACCGACTTACCTTATCGGGTAGGCTATACGACCTTTCTGGAGTTTTTACCGAAATGGCAAATGCATTTGAGTCCTTTAAAAAAAACGGCATTGACCAAACGAAAGCAAAGTCTATTATGGTAAAACAAATTCAAACTACTGTCTGTGATGAATGCGAATATAAAGCAAAATGCAAGAAAAAAGATAAAGAATTTAAGCTAGGATTAGAGAAAATTACCGATATTGGATTTGCAAAAGGAAAACTTTCTTTAATAGACGTTCCCAAAGAAATAAGCGATTGCTGTTTAAGACCAAACAATATTCTTTTCGGCTTAAATAAACTTTTATCACAATTTAGATCGTATGCATTAGAACGTGCGAATTTAAATACGGGAAGAGATATTATCGCTTCTCAAGCGGTTGGCGTTGCAGAAATTTTACGAGGACTTGCGATTGATTCAGGGTCAACGTTAAAGTTTTACAACAGAATGGAGCGTAAACTCTGTGAAAATCTATATAAATCAGGCTTTATTTCTAGCGAACTTTTAATCTATGGTGATGGCGAAAGACTATCGGTTGGGCTTATTACCACAATGAAAGAAATTAATGTAAAAGCAATAGAAAACATAATTAAAAAAACACTTGGTGCAGACGTTGAACTTTGCGACAAAACCCAAATTTGCGAGGACAAGTGTTATCTCTTATTTAAGCGTTCCACCCAATTTGATGCAGTTTACGGACTATCTAGAGTTACAAAAGACGGCTCTTCCACTTGTGGCGATACTTATTCAGTAATGAGAATAACCGACGACAGACTACTCGTTGCCCTTTCTGACGGAATGGGTAGTGGCGAGCAAGCAGAAGATATTTCTTCCACTTCTCTATCTTTAATAGAAAGCTTTTACAAAGCAGGTCTTTCTTCCCCGCTAATACTTAACACCGTGAATAAACTTTTATCCGTTAATACAGAGGATAATTTTACTGCACTTGACGTTTCTATAATAGACCTAAAAACTTGCAACGCAGACTTTATTAAGTACGGTGCTCCTTACGGTTTTATAATTGGTGAACAAGGAATAAAAATTGTCGAGGGCAACTCTTTACCCTTGGGAATTATAGATGAACTAAAGCCGACTGTATGTTCTACCACCCTTAATGACGGAGATATCTTATTGTTGCTTACCGACGGAATTTCAGATGCTTTCTCATCCTCGGGAGCAATTATTGATTTCCTTAGATTACAAACTGCAAAAAACCCTCAAACGCTTGCAGACAGTATTCTTTCAAAGGCGGTAGAACTTAACGGCGGATTAAAAAAGGACGATATGTCTGCTTTGGCAGTTAGAATATTTAAAAGAACTTCCGCTTAAAAATCCATTTAAAATGTTAAACCGCATTGCAGTTAGCAATGCGGTTTTTTTATTATTTATTTACAAGAACTTTTTTAAGGCGAGCAAATCTGGGAAGTCCATCTTCTTTCTTAAGGTCTGCCTCTCCTTGGATAAGGGGAAGTGCATATTTAACAAATTCATCGGAAATTCCTGTGCCGTTGTTGATTATCCATTCAAGCGGTACGGTTTTTTCTGTATTTGCAGCAAGTTCCAAAGGAAGAAGTTTGTATTCACATTCGTACTTATCCCCTTCTTTTCTTGCATAGCAAACCATTTTATCAGTTTCGCCGTTTACTGCTGCACGAACTGCTTGTTTACCTGCCTCGAACGTTTCTTCAATATCCGTTTTACTTGCGCAATGCGCTGCGCATCTTTGCATAAGTGAAAGTTCAACTGCTCTAGTTTTGTACCCTGTTTCTGCTTTTAACACATTGCAAAGTGTTGCTGCAACACCACCAAGTTGTGCGTGACCAAAACTATCTCTTGCGCCTGCTTGACCGAGCGCTTCACAAATAAGCGTTCCGTTTGCGTCTTTAATTCCTTCGGAAACAACTGCGATACATTTGTTGTTGTTCTTTGCGCATACGTCTTTAACGTCTGCAATAAATTTATTGATATCAAAAGGAATTTCAGGAAGATAGATAAGGTCTGCTCCCAAACCCTTTGCGCCTGCGAGCGCTGCTGCTGCGGTAAGCCAACCTGCGTTTCTACCCATTACTTCGATTACGCAAAGCATTGGTGTATCATATACTTTAGCATCAAGGTTGATTTCCATAATAGAAGTTGCAATATATTTTGCTGCACTTGCAAATCCAGGACAATGGTCTGTTCCGTAAAGGTCGTTATCTATCGTTTTTGGAACGCCGATAACGTTCATTTCATAGCCTGATTTTGCCATATATTTACTGATTTTATTACAAGTGTCCATACTGTCGTTACCGCCATTATAGAAGAAGTAACGAACGTTATATTTTTTGAATACTTCAAGTAATCTCTTATAATCTGTGTCGTCAACCGATGAATCTTTGAGTTTGTATCTTACAGAACCCAATGCTGATGACGGAGTATTTTTGAGCAAGTAGAGTTCTTCAATGTCCTCTTTACTCATATCGTAGAATTCTTCGTTGAGTATGCCCCTAATTCCGTGCGCTGCACCGTAAACTTCGGTTATCATTTCCGAATTTAAGCCCTCAATAAATACGCCTGCTGCACTTGCATTGATAACGGACGTAGGTCCACCAGATTGCGCAAACATCAATGCGCCTTTCAATCCTTTCATAATTTTTCTCCTTTATATGTATATCTATTTTTTACTGATTTAACGTGTGTGCTATGTGATAAAGTTCTTTATCAAAACGTTTTTCTGCCTTTTGCACTTCTTCAAACGGAACGGTTATAACCCTATTATCTTTTATTCCAATAGCGCAACTATCCGCATCGTCACGAAGTAGTTCTACCGCTTTATACCCAAATCTTGCCGCAAGAACACGGTCTGCCATATTTGGTGAACCGCCCCTTTGAATATAACCAAAGTTGTTTACTTTAACGGTTATTCCACTCTTTTTACCAATATAGTCGGCAATCTCATCTCTATTTCCCGCACCCTCTGCTAGGATAATCATATTAGAAGTTTTACCACGAAGATAACTTTTCTTTATAGACGAAGAAATTTTATCCAAATCGTATGGTATTTCGGGAACAAGAACGTATTCTGCACCACCTGCAACGCCTGCGTAAAGAGCAATATCGCCACAGTTTCTGCCCATAACTTCCAAAAGACCAACCCTATCGTGCGAGTGTAGAGTGTCTCTTAAATTGTTTATTGCCCAAAGCACGGTATTTACCGCCGTGTCAAATCCTACTGTATAATCGGTGTATGCTAAATCATTATCGATAGTTCCGGGAATTCCCATTACTTTAATCCCAAAATTATCGTATAAATCTTTTGCGCCACGGAAAGTTCCGTCTCCTCCGATAACTACCAAGCCTTCTATTCCGTATGCTGCTAGCGCTTCTACTGCTTGACGCTGAACTTCAATATCCTTAAAATCCGTGCATCTTGCGGTGTTTAAAAACGTTCCGCCTTTGTGAATCATATTTGATACCGAACGAGATTCAAGACGTTTAATTTCTCCTTTTACTAGCCCAGCATATCCACGCTCTATTCCGTATATATCCATTTTGTTGCTAAGCGCTGCCCTTACTACCGCACGGATACAGGCATTCATACCTGGAGCATCGCCACCACTTGTCAATACCGCTATTCTATCCATTTACCTACTCCTTTTCATAAAGAGTTTATCTTAAATATTCTAACACACTCGTAAATCCTTGTGTTTATAAAAAACACACGACTGTTTGCACTAAAAGACAATCTTAAGCCTTTTGCCTCTTTTAAAGAATAATTCTGTACTGTATTTTATTTTACCATATACCATTAATTTTTTCCAATTATTTTTATAGTATTTTCTTGACATTATACTATTTTTTTTTGAAAAATATTATATCTTTTTCGGTTACGTAATTTTTTAGTTCACTAATAAGCCCCTCACACTTTCTTACAGCGCAATGAGAATTATATTTTTTTCCGTCCATTGCAATAATTACGGGAATATTTCCCTCGTAACTTTCCAAAATATCCAATACATCGTTTAGAACGTCATTTTTACCGTCGGGAATTATAACACCCATATATTCTTGCTCAGCTTGTGGTGCTTTAACTTCATCTTCTTTAATTTCAAGTTTATCTACGTTGTCCGCTATTATTTGCGGAACGCCGTCTTTTATTTGTATTTTACCCGAAACTTTTACAATCTCCTCTTCCTTTAGAACGTCTCTCGCCTTTTCAAACACTTTAGGAAAGGCTATTACTTCTATATTTCCGTATAAGTCCTCCACCTTAATGAACGCCATATTTTGTCCACTTTTAGTAGAAAGTCTTTTAAACTCTGAAACGATACCACCCATAACGATGTGTTCACCGTCTTTTATTTCTGTAAACAATTTGTTACCATCAGCATCTTCTTCATAAAAATCTAAAACGCCAGTTGTAAATGAGAATTTACTAAACTGCTCTTTATAATCAGATAAAGGATGACCCGAAAGATATATACCTAGAACGGTTTTTTCTAGCGTTAATTTTTCTTTTGAGGAATATTCGCTCATTTTGGGAAAATCTAATTTTAACCCCTCGTCTTCTGCTAAAAGTGTGCCGAATAGGCTTATTTGCATATCGTCTTTTTTCTTATTTACAGCAGATACTCTATCCATAAAGTCTGAATAAACGCTCATTATGGTGCGTCTATTTACGCCAAAGTTATCGAATGCGCCAGATAAAACGAGGCTCTCCACTAGCCTTTTATTTATTCCAACTACGTTTTCTCTCCCCTCTTCGTCCTTAACCTTAAAAGAAATTGTTCTATTTATAAAATCTTCAAAAGAGGCGTAATCACCGTGTTTTTCTCTCTCTTGCACTATTAAATTTACAATGCCTAATCCTACGTTTTTAAGCCCAACTAATCCGAATCTTATACCGCCGTTTTCCGTTTTAAAGTATGCGTTACTTTTATTTATATCAGGCGGTAATACTTCTGTTCCTTTACCCTTAAGATAGGTTAAATATTTTGATATTTCCTCTATTTTGTCAATTCTATTGTTTAAAATCGAACAGAAAAACTGTACAGGATAATAACGTTTTAGATAAGCCGTTTGATATGCAAGCACAGCATACGCTGCCGCATGCGATTTGTTAAACGCATATCTTGCAAACGGTTTCATATTATCATAAACTTTTATGGCAATTTCTTCGGGAACACCCCTTTTAATTGCACCGTCAACGGGCATACCCGTATTTTCGTTTATACCACCGTAAACGAATATGCTTTTCTGCTGTTCCATTATTTCGACTTTCTTTTTACCCATCGCCTTTCTAACGACGTCTGCGTGTCCCAACGTAAAACCGCCAAGATTTTGACAAATCTGCATAACCTGTTCTTGATAAACAAGTATTCCATAACTGTTCTTTAAAATGGGTTCTAACAAGGGGTGATCGTAAGTTACTTTTTCTGGATTGTGCTTGTTTTCTATATACTGCGGTATAGAATCCATAGGACCTGGTCTATATAAAGATATTCCTGCTATAATATCTTCAAACGTGGACGGTTTAAGATTGTTCATAAACCGTTTCATACCCGGACTTTCAAGTTGAAACACACCGTCCGTTTCACCTGACCCTATAAGGTCGTAAGTTTCTTTATCTTCATATCCTAATTCGTGGAAATCAAGATGCACGCCAAAGTCTTTTTCTACGTACTTACATGCAAGTTGAACGTCGGTTAAAGTTCTAAGACCCAAAAAGTCCATTTTGAGCATACCTAACGCTTCGACCTCTATCATATCAAACTGCGTGGTTACGTCATCACCGTTTCTTTGTAGCGGTACGTTTTCCATTATAGGCTTTTCACAAATAACTACGCCCGCTGCGTGCATACCCGTTTGTCTAGGCATATCTTCAACACGCCTTGCCATATCTACGACTTTACGGACGGTTTCGTCTTGATTATACATCTCCACGAGTTCTTTAACGCTTACGTCTTCACCATCTTTACTCTTCTTAAAACCAAAGTTTTGGTCAACGCTATATTTTGCGTCCATAAGTTTAGTAATCTTATCCGTTTCAGAATAAGGTACTCTATATACCCTTCCTACGTCTTTGATTGCTAGTTTTGCAGCAAGCGTACCAAAAGTTACTATTTGCGCAACTTTATCGTATCCATATTTATTTCTAACGTACTCAACGACTTCACCTCTGCGAGCATCGGAAATGTCAACGTCAAAGTCGGGCATACTTACACGTTCACGATTCAAAAATCTTTCAAAAATAAGATTATATCTAAGCGGTTCTACGTCTGTTATACCAACCGAATACGCTATAATACTGCCTACGCCCGAACCACGTCCTGCGCCAACGGGAATATCCACACTTCTTGCGTAGTTTATAAAATCCCAAACAATTAGATAATAGTCGCAAAAGCCCATTGAACTTATAACGTCAAATTCATAATCAAATCTATCTTGAATTTCTTTTGTGATAACTGGATAACGTTTTTTCAATCCTTCGCTTGCAAGTTTATACAAATATTCTTTAGGAGTGCTACCGTCTTCAGGATAATATTTAGGAATAAGCGAAACGTCTCTTATCGGCTCGCCCTTTTTGGTCAAGTCAAAAACTTCTTCCGTCACCTTTTCTGCAATTTTTACCGTATTTTCTATTGCTTGTGGTATATGAGAAAAAAGGCTCTTCATCTCTTCGGGCGTCTTTAAATACGATTGATCGCTTTCCATTTTGAGTCTTGTAGGGTCGTCTATCGTAGTTTTCATACTTATACACATAAGCACGTCTTGCATCTCTGCATCTTCACGCTCTAAATAATGCACGTCGTTTGTTGCTACTAGCGGAATACCCGTTTCTTTGGAAAGTTTTATAAGTAATGGATTTATACGCTTTTGGTCGGCTAAACCGTGATCTTGTATTTCTAAATAAAAATCTTCTCCATACACGCTTTGTAAATATAACGCCGTTTGCTTTGCTCCGTCATAGTCCCCTTCAATAAGGCGTTTTGCAACCCTTCCTGCAAGACAGGCGGAAAGACAAATCAAGCCCTCGCTGTGCTCTTTTAGCGTTTTATAATCTATACGCGGTTTATAGTGAAAACCGTCTATGTATGCAATAGAATCTAATTTTATAAGATTTTTATATCCTTTTTTGTTTTTGCATAATAAAATTAAATGGTCGTAATTTTGTTTTCCCGTCTTTTCACTATAATCATCACAAACGTACATTTCACAACCGATAATACATTTTACGCCTGCTTTTTTTGCTTCTTCTGCAAAATATAAAGTACCGAACATATTTCCGTGATCGGTTATAGCGACGGTATCCATTCCCTTTTCTTTTACACTATTAAATATCGAGTCAATTCTAGTTGCGCCGTCCAATAAACTGTATTCTGTATGCAAGTGTAAATGTACGAAATCCGACATATTTTATCCCCTTATAATTCGTTTGCTATACTAACTATTTTTCTTAATCTGTGATTTAAACAACTCTTTGAAATATTAAGTCTTTGAGCAAGTTCAAGAAGTGTTTCATCGGGATTTTCCTCCCTTGCTTTTGCCACTTCTCTATCGCTTACTTTAAGAGCATCAAGCCCTATTGTTTCTTTGATTTTTTCTATCGCCTCTATTTGTTTTGCAGATGCCTCTACCTGCTTGTTAACGTTACCGAGGTCACAGTTTTTTTGTCTGTTAGAATTGTTGGATAGTTCCCTATTTATCATTAACTCCATAAGTTTTAATACCGATATAGGAGCGGGCAGAAAGGCGAGAAAATCCTTTATTTCTTCTGCACTTTTTATGTAAAGAATATATCCATCTCTTCTTCTTGTTATCTTTGTCATAACGTTAAACTGCGCTAATTGTTCTGCAGTTTCGTGCGCTGGTGTGTAGTGTGAAAAAGCAATCTCAAGATGATATCCGCTACTTCTAGATTTTTCTTTTGGCACAATACAATTTCCCGTTACCAAAAACAAACCTCTTACAAATGCTTTTAAGCAACATTCTTTTTGTGTGATCGCTCCGTAAAAATTTAGGTTTACCGTAAACTCCTCTGCTGATTCTGTCAATATCTCAAGTTCGGTAAGGATTTTTATCGCCTCTTCGCCGTATATCGACATCACAAACTTATCTTTATTATTAAGCCTGTCCTCCGAAACAGACACTTCACGAATATCGCAGTCAAAAATATTTTTTATTGCCGTCGTAACGTACATAGCAACTTCTTCGTTATTCGTTCGTATTTCAAGCCCCAAATTCCCGTCCGCTTCAAACAGCGTGCCTGCACCACGTATTACCCCTGCAATAAAGGCTTTTCTACAATGCTTGTCCTTTAAATTTTTAGTAAGAATTTCTTGCTTTACGCTGTCGATAAACCCCATTTATTTACCCTCCTTAAACGCCTTAAAACGAAGGTTTGGCAGTTTACCATCTATGTTCATAATTCTTTCTTTGGGAACGCTTACCCTTTCAAGTAATTGCTCAACCAAAGAGATTTCTCCCACTCTTTGAGGTGTGTGAGCATCTGAATCTATTACAAAATTCACACCCGTTTTTACAATTGCATACAACTGCTCGTCCGTAAGGTGTGTCTTTTTTGAGTTCAATTCTATATACGTTCCGTAATCGGATGCCACTTTTGCTACTTCTACAGCATCTGCATAGCAATCAAAATTTATGTGTGTTATTATATCTACAGGATTATTTTTTATTACGTTTATAAAGGTTTTTGTATTCTCTTTAATAAGGTGATTTGACGCTCTTTCTGGATGAATATATTTTCTAAATAAATTTGGAATGGAAATCTTAAAAAAAGCCTCGGGTCGGTAAAGCACGAATTTGTGTATCCCCGCTAAAAATATGTCGAAATTATCGTACATACTCGGTTTTAAATCCACCTTTCCGTCTGTTCCAATAATGTTACTTTCTATTCCCAACAATACTTTTATTCCCGTCTCTTTACTTGCCTGGTCGCACAATATACGCATTTTTGGCACTTTTCTCTTTGTTAGTCCAAAAGCAGGATGCGCAAAACCATGGTCGGATATTCCGACCTCTTTTAACCCTTTTCCTTTTGCGACACGGGCGTTGTCGATTATTTCGCCTTTACCGTGACTAAACACGGTGTGCGTATGGTAATCGGCAGTAAGTTTCATTAAAACTCTCCAACGTATTCAACCTCTTCAACTAATTCTACTTCGAATACGCTTTTTATTTTTTCTTTTATAAATTTAATTAGCAAATACACATCTGTTGCCGTTGCATTGCGTTCGGCTATGATAAAGTTACCGTGCTTTTCGGATATCCTTGCTCCTCCAACGGCAAAACCTTTTAGTTTTGCTCTGTCTATAAGCGCACCTGCTGAACTTGGCTTTGGATTCTTAAACACCGAACCGCAACTGCGCCCTGTTGGGTGCATCATTTTTCTTATTTCCGAATAGGTTTTCATTCCTGCTGAAATTATGTCCTTGTCAGCATGCTCAAAGAGGAATGTTGCAGAAATAATTATTTCTTTTTTATTTAAAAATCTGCTACCTCTATAACAAAATTTACAGTTTTCTTTGTCGTAAACTTTAATTTTGCCGTTACTTAAAGTTTCAACAGTCGTAATATAGTCTGATATATTATGTCCAAACGCTCCCGCATTCATTACCACTGCTCCACCAACTGTTGCAGGTATTCCCGATAATGCCTCTACACCTGCAAGGCGATGATCATAGCAGAATTTTATTAGTTTTTCTAGATTTGCACCCGCCATTGCACGCACTTCATCTTTTTTGAAAAACACGTCGGACAATTTTCTTAAATCAATTATCATTCCATCAAATCCTTTATCCGACACTAAAAGATTTGTTCCGTTACCAATTACTTTGTAATTGACTTTATACTGTTTGCAAAGACTAGATAATAAATTTATTCCGTAAAGGCTGTCTGCTTGAGCATAATATTTCGCTCTGCCCCCCACCCTTATCGCAGTGTGGTTTTTCATTGGTTCTAAATGTTTTATCTTTACACAACTTATTCTTCCAAGTTCCTGATGAAAGCCCATACCGCTCCTTATATCATTTTACTATATTTTACAATTTTTTTCAAGATATAACACACATATTTTTTATTTTATTTAGTGCGTCCGTATCCCCTTCTATACCCATTTTAGATATCCTTTGCATTTCTTTTATTACGTTTTTATCGGTAAATGCACTAACGGTTACACTTTCTTTAATCTTTTGCATTTCATTTAGCGTTGGGGTTTGGTTTTCCACGTCGTAAAAAGCCGATAACATCCCTATCGTGTTTAACTGGGTCTGAACCCTTTCATCAACGAGAAATTTTACAAACTCCTCTGCATAATAACGCTTTGTTTGGTCGGTTGACGTTACGCTTACATACTGAAAAAGATCGTTAAATTGAGTTAACGGTTTTGCAATAAATTCCATTCCCCTATTAGTTAACCTATTTATATCTCTTTGCGTTCCCAAAAGATAGGGAGTTTTTCCCGAAACAAATTTTACGTATGCATCCATAGGTTGCATAACTGTTACCTTTTGTGCTTTAATACCTTCAAAAAGCAAGCCTGTAATAGGTTGCGTATATTCACCTTGCGAAACTGTTATCTCGCTGTAACAATCTTGCTCAAACACTTCGTTTTTTACTATATTTGGGTTTGCTATCAAAACGTATCCCCCACGGCACCAAGCCGTCGCATAACAACTATCGCCAACCATTCCACCTAAAACCGTATTATTGGGGTTAATCTTTCCATATCCGCAAACATCAATACCGCAACCGTATGAAATTATATCTGGTAAGTTTCCTTTTTTAATATCATCTTCTGCCCCTTTTACCGTTTGATTTATTACCATAACCAATACACCGTTGTTTTCTTTTTCAAACGCTCGGGATACCTTTAATAAAAATTGTTTTCTCGAACCTATTCCCCCCTCAAAACTATCTATTTGCCACATTGTTATAACACCCTTATATTTTTCAGCCTCTACGTCCACTCCTTCTTCACTAATTTTATATCTACCGTAAAAGGCTGTGAAAAGCGTTGCAAATATTATCAATAAAAAAGATATCGCCCTTAACCATTTCATACTCTAATGTATATGCTATAAAGGGTAAAAAAAAGACTTACAAACGGTTAATTCCGTCTGAAAGCCTTAATAAAAGTTTTATATTTTTATTGCCGAACGTTTACTGCCAACTGTTGCAGTTGAACAAGTTTCTATATCGAATGAATACTCTATTGCTTCTAACACGTCTTTAAGTGTTAATCTTTCTAGTTTTTCTAATCTCTCTTTAACGTCGTATTCTTTATCCAAATAAATTAGATGTTTTCCGTGTAGCATCATTTGTGATGCCGTGCTTTCTCCACTCATTATGAACGAACTTTTAAGTTGCTCTTTACCCCGCATAAATTCCTGCTCGGTTATTCCCTCTTTCTTAAAACGTCTTACTTCTTCTGCAATAGCGTTTACCGCTAAATCCCTATTTGCCGTATTTACTCCTGCATAGATTTCCAAAACGCCGTCCGTTTTATATTGTGAGCCGTATGAATAAACGCTATATGCAAGTCCTAATTCTTCTCTTATTTTTTGGAATAATCTACTGCTCATTCCTCCACCCAAGACGGTGTTTGCTATTGCAAATGCATCGCTCATTGCGTCGTTTATTTTAAGGCCTTTCATTGCAAAACCTATATGCGTTTGCTCAATCTTTTTACATTTATATAGATTTTTCTTATCCGACGGCAAAACTACCGCTTGAGGCACGCTCTTCTTTTTGATAAATCTTTTTGCAAAGTGTTCTTCAATAAACTCTTCCGTTCTATCTATATCCACGTTTCCCGCTACGGAGATAACTACGTTATCTGCCGTATAGTATTTATCCATATATTCTTTTACATCATCTCGGGTAAAATGTTTGATGTTTTTTACAGGGCCTAATATTGTTTGTCCAAAGTCCGTTTCGCCATAATAACTTTTAGCAAGAAGGTCTAAACAGAGTTCTTCGGGCGTGTCTTCACTCATATTGATTTCCTCAATAATTACGCCTTTTTCCTTTTCAAGCTCGTCTTTATCAAATTGTGAATCGAAAAATATGTCGGACAAAACTTCTAGCGATTCATTCAAGTGTTCGCCCGTGGATTTTGTATAATAGCAAGTTAGTTCCTTGCTAGTAAAAGCGTTTATTTGTGCGCCTATTCTGTCTATATGGTCAGAAATTTCAAATGCGTTACGCTTTTTTGTTCCCTTAAACATAACGTGCTCTATAAAATGCGATATGCCGTTATTATCGCTATTTTCGTTACTGCTACCTGTTTTAACAAGAACACCTGCCGATGCAGATAGAAATCCATCCATCTTGTTTATAACAAGTTTTAGTCCATTATCAAATCTTTTTAAATATCTCATTATTTTCTCCGAATATGTACTGTCATTTAATGTTATCGCTTACCGTACATAGGGCAAACCCCTTTTCTTTATAAAAATCTATTATTCTAGGTAGTACTGTTAAGGTATGCTGTTTAGGATGCATTAAAATCAGGTCGCCGTTTGCAGGGTTTTTTGTCGCTCTTTTATATAGAATATCCACGTCTTTATCACGCCAATCGATTGTATCTTTTGACCACATTACCACTTGATATCCGAGTTCAAAAGCCGCCTCTAACGTTGAGTCGTTAAAACTTCCAGAAGGGGGCGCAAACAAGGTGGGTTGAACTCCGCAAAGGGCTTTTATCACGACACCTGTTAGCATTATCTCTTCTTTATTCTTCTCAAAAGAAAGTTTTTTATGATCTTTATGAAAATAACCGTGATTTGCTATTTCGTGTCCACTACCTACAATTCTCTTTAATGTTTCGCCGTTATCGTCTGCCCAACATCCGCCTACGAAAAAAGTGGCTTTCACCTCCTTTTCGTCAAGCACGTCTATAATGTCGTTAACAACCTCGGTGTTTTCATAAACGTTAAACATTATAGATACGTTTTTATTTAAAACGTTGCCGTTATATATTGCCGACAAACTGTTTCCACCATATATAGGAACTGCATTTTGCGGTAAAAAACATACTGCTAAAACTGCGGTAAATACTGCAACCAATATAACGTTTGTTATTACGGTTACTTTCACGTTTAGTTTTTTCATTTTCCCTCACCCCTATTCGTATTCTATGAATAAAGATGGAGTAAAATTACTATATATTTTCTATTTGTCCTGTCTGTCCCGATAAAAAATATGCAAGGCCTTGATTGCCTTGCATATTATAAACTTTTAATCTAACGCCACTTTTATCAGTCGTTTACGATTTCAAGCAATTTAAGGTCTATTCCTTTTTCACCGATTTTAATAATTTCAACCTTTACCTTATCGCCGATGTGTAATACTTCTTCAACAGAGTTGATGCGTTTTTCGCTCATCTTACTGATATGAATTAAACCGTCTTTTCCAGGTGCTAATTCACAGAATGCGCCTACTTTAGGAAGAATTCTTACTACTTCGGATATAAACATATCGCCAACTTCGGGATCTTTTGCAATTGAGAGAATTATTGCTTTAGCTCTTTCAGCATTTTCAACGTTTCCTACAGTTGCAATGTTTACACGTCCATCGTCTTCAATGTCAATCTTAACACCCGTTTCTTCAATAATCTTGTTGATTACTTTACCCTGTTTTCCAACTACGTCACCGATTTTTTCGGGATCAATTGCAAAACTGATAATTCTAGGAGCGTATTTAGAAAGTTCTGCTCTAGGAGCATCGATTGCTTCTAGCATCTTGCTTAAAATGTGTTGCCTACCTACGTTTGCCTGTGCGATTGCCTTACGTAAAATCTGTTCGTCAATACCCTTGATTTTAATATCCATTTGGATAGCGGTAATACCCTTTTCAGTACCTGCTACCTTAAAGTCCATATCACCGAGGAAGTCTTCTAATCCCTGAATATCAGAAAGGATTGATACTTTACCTGTTTCGGTATCTTTGATAAGACCCATTGCGATACCTGCTACGGGTGCTTTAATCGGAACGCCTGCATCCATAAGAGCAAGTGTTGAACCGCATACGCTACCTTGTGAGGTTGAACCATTTGAACTTAATACTTCAGATACTATTCTGATTGCATAAGGGAACTCTTCTTCGCTGGGGATAACCGGCTCAAGCGCTCTTTCTGCAAGTGCGCCGTGTCCGATTTCACGCCTACCAGGACTTCTTAAGGGTTTAGCCTCGCCTGATGCATATCCCGGCATATTGTATTGGTGCATATAACGCTTGCTACTTTCTCCGTCAAGTCCTTCGAGTTTTTGAGCCTCGCTTATCATTCCGAGAGTACAGGTTGACATAACCTGTGTCATTCCTCTAGTGAATACGCCCGAGCCGTGAACTCTAGGAAGAACGCCTGCTTCACACCAAATTTTTCTTACTTCATCGAGTTTTCTTCCGTCAGGACGAATACCCGTGTTGGTTATTTTTGCCCTTACTTTTTCTTTTGTCATATAGTAAAGAGCATCTTTGATTTCCCTTGCTTTATCGGGGAAAATTTCTGCAAAATGTTCTAAACAATCTTTTTCAACTTTATCTTGACCTGCTTGTCTTTCGTGGCGATCAAACGTGTCAAGTGCATCGTCAAGCATCTTATCTGCATATGCTCTTACTGCGTTGTCGATTTCTTCGGGAACGTGATATAAATCAATTTCCTTTTTGGGTTTGCCGATTTCCTTAACGATTTCTTCTTGGAAAGCACAAAGACGTTTAATTTCTTCGTGTCCAAAAAGAATTGCGCCTACCATTTGGTCATCACTAATTTCGTTAGCACCCGCTTCAACCATCATTATTGCATCTTTCGTACCTGCAAGGTTTAAGGTAAGTGCGCTCTTTGCTCTTTGCGCTTCGTCGGGATTGATAACGTATTCGCCGTCAATCATACCAACAACTACACTTCCTGTAGGACCTGCAAACGGAATATCCGATATGCTGATTGCTATTGAACTACCAATCATTGCCAAAACTTCGGGTTGAATATCGGGTTCTACCGACAATGCAGTTGCAATTACTATAACGTCATTAAAAAGTCCTTTAGGAAACAAGGGACGGATAGGTCTATCGATAAGTCTTGAAGTTAAAATTGCCTTATCAGACGCTCTGCCTTCTCTCTTCTTAAATCCACCGGGAATTCTGCCGATTGCATACATTTTTTCTTCAAAATCGACACCCAAGGGGAAATAATCCATTCCGTCTCTGGGAGATGGAGCCATAGTTACGTTTACCATTACTGCCGTTTCCCCACACCTTACCACGCACGAACCGTTTGTCTGTTCTGCGTATTTTCCTGTTTCAACAATTAGTTCTCTACCGCCAAGGGTGGTTTTGAACACTCTAAATGTTTCTGTCATATTTCTCTCCTTCTAACTCTGTATATTTCTGAAACGGGGCGCAACCTACGCCTCCGTAAAAGTTACGTTTTTAACAAAAATCGGGCGACAAAAAATTATGCCGCCCCGACCTTTGATTTTTTACTTTCTGAGTTGTAAATCTGCGATAATCTTTCTGTATCTTTCGATATCAATTTCTTGTAAATACTTCAAAAGACTACGTCTTTCACCAACCATTTTCATAAGCCCACGACGTGAATGATTGTCGTGCTTATTGATTGACAAGTGTGCGTTTAAGTGATTGATTCTTTCTGTAAGAAGAGCAATTTGCACTTCTGCACAACCTGTGTCTCCTTCGTGTTTACCGAATTTTGCGATGATTTCCGCTTTTCTTGCCTTGTCCATAATCTTTTAACCTCCTATTTATATGGAATAATTCGCTTTAAGCAAAGTTAACGGTGGAGAACCTGTAAACCTTGCAAAAAGTACCAAGCCTAAAAAGTATATCAAATTTATACGATTTTGTAAACTGTTTTTTTATCCTTTATTACTCTTTTTAATTAAATTTGAATATTTTTCTCACTATTACGTATCCAACTTTGCATATCCAACATACAAATCTGCTTTCTGTTGACGCCATTCCCTCAAAACGCTTTTTGCATTTTTTATATGTTTGTTCGTCGTTTTCTTTCAGATATGCCCACAACGCCTTTTTCTCTTCCATACTTTCTTTTGTGCCTATCTTAATAAGATAAATGCTATTTATTGTCATCATTATAGACAGAAAGGCAAGCATATACTTATAAAGCACAGGTCGCTCTTTTTCTATTTTAGACATATCGTGTTCTTTTATTAAAATTTTCGTTACTCTTATGTGCTGGTCAATTCTTTTCATTATTACGCTTTCTGCAACAGACTGATCTGGTCTTCCGATAAAGTATCTATAAAAGTCAACGTCTAGATAATAGAACTTCTTTACGTACGGTAAAGGAGCAAATACAAATATGTTATCAACGTAAAACGTGTGTTTGGGAAGCGTTAAGTTTATCTCCCTTAAAAGTTCAGTTCTATACGTTACGCTATGCATAGAAATAAACTTTCCAGGCGCAAACTTTTTACTTTCCTCAAAGTCAAAAAATCTGCCCACGGGTAATTCTTTTTTGTAATTTACAATTTTTTGCTTACCATTATAAACGTGTTCGTAAACGTAGTTTGTAAGCACGGCGTCAGCATATTCTTCATCGTTAAAACTCTCTAGTGTTTCTAGAAGTTTATTAAGTGCATCTTTATCCACCCAATCGTCAGAATCCACAACCTTAAAATATTTTCCTGTCGCTTCTTTTAGCCCCGAACAAACAGCATCTCCGTGTCCGCCGTTTTCCTTATGTATTACCTTAATTATATTGGGATATTCTTTAGCATAGTCATCTGCTATTTGTGCAGTATTATCTTTTACAGATCCATCGTCAACGATTATAATTTCAGCCTTTTCACCCGCCTCTAGCAATGATTTTATGCACTTATCCATATATTCTGCCGAGTTATAACACGGTACAGCGAAAGTTATTAGTTTATCCATTTAACACTTTGTCGAAAAAAGTTTTTCTTTTTCTTCCTTAATTTTTTCTATTTTGTTTAAATACGTAACCACGTCTTTGGGGGAAGCAGATCTTTCTATTCTCTCCCCTCCGTTAAATATGCGTTTACTTATCGCATTCGCCCCACAGGCAACGTTGTTTGAAATCTCTTCCATTATATCAACGTTATAAACGCAAGCCTTATTTGGCTTTGCATATCCAACGTTTTCTAGATTTCCCGCCATATATTTTTGACGATACAGATAATATGGAGAATATCCTGCTTTTGTCAATGCCTCAAATGCATAATCTACCATTTTAGACACAACTTCTCCAGAAAGGCGATTTTCCGTTTGCGCTAAGTATGAGCCACGCTTTATGCATAACGTATGAACTGTTACGTTATCAGGAGAAAGTTCTATCGCTTTATCAATGCTATATTTAAAGTCCTCAAAACTTTCCCCGTCAAGTCCTGCAATTAAATCCATATTAACAGAAAAATCGTTCTTGGCTAAATTGTATTTTTCTATAACGTCTTGAGCCGTATGATTTCTACCCAAAATTTTAAGCGTTTTATCGTTAAACGTTTGCGGATTGATACAAATTCTGCTTACGTTGTGCTTTTTTAGGATTCTTAAATTGCTTTCAGTTATCCTATCGGGTCTTCCTGCTTCGACGGTATATTCAACGCCTGTGTTGATGCTGTCTATTGAAGTTAATATTGCTTCTAAATACTCGTCGTTTAAGGCTACAGGCGTTCCACCACCGATATATATGCTACGTAAATTTTTTATAAATTTCTTACTAAACTCAATCTCTGAAATAAGTGTTTTAACGTATTCTTCTACGTGCTTTGTTGCGCTTTTAATATCTGCGCTTATAAACGAACAATATTTACATCTTGATGGACAAAATGGAATAAACACAAAGAAATCCGTATTGTTATCGTCCTTTTTATATATTCCTTTTTGGTTATCAAGTATTTGGGATATGAGCGCAGTTTTTTCTTTACTAACTTTCATTGTGTCAGTAAAAAATTCTTCAAAATTACCTAATTCTTCTATTTGCTGATAAGCAAGTTTTGTCGGTCTTATTCCCGTCAATGCACCCCACGGCAATTCTTTGTCAAAATGCTTTGAGAGTGCCTTGTAAAGGGACAATTTCGCATAACGTTTAACTATGCGTTTTTTTTCAATTTCGTCCTTAAAAGGTTTTACAAGATTTCCATACGCATAAATTTTACCATTAACCGTAACGGTGTTTACGAGTTTATTTTCGCCCTCTTTAAGTCTGTGTTTTATTATTAAGTTTTCTCCGCCGTCAAAAAGATTTGCGACCTCCGAAAGGTCGTTTTCAGCGTTCTTTATGTCTGTATCAATCATAATCGATAAACGTATTATATATTCTCTCGTGTGAAAGGGTGGTAAACTCCTGATGCCCAGGATAAACTTTATAATCTCCCTCTAGTGCAAAAAGGCGTTGAATGGACGCTCTTAAATCACGTCTATTTCCCGTCTTAAAATCCGTTCTGCCTACGCTTTCTAAAAATAGCGTGTCGCCTGTAAACAGCATATCTTCTATTAAAAAGCAAACTGAACCGTCCGTATGTCCTGGCGTTGCGATTACTTTTATCGTAAACCCACAAACCTCAAGTTCATCTCCGTCCTCAAAAATGTAATCGGCGGTTAAATAATCGAACGATCTACCAAAATCCTTGCTTAAATTATCGTCGTTTAGAAGTTTTGGCGCATCTAATTTGCTGATATGCACTTTAACTCCGTCATCTTGCAATTTTTTTGCATTCCCTGCGTGATCAAAGTGTGCGTGAGTAAGCAGAAGGTCTTTAATTTTGAAACCGTAATCGTTTTCTGCCTGCTTGATTTTTTTATAATTCTCTCCTCCGTCTATAACTACTGCTTGGTTATCTTCGTTAACCAAAAAATATGTATTGACACGTAAAGGACCTGAAGATAAATAATAGAGTTTCATTAATTTGCCGTCCTAAATACATCTAAAATTTTGGAATTCTGACGGAGTTTATTTATTAGATTATTTAATTCGTCAGAGTTTGTAAGTCTTATATGGAAATCGATAACGGCGTGATTGGTTTTAGAATCCGTTCTTCCGTTTGTGGATATAATATCGAGTTTATACTGCGAACAAACACCTGCAACTATTGTCAAAATATCCGCTTGAGTTTCCCCTACAACCTTTATGCCTGCATTGTATGCACCATCATCGGCAACGCCCGTCCATTCAACTTCAATGAGCCTTTCTTCATCAAAATTGCTTAAATTGGGGCAGTCTTTTCTGTGTACGGTAACCCCGTGTCCACGTGATATGAATCCTACTATTTCATCACCAGGAACAGGATTACAACATCCTGCAAACCTTACGAGTAATCCCGCCATTCCCTTAACTTTTACGCTACTGTCATTTTTCTTGCCTGACTTGTAAAACTTTGGTATCTCCTGTTCGGGTTGACTCTTTCGTTGGTAATCTATAAGTTTAACTATAACTTGATTAACAGATACTGCTCCATAGCCTATAGATGCATACATTTCATCT
Organism: Christensenellaceae bacterium; assembly: GCA_045656465.1. Taxonomy (GTDB): domain Bacteria; phylum Bacillota; class Clostridia; order Christensenellales; family Borkfalkiaceae; genus UBA1259. The sequence goes on from JAZORG010000056.1 coordinate 35,792, forward strand.
TGTCCGTTAAATGAAAGTTTTGCAGCCAACTGAATAAACGCATCTTCGGTGAGAAGTTCGGAAAGGGCAAAACCTCTGCGTTTTGCCTCCGCTTCGAGCATTACTTTTCCCGTGCGGACATTTTCTTCTTTCATCTCACGTCTAAAGAATTGTTTTATTTTTACACGTGCGCTAGAACTTTTGACAATCTTAAGCCAGTCCCAAGATGGACCTTTGGAGGTTTGCGAAGTAATTATTTCTACAACGTCTCCTACGTTTAACACCGTGTTTAACGGAACCATTTTTGAG
>JAZORG010000057.1:0-5598 GCA_045656465.1 Christensenellaceae bacterium
TGCGTGATATCACGCAATCGGGCGTTGTTTATTCTATAAATATTTTTAATCTTGATAATCCCAGTCTAACCATAAGCCTTCAGCACTGGACATACCCTCGTAATACCAGTTGTATATCCAACCCTCTGGTTTAGATTTTGCTCTGCATAAAATTCCTAATCCAGGAATGTTTGCAAAGGCAAAAGATTTGATTTCGGTTACTCCGATAGGGATTATAACCTTTTTAAGAGAGGTGCAATATCTAAAAGCTGAATCTTTGATTGAAGTAACGCTCTCTGGGATTGTTATGCTCTTTAGACCGCTATTGGAGAATGCTGCAACTTCGATTGTTGTTATACTCTCGGGAAGTTCAATGCTTGTTAAACTTGTGCAACTATCAAACGTGCTTGCGTTAATAACAGTTATTGAGGAGGGAATATTTATTGAACTTAAATTCGGGCAAGAAAAGAATGCGAAACGGCCGATACTTTCTATGCTCTCGGGAATTATAACGCTAACTAAATTAGCGCATTCCTTAAATCCGTTTTTGGCAATTTCTGTAACTTTAATACCATTATAAGAATAGGGGATTACGACGTCTGTAGCGTCTTTTGCCTCTCCCACGGAAACGCTATAAGTTCCGTTTTCTAGTTGTTGATAAGATAAACCGTCTGTCGGTTTTTTCTGTTCACAATTTACGCAAACGTCATTTTCAAAAACGCATTCCTTAAAAAGTTCGCCATTGAACGTTTCCGTTCCTTTTTCGCCACAAGAGCAAGAATAATAGTAAGTCGCACTAGTTTTGCAAGTAGCGTCTGTCAATAAAAATTCGCTCGTTGCCTTTTGTTTGTCAAAAACGTGGGTGTGAGCGCAAGCCACGTTAGAGAAAGCAAACGATAAAATAAAGACAAATAAAAGTAGTGATGATATGATCTTCCTTTTCATAAAAATTCTCCGATTGTTAAATGTTTATAAAAACTTTATAGTTTATGCTATTACATTATATATATTATATCAATAATTTTCAATAAATTCTACATACAAAATTGATATTTTATATGTATAAACTTGATTTTTTTAAAAAGTATAAACTATTAAGCAAAAACAACTTTTTTAATACATTATTAAAATATAAAAGTATTCGCTTGAAAAACGAGGAAAGTTATGTTAAAATATAGTAAGAATGATAAGATGCAAAAGCATAGAAAAGGATATAACAATGAAAAACTTAACTACAAAAAAATTGGTTTTAACCTCGCTTTTTATGGCATTAACCATTGTTTCTACAATGTTTATAAGAATACCCCTGCCACTAGGATACGTAAACTTGGGGGATGTGTTCGTTCTGCTTTCAGTTTTCATATTAGGTCCGATTTACGGAACGTTCGCTGCGGGTGTTGGTTCGGCGGTTGCCGACCTTTTAGGGTATATATCTTATGCGCCGGGAACGTTAATTATTAAAACGGCAATGGCTTTGGTTGCTTTTTTTGTATATAAGGGTATATTAAAAGCAACGAAGAAAGCGGTAATTGGAGAGATTGTCGGCGGTATCGTGGGGGCAGTTGTTATGGCTTTTGGATACTTTTTTTATGAAATATTATTCTTTGAAACGGCTACCGTTGCTATCGTTAACGTGCCTTGGAATCTTATTCAAGGCGGAATAGGCGTGATTTTATCAACCATAGTGATGAGAATACTTGTCGCAACAAAAATTTTAGACAAACTGCAAATGTAAAAGACTAGCAGAAGATTAAGCAAACGTCAAAAATCTTTTAGCACAAAAACACCGTCCTATAATACAAAAGTTTTTGTTTGAAAACAGGGGTGTTTTATGTTAAAATCTTTATAAGAGCAAATTGTTTATTCGGAGGAAGAAATGAACTACGATTTTAATAGAATTATAAGCCAATTTAAAGTTGAGGGAAATCTTTTATCCTGTGAAAGATACGGAGAGGGACATATAAACGAAACTTACCTTGCCGTGATAGAAAAGGACAAAAAAAATACAGAGTATATCTTACAAAGAATAAACAATAAAATATTTAAGAACGTTCCCGAACTTATGAACAATATCCGTTCGGTAACCGAGTTTAATCGCAAAAAGATTTTAGAGCGTGGCGGTAATCCCGATAGGGAAAGTTTAAGTTTAGTATATCTAAAGGACGGAAGCACTTTCTATCATTGTCCCGAATGCGACGGTTATTTTAGAATGTATAAGTTCATTACTGATGCAATTGCATATCAGGTAGTTGAAAAGCCCGAGCATTTTTATCAAAGCGCCGTTGCGTTTGGCGACTTTGCCAAACTTCTTTCGGAGTTTGACGCTAGTGGTCTTTACGAAGTTATTCCCGATTTCCACAACACCGAAAAACGTTTTTGTGATTTTGAGAAATCATTAAAAGAAGATAAAGTGGGCAGGGCAAAAGGCGTTCAAAAGGAAATAGAATTTGTTCAATCAAGAAAAGAATACTGTGGAAGAATAGTTAAGCTTTTGCGTAGCGGTGAAATGCCCACAAAAGTTACGCATAACGACACAAAACTAAACAACGTTATGCTAGATAGTAAAACAGGTAAATACGTTGCGGTTATCGACCTCGATACCATAATGCCAGGTAGTATTTGTTACGATTTTGGCGACAGTATTCGTTTTGGATGTAATCCCGTAGCAGAAGACGAAAAAGATTTAAGCAAGGTAAACTTTAGCATAGAATTGTTTGAATCTTACGCAAAAGGCTACCTTTCGGCGGTGGGCGAGGGTGCAATCGATATAGAAAAAGAAAACCTCGCATTCGGTGCAATACTTATGACGTACGAGTGTGGAATGAGATTTTTAGCCGACTATTTAGAGGGGGATATTTATTTTAGAACGCACAGAGAAGAACATAACCTTGACAGGGCAAGAACTCAATTTAAACTCATAGAGGATATGGAAAAACTTCTTCCTCAAATGGAAAAGATAGTAAAAAAATACTCTTAAAAAACTTAAAACCCGCATCACGCGGGTTTTAAAATATGTTAAGAAAGGTATCAGCAAACTTTTTCGGGGCGAATACATTCTCCCGATAGTGCGTCTTGAAAAATCATCCAAAACCCTTTCCCTTGTAAGTCAAACAACGAAAGAGGGATAAAGGTAGCGCAATCTTTAAGCGCAGTAGGTGGTGTGGGCGAATAACTGTCGGGCACGCCGTAACAGATGTATTTTTCCTTGCCGTCCTCTTTGACAACGCCTACAACGTAAAACTTTTCTTCCGAATAATTCACCTTTACAAACTTGCCCTCGGGTAAAATTTTACGAAGGGATTTTTCTTCGGGGAATTTTTCAAATAGGTCGTTTAACTCTTTTGCGACTGACAGATAGTAAGGCTCTTTATCTTTCTTGATAAAACAGTCGTCTGTTTCATCTTCATTGCGGTAACAGCCCTCTCGGCTTTGCTCCGCTTGATTTTCGCTTGGGTCAGTAGGTATGTCATCTTCCAACTGTAAACGTCCATAATCGTACTCCTTAAACATTTCTAGCCTATCGCAAAGAAGTTGACCGTCATACTCAAAATAGTTTTCGGTGGCAACCGCCTCGTCGTTATAGTCTTTGTTTGTCTGCTCGGACTTGGGAGAGGGAAATTCTTTTGGTGGCGTAACGGTGGGCGACGGTTCTTGGGGCGGCGGATAAACAGGTTTAACGGGTGTAGGCTCGCAAGGTTCTTCTTTGGGCAAGGGTGGTTCGTTTTGCTTTGGCTCGTTTTCTTTAATGCGGTTTTTTCGTTCGTCAATTAAAAGGCTTGCAACCGTTTTTCTAAACTCGCTAAGAGAATAGTTTAATCGTTCGTCAAGAGCGAAAGCAACGGTTATAGGAATGTCGTTTTTAATCGAGCAAAGCCCAACGCAAAACCCTTTTGAAATATCGGGTAGGCGCTTAAAAACCTCGTGAAAGGTGTTAGCGTAACTTCCTAAATTGAAAATATAATGATTAAAAGAACAATCAATAATAACAAGGCGGTAATGACCATCGGTGGGCAGGGCGTTTACGACTGTTAAATGCACCTCACCCACGCCGTTTTCCTTTTCAATACGGCAAATTCCGCCTATCGGCTTGTCTTTTTTAGAAAAACCACATTCGATTTGCTTTAATACTAAAACTCGCCTTTCAAAAGCCATAACAATCCCCTTTAGTAGCCCTTTTTGTTTTCTTATAATATATATGTTTTAAGAGCAAAAAAAAGAAATGATTTTAGCGGTGTTTGTTAGAAATTCTCGAAAAACAAAAAAATATTATCTCTTGCGAAAAAAACTTTACTTTTGACAAAAACTATGATACAATATAAACTGCGAGAGGGTAAGGATTTTTAAGGGTGTTTACCAAAATCCCCTTTATAAAATCATTCTGTAGCTTTATAAAAGAAAAAAATAAAAAAGATAAAAACTCGGTTTAACGAGAATACACAAGGAGATATATTATGACGACTAACAAGAAAGTAATTGATTTTATCAATGAAACAAAAGCACTCTGTCAGCCTGACAATATCGTGTGGATTGACGGTAGTGAAGCACAGTTGGAGGCTTTGAGACAGCAGGCTGTTGATGAAAAGATTCTCATTAAACTTAATCAAGAAAAATTGCCTGGATGTTATCTTCACCGTACGACTGTAAACGACGTTGCTCGTGTTGAGGGTAGAACGTTTATTTGTTCAAAACAAAAAGAAGACTCTGCTCCTATCAATAACTGGATGGAAACGGGCGAAGCTATGGCTCTTATGAACGACCTCTTTAAGGGCGTTATGAAGGGCAGAACTATGTACGTTATTCCTTATTCAATGGGCGCTGTTGGTAGTAAGTTCTCAAAAATCGGTATCGAACTTACAGACTCTGTTTACGTAGTTCTCAATATGGCTATTATGACTAGAGTTGGCAAGGCTGTTATCGACGCTCTTGGCGATGGCGATTTCATCAAAGGCTTACATTCATACGCTGAACTCTCTGAGGAAAAGAGATATATTATGCACTTCCCCGAAGAAAATACCATTATGAGTATTAACTCTAACTACGGTGGTAACGTTCTTCTCGGCAAAAAGTGTTTTGCACTCCGTATCGCATCTTACCTCGGCAAAACCGAAGGCTGGATGGCAGAACATATGCTTATCCTCGGAATTACCAATCCTAAGGGCGAAAAGAAATATATCGCTGCTGCATTCCCATCTGCTTGCGGTAAAACCAACCTCGCAATGCTTATACCTCCCAAGGCTTACCTTGACAAAGGATATAAGATTGAATGCGTAGGCGACGATATCGCTTGGATTAGAGTTGGCGAAGACGGAAGACTTTGGGCAGTAAACCCCGAAAACGGTTTCTTCGGTGTTGCTCCCGGAACAAACATTAAATCTAACCCCAACGCTCTCAAATCTACAATGAAAAACACAATCTTCACCAACGTTGTTCAAAATCTTGATGACAACACAGTTTGGTGGGAAGGTCTTGATAAAAATCCACCCAAAAATGCTATCGACTGGAAAGGCAATCCTTGGAATGGCGATATGAAAGATGCAGACGGAAAGGCTATCAAGGGCGCACACCCCAACAGCCGTTTCACCGCACCCGCTATCAACTGTCCTTGTATTTCAGACCAAT
>JAZORG010000058.1:0-27202 GCA_045656465.1 Christensenellaceae bacterium
AATAGCCTATCCGTTAGACAGAGCAGATTATTCTTACGAAATAAAAAAAGCAAAGCACGCAATGGCAATAGGCGATTTTTCCGAGGCTATAAAAGTTCTGTCAAGCATTCCGTTTGAGGTTATGACCGAAGAGTGGGCAGGGGATCTTGCTATCAGTTATTATATGTGCCAAATGTATAGTGATGCGGAAGAGGTTTGTAGAAAATCTCTAAAACAACACGGCGAGAGCGTAACGGCATACTGTAATCTTTCAACCGTTTACGATATGAAAGAGGATTTTGATAATAGTGCTTTTTATTACCGTAAAGCCCTTGATTGTGCAAAAGGGGAAAAGGGCGAAGAGTATAAACTCGTTACGTGTGCAATAGAACGAGATGACCACGTTATGGCATCAAAGTGCTTAAGGAAGATTATTGAAGAAAGACCGTATGAACTTGCAATGAAGTTTTTCTACGCTATCTCTTTGGCTAATCAAAAAATGTATATTCACGCTATAAATGAACTAAAAGACGTGTTATATATAAACCCCGAAGATGCAGTAGTAAAATTTTATCTCGATTATATTCAGTTGTTAGATGACGGTGATGGGGATAAACTTAATTTAATGCCCTTTAAGTACGAAAAAGAACTACCCGAACAAGTAACCAAGAAATATATAGAAAAGATACGTTCGCTTGTCGCTTCGCCTGAAAAAATTGAAAAGGCATTAAAAACTAACGAGATTAAAAAGGCGGTAGAATGGGGGCTTTTTTGTAGAGATAGTGAGATAATAAAAAATACCGCATATATTCTTTCTGTGTCCAATTCAAAATACACTAAGGATTTAATAACGAGTTCGTTACTAAATCCAGAGGGTGGCGAGGAGATGAAACGTGTGCTTGTTTATGTTTGGCTAATGAAAGGAATAAAGGAAAAGATAGGAGTTGTAGCGGGTAGTTATTACCTTAAGTTAAAGCCTAATAAACTTCTTGCGGAAAAGGATAGAGAAGGACTTGTGTTCGTAGGCTCTTACGCTCTTTGCGTTTCTAGAATAATTTTTTATGAAATTGACGACCTGGATAAACTTGCAAAATCATGCGACAAAATTTATAAAAAATTTAAGGGATTAATAGGAGAGGCGGAGATTAGCAACGAGGAGTTAAGCGCTTTGATATTGTGTGAGGCAAAATTGAAACGGTTAAAAAAAGACGAAGACGTGTTGAAAATTTTTAACATAGATAAAAACAAATTGAACACATTAAAAAGGATACTAAAAGGAGAATAACAATGATTAAAGTAATTGATATTGATGAACTTTTCGATAAATATATATCCGATTACGTTTACTCAAATATAGGCAAGGTAAAGCCAGAGGAAATAGAAAATAAAATCCCCGAACTATATGCGCAGTTTGGAAAGACAACTTTAAGAGAATTAGACGGAAAAACGCCTGAAACTTTTTATAATAGTTATAGCGCTGACCAACTTTTGGAATGCTTAAAAGAGCATCTTTTGAAAGATGTTGCCATTTCTGATTTTTTGTGCGAGGCAATCACTTCAGTTGAGGGGGCAGAAGATGCGCTTTGTAACGCCTTAAAAGAGGATGGAAATGAAGAGTTTACCATTTACGTTATGAATATGTTAGGCGACTTAAATTCTCAAAAACCATTAAAGCGTTATTTGGAACTCATAATGTGGGATTATCCCGAAATGATAAGAGAATTAGCAACTGAATTATTGTGCGTTCACGCAGAGAGTATTAAAGAAGATGTGATTAACCAATATTCTGAAACAGCGGGCGAAAAAAAGGCGTGCTTAACGGAAATTTTATCTAATTGCAAAAAGGACGATAGAGTGTTTGATATCCTTGTAACCGAGTTTGCAAAAAATCAAAACAACGTTCCCGTATATGCAAATTATCTTGCAAAATATGGCGATGATAGGGCTATTCCCTTTTTAATGGCATCAATTGAAAGAGAAAAAATAAGTTACGCTGATTTTGAGGAATTACGTTTTGCTATAGAGGCTTTAGGCGGAGAATATAATAAAGAGCGTGATTTTTCTAAAGATAAAACTTTTAAGAAGATAAAAAATATAGAAACGGAAGATAAAAATAAGCGTTAAAAGTGCGGTATAAAAATTTTCGTAAATGCAAATAATACCCTTATATCAGGAGGGTATTATGTCAAAGAAAAAGAATAAAAATAAGGTTGTAAAACTAACTGACGAGCAATATAACGCATATATAATGGCATTAAAGGACGAACGTCCGCCAATGCTTGTGAAACAGACTCAAGAAGAAGAAAAAAGTCAATAAAAAGAATCTACTAAAATCTTTGCCCTATGCAGAGATTTTTTTGTTAAATAATTGTTTTTTTTATTAATTTATAGTATAGTGTATATATGTATATGTGTGAATGTGTAAAATTAATACAGAGTAAAAGGTTTATTTATGATTGAACTCAAAGAAGTAAAAACTCCCAAAGACGTTAAGGCATTTGCAAATTATCCTTTAGAACTTTATAAGGATTGTCCTTATTACGTACCAAGTTTGAGGAGTGATGAAGTGGATACGTTTAATCCAAAAAAGAACTTTAATTTGGATAAGAACGAGATTAAGGCTTACCTTGCATACAAAGATGGTGAAGTTGTGGGCAGAATTGCAGGGCTTATTAATACGGTTGACAATCAACTTACAGGAAAAAAACTCATTAGATTTTCCCGTTTTGAATGTATTGACGACATAGAAGTTTTTAAGGCGCTTTTGGGCGCTGTTGAAAAATTTGGCAAAGAAAGGGGAATGGAAATCATTCACGGTCCGTGGGGATTTAACGATACGGACAGAGAGGGAATGCTTACATACGGATTTAACGAGCGCAGTACTTACGCAACTAACTATTATTACCCATATTTTCATCAAAACATGGAAAAACTCGGCTTTGAGGACGAGTCAAAATGGGTTGAGCGCCGTTTTGTAATTCCGTCTGAACCGTATGAGAGGGTAACTAAACTTGCGGAAAAATTAAAAAACAAATATAAATTATTAGATTTGGCAGATGAGTGGTCGGTGCGTGAAATTCTTTCCAAGTATGGGGATAAACTCTTTGATACTCTCAACGAGGCTTACGGACATTTAGACGGATACGTTCCTATTGTTGGTAAGGCTAGAAAGAACGTTTTAAGTCAGTTTGCGACCATAGTTAATACTAGATACATTAGTTTTTTGGTGGATGAAAACGATGACGTTGCCGCTTTTGGCATAGTTTTACCGTCCATCTGCGATCCTTTGATTAAGCATAGGGGGAAACTTTTCCCAACAGGCTTTATAGGGGTGCTAAACGCAATTAAAAAGCCCAAAGAATTAGAAATGGCGCTTATAGGTGTAAAAGCAAAATACAAAAATACAGGTATCAACGCAATAGTTATAACTAGAATAATGAATAACGTTATAAACGATGGCATTGAAAAAATAGAATCAAATCCAATGCTAGAAACAAACCTTGCAATTCAGCAACAATGGAAATTTGCAGAGAGCGAGATTGTTAAAAAACGCCAGACTTATAAAAAGCAAATAGGCGAGTTTATTCCGTATGCAGGAGAACTTAAAATCTCGGAAAAAGGCACGCCAAGTTGGCTTAACAACTTCTCAAAAAAAGAGAAGAAAAAAGCAAATTAAACAAAAAGAAAAAAATAAAAGAAAAGAAACAAAATAAAAGCAGAGAGAATTCGTAAAAACACGGATTCTCTCTGCTTTTGTAAAGGATAATTTTTATAAAAATTCATTTAAAAGGGTGTAAAAATTAAATTTGAGCAAAAAATTCTTGAAAATCCTTTTAAATAATGTTATAATACATAAGTATAATTTTAAAATAAACTTATCATAGGTGTATTATGAAAAGAACTCAAATCAAAAAAATATTTACCGATTCGGAATCGTTTGGTGGAAAGAAAGTAACCGTTTGCGGTTGGGCAAGAACTATTAGAGACTCAAAATCATTCGGATTTATCGAACTTAACGACGGATCTTTTTTTAAGAACTGTCAAATAGTTTTTGACCGTGAAAAAGTGGCTAATTACGACGATATTGCAAAGCAGAACGTTGGCGCTTGTTTAATGGTTAAAGGCACTCTTATACTAACGCCCGAAAACAAACAACCCTTTGAAATCAATGCTGATGAAATTGAAGTTTTAGGCACGTCAACTCCAGATTTTCCCTTGCAGAAGAAAAGGCACACGCTTGAATTTTTGCGTACAATGCCACATCTTCGTCCAAGAACAAACACATTTAACGCTGTGTTTAAAATAAGGAGCGAGGCTGCGTTTGCAATCCATAGTTTCTTTAACGAACAAGGATTTGTTTACGTTCATACCCCGATAATTACAGGTAGTGATTGCGAGGGCGCAGGCGCAATGTTCCAAGTAACTACGCTTGATTTAGATAATATTCCCAAAGAGGATAATGCTTGCGATTATAAGCAAGACTTCTTTGGTAAAAAGGCAAGCCTAACCGTATCAGGTCAACTTGACGTAGAAAACTTTGCAATGGCTTATGCAAACGTTTATACTTTTGGGCCGACGTTTAGGGCAGAGCATTCTAACACCGTTCGCCACGCCGCAGAGTTCTGGATGATTGAACCTGAACTTGCTTTTGCAGACCTTTCTGACGATATGGATTGCGCAGAGGCTATGGTAAAATATATAATCAATAGAGTTATGGAAACTTGCAAAGAGGAAATTGCTTTCCTCAATAACTTTGTGGATAAAGGACTTATAGAAAGACTTAATAACGTTAAAGATAACGAGTTTAAGCGTCTTACCTATACAGAGGCAATTGAAATATTAGAAAAAGTTAAAGATCGCTTTGATGCTCCCGTTTACTGGGGTTGCGATCTGCAGAGCGAACACGAAAGGTATATTACCGAAGAAGTTTTCAAAAAGCCAGTATTTTTAACCGATTATCCAAAGGAAATCAAGGCGTTCTATATGCGTCTTAACGACGATAAAAAGACGGTTGCGGCAAGCGACTTACTTGTTCCTGGAATTGGCGAACTTATCGGTGGAAGTCAGCGTGAGGAGAGAATGGAAATTCTAGAGCAGAGAATGGCAGAATGTTCTCTCAATAAAGATGATTATAAATCATATCTTGACTTACGTAAATACGGTGGAGTTATTCACTCGGGATTCGGGCTCGGTTTTGAAAGAATGATAATGTATTTAACTGGTATTGCTAACATTAGGGACGTATTACCATTCCCAAGAACAGTTGGAACGCTTGAAAACTGATAACGGAGAAAATTATGGTTAAGATTTTAGTTGATGCTTTCGGTGGCGACAATGCGCCTGTGGAAATTATAGCGGGCGCAATAGATGCAGTTAACGAAAAAGAGGGCTTTGGGGTCGTTTTAGTTGGTAAAGAAAATGTTATAAACGAAGAATTAAAAAAGTATTCGTTCAATAAAGAAAGGGTTAGCATACTCAATGCTAATGACGTTATAACGTGCGAAGAAGAACCGACTTTAGCAATTAGAAGAAAACCAGAAAGTTCCATTTGCGTTGCCTTAAAAGAACTAAAAGAAAATCCCGAAGCAGGCGCATTTGTTTCTGCAGGTTCAACTGGCGCTGTTTTGGTTGGCGCAACCTTAAAATTAGGCAGAATAGAGGGGGTAAATCGTCCTGCGTTAAGTCCGACCTTGCCGACAATGGTGGAGGGAAAGATGGTTGTGCTTTTAGACTCGGGCGCAAATGCAGACTGCAAAGCAATTAACCTCGTTCAATTTGCACTAATGGGTAGCGCTTATGCTGAAAGCATGGGGGTAAAAGACCCTAAAGTAGCATTGCTTTCAAACGGAACGGAAGATAAGAAAGGCAATAAATTAACGTTAGAAGTTTTTCCTGTGCTAAAGAGCCTTAAAGGTATAAATTTTGTTGGCAATTGCGAGGCAAGGGATATCCTTACTGGAAAATACGACGTAATTGTTGCAGACGGTTTTGCTGGGAACGTTGCACTTAAGAGTATGGAGGGTGCAATCAGTACGGTTATGAAGACCATAAAAGCGGGTGTTTACGGCTCGCTTAAGGGCAAAATCGGCGGATTGTTTTTAAAGAAGACGTTTGGCGACATTAAAAATAGGCTTGATTATTCAAATAAAGGCGGAGCATTGTTCTTGGGTGTGAAAAAGCCCGTAATCAAACCACACGGCTCGTCTGACCGAAACGCAATAAAGAATACGGTTTTTCAGGCTGTGCAGTATTCGGGATTTAATATTTCTGAAAGAATTACTGAAAAACTTACCGCAGAAGAAATACATATCGAGGAATAGATATGATTTTCGATATTAACGATTGTGAAAGCAGAATAGGATACAGTTTTTCGGATAAAATGTTGTTAAGGCAATGTTTTACCCACTCGTCTTATGCTAATGAACACGGTGAAAACGATAACGAATTACTAGAGTTTTTTGGGGATTCTGTTTTAGAGTTTGTCGTAACCGAGTACCTTTTTAAGAACGCTAGAGGCGACGAGGGACGGTTAACTGGGGAACGTGCGGAAATCGTATCTAAAAAGCCTTTGCTCAACTGTGTTAAACAGCTTGGATTAGATAAATTTTTATTGTTGGGCAGAGGACAGGAAAAGTCGGCTAGCGTTGACGATAAACTTTATTCAAGCGTATATGAAGCAGTCGTTGCGGGAATATACCTAGACGGTGGAATAGCGCCCGTGAAAAGGTTTATAAAAAGAACTCTTATTGCTGATTATGAAAAGCGTGAGGCGGAAGAGAAAAAAAATAAAAATAACGGATGCGAAGCCAAAACTGCTTTTCAAGAATTCGTTCAGAAAAACAAGTTGGGTAGCATTACATATCTGCTGTTATGGAAAAAAGGACCTGACCATTCTCCAGAATTTAGGGTTGCCGCAATGTTGAACGGCGCAAGGATTGCAGAGGGGAAAGGACCTAGTAAAAAAGTAGCAGAAGCAAACGCAGCGAAAAGCGCTTTGCAAAAAATAAAGAAACAGGGTGGTAAAAGCAAGTGAATTTCGAAAAAGTTGAAATTTACGGATTTAAATCGTTTGCCGATAAAGCGGAAATAAAGTTTGGCGACGGAATAACGGGTATTGTTGGTCCTAACGGATGCGGTAAAAGTAACGTTGCCGATGCAATCCGTTGGGTGCTAGGTGAACAATCTGCAAAATCTTTGCGTGGCTCAAGTATGCAAGACGTTATATTTTCTGGCACACAAGGCAGAAAATCTCTTTCATATTGTGAAGTATCGTTGTTTTTTGATAATTCAACAAAAATGTTCAGCATTGATTATAATGAACTTATAATAACTCGTAAACTTTACCGTAGCGGTGAAAGTGAATATTATATAAATAAGCAACCCGCAAGGTTGAGAGATATCATTGAACTTCTTCACGAATGTGGTATAGGTAAAGAGGGTTATACGATAATCGGTCAGGGTAAAGTGGAAGAAATTATGTCCGCTAAACCTGAAGATCGTCGTATGATTTTTGAAGAGGCAACGGGTATTGCAAAGTTTAAGACGAGGAAAAACGAGTCGGAAAGAAAACTAGAGCGTACGCACGAAAACCTCGTACGTTACATAGATATTCTTACCGAAATAGAGAATCAGTTAGGACCGCTTGAAAGACAGGCGGAAAAAGCAAAAGAATTTAACGAACTTTCTGCTCAATTAAAATTCCACGAACTAAACACGTACATAGCAAAAGTTGACGGCGTTGAAAGTGCAAAAAATAAAATCTATACAAGAATTAAAGGTCTTGACGAAGCAAGCGCATTGAGAAATAGTGAGTATGAAAAAGCGCAGGCAGAATACGACAAGATTTTTTCAGATATTAGTGATGCCGATTTGAAACTTAAAAACCTCAATAACGAATTACTAGAAAAACGTGTCGGTATGGAAAGGTCGTCTAACGTAAAACAGTTATACGAACAAAAGATATCTTATTTAAAAGGTCAAATTGAACGTGCGGAAAAAGAAATTGAAGAGAATATCAACCTAATAAATCAAAGCACGGATACTTTAAATAATAACCAAAACATTGTTAATGAGGATGAAAAAACCTTAAACGAACTTATGCTCAAAGCCGAAAAACTCTCAAAACGTTTGATGAGTGTTTCGGAAAAGATTACGCTTGGAGAGGAACTTGCCGCATCTAACAGAAAGAAAATAATAGAATCTATCGAATCCTTATCAGACCTTAAGTTAAATAAGGGAGCGATGAATATTGAAAAGAATAACCTAATTGAAAAACTAGACGAGATGACCGAAAAAATCGATCAAATGTCTGTTAAGAGAGAAGGATTGTTTAATGACAAAGAGCGTTCGGATAAAGCCATTAACGAACTTGACCGTTCGGTATTTGAACTTAAAAATCAAATAGAGGATATGGAGAACGAGGTTAGAAACGGTAATGAAGAAGTTGCTAAAATTGACAATGCAATTTATTCACTAAACTCTGTTGTAACCACGTTAATCACAAAGGATAATTTCTATAAATCTTTAAAAGAAAACTATGACGGATATACGCCAGCCGTTAAAAACTTGCTTACAAAAGCAAAGGATAATAGCGAACTTAAAAGGCGTGTAAAGGGTGTTGTTGCAGAACTAATTAAGAGCGATAAAAAATACGATATTGCATTAGAAACCGCACTTGCGGCGGCGGCTCAAAACGTCGTTACGGCAACCCCTGACGACGCAAGATACCTCATAGAATACTTAAAGGTTAATAGGCTTGGTAGAATTACTTTCTTGCCTATAAGTTCCGTTAAGCCAAGAGAACAAAATATTCAAGTAACTAACGCCCTTAATGAAAAAGGCGCTTTGGGAGTTGCAAATAAACTCGTTACGTACGACAGTCAGTATGAAAACGTAATATCTAACCTTTTGGGTAACACTCTCATAGTTGATACGTTAGAGAATGCAACCCGAATTGCAGATAAATATCGTTTCTCGTTTAAGATGGTTACGCTCGATGGAGACGTATTCACAACTCAAGGCGCAATGACCGGCGGTTCAAGAAGAACGGATATGGTAGGCTTATTGTCTAGTGATAGAAAAATAGAGGATAATGCTGAAGAACTAAAGAAGAAGAAAGCCGAGATGGACAAACTCAAAGCCGACAAGGCAGAGAGAGAACTTTCTCGTGATAAGGCAATGAATGATTTGACAATTCTTGGCGATCTTTATAATGAGAAAAGACAGCAAATTCTTATCGAACGTGAGAAACTCGGTTTAACTGAAAAAGCCTTAAGTGAAGTGGGCAGAGAAATAGAAACGGTAGCCGATATTATAGACGAACTTAAAGAAAGAATTAAAAAACTTGATGCCGACTACGAGGCTGTTCAAAGTGGTGGTAAAAAACTTGAAGAGGACAGACAAAGTGCAACGCAAACAGCCGATAAACACGAGGCGGAATACGACGCTTTGCGTAAAGAACGTGAAAGCCTTTCTCAAGAAAGCACCGAACTTCAAGTAAGAATAACCGAATTAAAGGGAAA
Source organism: Christensenellaceae bacterium (assembly GCA_045656465.1). Classification (GTDB taxonomy): domain Bacteria; phylum Bacillota; class Clostridia; order Christensenellales; family Borkfalkiaceae; genus UBA1259. The sequence continues at coordinate 9,501 of JAZORG010000058.1, forward strand.
TATATCTTCTCTTAATACCGAAAATGAAAGACTTAAAAAGGTTATTAGCGAGGCAAATCAGACAAATATTAACCTCAAAAAGAGCAACGAAGGAGCGGAGGGTATAATTGAAGAACTTCGTTTAGATCAAGAAAAAGTTGCGCTTACCAAAGAGGAACAGGATTACGTTAACGGAATCCGTGATCAGATAGAAAATATTGAAAACTATAAGGCAGAATTACGTGATCGTCTTAATAAAAACGATGAGTTAAAACAGAGTTTGCAATCTGCAATAACAGATCTTTCGGAAAAGAAACACGCAGAAGAAATTGCGCTTGCAAAGATAGACTCTGACCTTGAATATTTGCAACAAAGTATTTGGGAAGATTATCAAGAAACGTATGAAACTGCGGTTAAACAGCGTGAAGAAAATTACGATGCAACCTCGGGGGAGGCGGAAATTAATCGCTTAAGGCGTAAACGTGCATCTCTCGGTGCAATTAACGCAACGGCAATAGATGATTGCAAAGCGTTAAAAGAGCGTTATGAAGAAATGACAATGCAAAAAGAAGATTTGGAAAAAGCGGAGGACGATTTAAGGCAGGCTATAGACCAAATCAAAACCGAAATGTTAACGCAATTTGACGAGGGATTTACCAAAATCAACGAAAACTTCCAAAGAATATTTAAAGAATTATTCGGTGGTGGGCGTGCTATGCTTCAAATGGATTACTCAGAAGTTGAGGATAAACTTGAGGCAGGTGTTGAAATCGTTGCAGAACCTCCGGGAAAGAAATTGCAAAAACTTTCGCTCTTATCGGGTGGTGAGAAAGCGCTTACGGCTATTGCAATTTTGTTCTCTATACTAAAACTTCGCCCTATGCCATTCTGTGTGCTTGACGAAATAGAGGCAGCGTTAGACGAGGCGAACGTTGATAGATTTGCAAGATACTTAAAGAAATTTAGCCAAGAAACGCAGTTTATCGTTATAACCCACAGAAAGCCGACAATGGAACTTGCTGATGCTCTATTTGGTGTAACAATGCAAGAGAAAGGCGTATCAAAAATGGTTTCTGTTAAACTTTCAGACGTGGCAGATATTACTGGTGATCAGACATTGGCTTAAAATTTACGTGTAAAATATATAGGTGATTATGGGACTTTTTTCTAAACTAAAAGCAGTTCTTTCAAAGACGAGAGATGGGATTTCAAAAAAACTTACCGACTTGTTTGCAAAAAACAAACTCGGTGAAGAGTTTTATGAAGAATTAGAAGATATTTTAATATCGGCAGACGTGTCTGTGAAAACTACAATGGAGATTGTAGATGAGATACGAGAAACTGCTATTAAAGAAAAATGTAAAGATAAAGATTACGTTATCGAACTATTGAAAAAAGAACTTTTTGAAACTCTCGATTACGCTGATACATTAGAATTTAAATCGCCCGCAGTCATAATGGTTGTTGGTGTAAATGGTGTAGGAAAAACGACAACGATAGGTAAACTTGCTAACAAATTCGTTAAAGAGAAAAAGAAAGTTACTATCGCTGCAGCTGATACTTTTAGGGCAGCCGCTGCAGACCAACTCTCTGTTTGGGCAGAAAGGGCAAAAGTGCGTATCATAAAACATTCGGAAGGGGCAGATGCTTCTGCCGTGGTTTTTGATGCAATAACTTCTGCAAAATCTCAAAATACAGACGTTTTAATTATTGATACGGCAGGAAGACTTCACGTAAAAGCAAATCTTATGGAAGAATTGAAGAAAATGGATAGGGTTGTTAAACGTGAATTTCCCGATGCAAACTATTATAAACTTATTGCTCTAGATGCAACTACAGGTCAGAATGCCTATAATCAAGTGGAAGTGTTTAACGAGGCAATCGGCATTGATGGTATAATACTTACAAAACTTGATGGAACTGCAAAAGGCGGTTTTATCGTATCTCTTTCATACGAACTAGAAGTTCCCGTTTGCTTTGTCGGTACAGGTGAAAAACTAGACGACATAGAAGATTTTGATGCTAAAGAATTTGTAGAAGGAATGTTTTAATTTAAGACAATAAAAATTTACACGTCGCAAAAAATTTTGCGACGTGTAATTTTTTTTACTCTATACCAACCAAATAATCTATACTAACGTTAAAAAATTTTGCAATGGCAATAAGAGATGACATATTAGGTTCTCTCAAACCGTTTTCCCATAGACTTATAATTCCCTTGCTAACGTCTAACTTTTTGGCAAGTTCAACTTGTCCTAATTTCGCATCTATACGTAACATTTTTAAATTTTCTCTAAAACTACTCATATTAATATATTCTCACAAATGTAAGAAAAATACTTGACTTCTTACAAATGTAAGAATATAATAAAATTAGTTTAACCGTAGAACAAAAGAGGAGATTAAAATGTTTAATAAAAATGATAAATCATTGTATTTAGTAAGAAAAATTGTAAACGTGTTGTTATTTGTTCTAATGTGTGTAAGTGTTATTGCGGGAATTGTATTAATAGCAGTGTCCTTTTACACTTATAATGATGAACTTTTCGTTAACTTTATTACTCTAATATCTGGTATTTGTGTTATGATATTAGGACCTGTTTTATTACAGTTAGTGTATCTTGTAGCCGATATAGGATTTAACGCATTGTTAGATGTAAAAATTATAAGGAATGCGCAATTTGGAATTGCTGTACCCGAATTTTCCGCTCCGTTATTTCTTAAAAAGAATAAAGATGTGATTGATGCGCGCAACGCACTAGACGTTTATGAAAAATTAAAGAAATATAAGACGTTGTATGATGAGAGTGTAATAACAAGTGATGAATACGAAAATATTAAAAACGGACTTTTACAAAACAACACTCAACCTGTTGAAACAATAGATGATGATATTAGCAAAATGAAGAGATTAAAAACGCTTGCTGATGAAAAAGTTCTATCGGAAGAAGAGTTTATGCAGGAAAAATCTAAGATTTTAAAAAAATAATAAAAAACGTTTGACACGGTTAGACTTAATATGTATAATATCAAGGTGTAAAGCAATTTTGTTTTACACCTTTGGTTTTTATTATGGAAAAAGATTTGTATTACGTTGAACTTTTTGAACTTTATCAAGGCTTGCTTACAGAAAGGCAAAGGGACTTGTTTTCCTCGCATTACTGTTACGACTTGTCTTTGTCGGAGATAGCAGAGCCAGAGGGTAATACTAGACAGAGCGTTTACTCGGCTGTTAAAAAGGTAAAAGAAAAGTTAACCGAATACGAAAAATTGCTACGTTTAAGAGAGAAAAATCAAAAATTAAAACAAATTGCTAAAAAAATCAGTACTACGGATAAAAAAATATCGGACGAGATTTTAACAATAATAGGTGAATAATGGCACTTTTTTCGGGATTATCTGAAAAACTTAATCACATATTCAGTAAACTGACAAAGCACGGCAGACTTACAGAACTAGAAATTAAAACTGCAATGCGTGAAGTGCGTATTGCTCTTTTAGAGGCTGACGTAAACATCTCGGTAGTTAAAGATTTTGTTGCAAAGGTTAGCGAACGTGCAGTTGGACAGGAAATATTAAAAAGTTTAAGTCCGACTCAACAAGTTATTAAAATCGTTAACGAAGAATTGATTGCGCTTATGGGTAGCGCAAACAGTAAACTTAATATTTCAAACACTCCGCCAACAGTTATAATGATGGCAGGTCTTCAGGGCGCAGGTAAAACTACTCTTGTAGGAAAACTTGCGATGTTATTAAAAAAACAAGGCAAAAAGCCACTTTTAGTTGCGTGTGACGTTTACCGCCCTGCAGCAATCAATCAACTTAAAGTTGTGGGGGAAAAGGCAGGCTGTACTGTTTTTGAAAAAGGTCAAGGAAATCCTATTAAAATCGCAAAAGAGGGCGTAGCGCACGCAAAATCTTTTGGGTTTGACACGGTAATAATTGATACCGCAGGTAGGCTCCAGATAGATGAAGAACTAATGGCAGAACTTGAGAAAATTAAAGCGGAAGTAAAGCCAGCGGAAATTTTACTCGTAGTTGATTCAATGACAGGACAGGTTGCCGTTGAAGTGGCAGACACCTTTAATAAGCGCCTTGAAGTAACAGGACTTGTGCTTACAAAACTTGACGGCGATACTAGGGGCGGTGCAACCCTTTCAATGAAAGCGGTAACGGGTAAACCTATAAAATTCTGTTCGGTAGGCGAAAAACTCGGCGATTTAGAGCCATTCTATCCCGATCGTATGGCAAACAGAATTCTCGGTATGGGAGACGTTCTTTCGCTCATAGAAAAGGCACAAGAAGCCGTAACTGAAGAGCAAGCAAAGAAAATGGAAAAGAAGTTTAGAGAAAACTCCTTTACGCTAGATGATTATTTAACCCAATTTGAAACGATGAAAAAGATGGGCGGAATAAAAGACGTGCTTGCAATGCTTCCTGGAATGGGTGGAAAAATTAAAATCCGTGAAGAGGACATTGATGAAAAGAAAATTGCTCAAACTAAAGCGATTATTCAGTCAATGACAATGTATGAGCGTGAAAATCCGCAAGTAATAAATTCTTCTCGTAAAATGCGTATCGCAAAGGGTAGTGGAACTTCAGTTCAAGACGTTAATAGATTGCTAAAACAATTTGAACAGACAAAAATGATGATGAAACAGATGAAAAATAATCGTATGTTCAGATTTTAATAAAGATAAGAAAAAAATTTATATAAACATTAAGGAGAAACCAAAATGGCAGTAAAAATGAGATTAACCAGAATGGGCGACAAAAAATCACCCTTCTACCGTATTGTAGTAACGGACAGCAGAAACGCACGTGATGGAGCATATATTGACAAAGTTGGTCATTATAATCCCACCGCACAACCCGCAGAAATAGTTGTAAATGCAGAAAAAGCAAAAGATTGGCTCGCTAAAGGTGTTCAGCCTACCGATACGGTTAAGAACATTCTTGTAAACCAAGGCATATTACCAAAACCCACAAAACTTTCACCTGCAAAAACAAAGGTTCGTAAGTCGAGCAAATAATTTCAGGGAAAATAAGCGGATATGATAGAACTCATTAAATACGTGGTAGGTTGTTTTGCCGAAAAACCCGAAGACGTACAATACGACATTGTTGACGACGGGAAAAACGTTTCGGTTACAATTACCTTGTCTTCTAGCGATATGGGCAAAGTTATCGGGCGTCAAGGAAAAATTGCAAAAGCCTTACGCACTTTAGTTCGTGTCGGCTCAAAAGAAGAAAATAAAAAATACAATATTGAAATTAAGGAATACGGGGAAAAGGAATAATTTCCCCGTTTTTCCACTTGTAAAAAATGGAACAATTTCTTAAAATCGGATTAATCGTCAAACCGCAAGGTATAAAGGGAGAACTAAAAGTTCAGCCCTTGACTGATGATATTAACCGTTTCAAAAACTTAAAAGAAGTCATAATTGACGGTAAAAACTATCGTGTTGCGTCTGCTACAATAGGGGGTAACACCGTGTTTTTATCACTTTTTGGCATATCGGACAGAAACGTTGCGGAAACTTTCCGTGGCAAGTTTTTAACCGTAACCCGTGAAAATGCTCTACCTTTAGAGGAGGGCAGATATTTCATTGTGGATATTATCGGATGTTCGCTTTTTACTGATGACGGCAACCACGTTGGCGAGGTTATCGACGTGTTTTCCTCTCGAACGGACGTTTTTACGGTAAAATGCACGGATGGAAAAATTATGCGTTTTCCTTTCCTAAAAGATGCGGTTATTAAAATTGATGTAGAAAATAAAACCATTATTGCAGACAAAAAAAGACTTTCAGAGGTGGCTTGTTATGAGGATTGACATACTTACTCTTTTTCCTGAAATGTTTACTCCATTAAAAACGAGTATAATCGGTAGGGCTGTAGATAGTGGAAAGTTAGAAATAAACATAATAGATATAAGAGATTATACTTTAGATAAACATAAAAAATGCGACGACGCTCCGTTTGGTGGCGGTGCTGGTATGGTAATGATGCCACAGCCTATCGCAAGCGCAATAGAGGCTGTTGACCCCGAACATAATGCAAAACGCATTTATCTTTCCCCAAAAGGGAGAGTTTTTAAGCAAAACGTAGTTTTAGAATACAGTAAAGAACAAAGATTGCTTTTGCTTTGCGGACACTACGAAGGGGTTGACCAAAGAATAATAGACTTATTTATTGATGAAGAATTGTCTATCGGGGATTTTGTATTAACGGGTGGAGAAATTCCCGCAATGGCAGTAGTAGATGCTGTTGCAAGATACGTTGACGGAGTGATAAATTCTGACTCTCTATCTCAAGAGAGTTTTGCAAGCGGAAGTTTAGAATATCCGCACTACACACGTCCGCAAGAATTTATGGGGTTAAAAGTCCCCGAAGTATTAACTAGCGGAGATCACGGTAAAGTAGATAAATGGCGTGAAGAGATGTCAAAAAGAATTACTCTTCAAAATCGCCCCGACTTAGTAAAAGAGGAAGAATAAATGAAACATCTTCAATGGTTTCCAGGGCATATGACCGCAGCAATGCGAATGATGGAAGAAAACCTAAAAGCAGTTGATGGGGTTATGATAGTTCTAGATGCACGTGCGCCCAGAGCCTCCCTTAATAACAAACTAAATAAATTGTTTGTGAACAAAAAAGTCTTATACGTATTAAATAAATGCGACCTTGTGGAGGTAAGCGACGTAAAGAGAACGGTCAGCGAGTTTTCAAAAGAGGGGAGAGAAACGGTTGCAATTTCTGCAATGGATAAGCGTGCTGTGGATTTGTTGTACAATAAAATATTCGACCTGTTAAAAGAAAAACTTGAGCGCAATAAATTAAAGGGTGTGTTTAAGCCTATTAGAATAATGGTAGTTGGAATTCCTAACACAGGTAAATCCACAATCATAAACGCATTAAGCGGAGGGAAAAAGACTATAACGGGAGATAAAGCGGGGGTTACCAAAGGTAAACAATGGGTAAGACTTCGTGAACTTGAACTTCTAGATACCCCAGGGACAATGCCCCCTGCGTTTGAAAATCAAACGCTTGCAAAGCACCTTGCGTATATCGGCAGTATGAATGATGCTAACATAGATTTTAACGACTTGGCGTATGAGTTTTTAGGAGAAATGAAAGAAAAATATCCCAACCTAATAAAGAGCAAGTATTCGATAGACGACTTAAACGTGGAAACGCTTGACTTATTTAACGCTATATGCGAAAGGCGTGGGTTTTTACGCAAGGGCGGTGAATACGATTACGAACGTTGCGCAACCGCTATTATAGACGATTTTAGAAAGGGAAGAACTGGAAAGATAATTCTAGATTAAAAATGGATAAACTGTTTTACGAAAGAAAAAATATAGATAAAGGATACGCTATAATAGCAGGGGTTGACGAGGTTGGTAGAGGTCCTTTGGCAGGACCAGTTGTGTGTTGCGCCGTCATAATGCCTTTAGACGATTTGGTTGAAGGAGTTGACGACAGTAAAAAACTTTCAGAAAAAAAGCGTGTTCTTTTAGCGGAAAAGATTAAAGAAAAGGCTATTTGTTACTGTATCGCTGAAGTTTGGCAAGACGAGATAGATAAAATAAACATTTTATCAGCAGTAAAAAAATGTATGGTTAAAGCAGTTGAGGGTTTAACGGTAAAACCGCAGATAACTTTAGTTGATGGAGTGGATACTCATTTACCGATAAATGCTGAATACGTAGTTAAGGGCGACGCTAACAGTTACAGTATAGGTTGCGCTTCTATCGTTGCAAAAGTATATAGGGATAAACTAATGGAAGAATATGCAAAAGAATTTCCCGAATACGGCTTTGAAAAACATAAAGGATACGGCACAAAAATTCATATAGAAAAAATCAAGGAGATAGGACCTTGCAGATTGCACAGAAAAACTTTTATAAAAAATTTCTGGGAAGGGCAGGAGAATTAAAAGCGGCGGAATTTTTAAAAAACGAAGGATATAAAATTTTAAAAACTAACTACAAAACACATCTTGGCGAGATTGATATTATTGCTAAAGATGGAGAGTATATTGTATTCGTGGAGGTAAAGACGAGATCAACAGAGGATTTCGGCTTGCCGTCAGAAGCGGTAAACGCTCGCAAGATAGATAAGTATTATTTAGTTGCGTCTGAATACTTGCAAAGACAAAATAAAATGGACAGTCTTTGTAGGTTTGACGTAGTTGAGATTGAAGACGGCAAAATAAATCATATAATTGATGCATTTAGCAGGTAAAAACGCTTGCCTTTAAATAAAAAATATGATATTATAATAAACGCTTTGGGCGTTCCTCTTGCATAAACGATATTAAAGATGACAATGAACGCTTGTATAAAAACGGAGGTAAAAGCAATGAGTAGCATTATCGATGCAATCAATCAAGAAAACGTAAAAGCTAGCATTCCTGAATTTAACGTTGGTGATACCGTTAAAGTAATGGTAAAGGTTATTGAAGGAGACAGAGAAAGATTACAGGCTTTCGAAGGAATAGTAATCGCTCGTAAACACGGTGGAATAAGCGAAACGTTTACGGTTAGAAGAATTTCTTTCGGCGTAGGCGTTGAAAAGACTTTCCCAATCCACTCACCAAAAGTTGCAGACATACAGGTAATAAGACACGGTAAAGTACGTCGTGCAAAACTTTACTACTTGCGTGCTAGAACAGGTAAAGCGGCTAGAGTTAAAGAAATTAAGAAATAAGAAAGTACAAAGGACTTACCTAAAATTGGGTAAGTTCTTTTTTTTCTATACAAACAATTTACTTTTTAATTAAAATATTATATAATAAAAAAACAACGTCTATAAACATTATATATAGAGCATAAAATTTTGGGTAAATTATACGAAAAAAGGGGAAGAAAATGATAGCAAAGGTAAGCGGTTATACTTTAACAGGTCTTAAAGGTGTTCACGTTAACGTAGAGGTTGACGTAAACAATGGCTTACCTGCTTTTGAAGTGGTTGGTCTTGCCGATACTGCGGTAAAAGAATCAAGAGAGCGTGTTCGCACGGCAATTAAAAATAGTGGAAGAAACGTTCCCACTCGTAGAATAACAATAAATCTTGCACCTGCGGATGTTAAGAAAGAAGGTTCAACGTTAGATTTGGCACTTGCAATAGGCGTATTGAAATCTAGCGGTCAACTCAATGCGGATACGGATGGAATAGTGTTTATGGGCGAACTTTCGTTAGACGGAAGTTTAAGAAGAATAAACGGCGTTCTTCCAACAATTATATCTGCATCGGAAGAAGGTTTTAAGAAATTTATTATTCCCAAAGAAAACAGCAAAGAGGCATCCTTTGTACACGGCGTTGAGGTTGTTGCGGTAGAAAGTCTTTCTCAAGCAATAGACCATCTTTCAGGATTAAACGTTATTGAACCTATAAAAACTCACGAATACGTTTGTGAAGAGGGGAAGAATATTTACGGAACGGATATGTGTTTTGTGAAAGGGCAGACCGTTGCAAAACGTGCTTTGGAAATTGCCGTTTCAGGCGGACACAATATTTTATTTGTTGGTGCTCCTGGTACGGGCAAAACAATGCTTGCAAAATGCATTCCAACTATTATGCCCGATATGACATTTAAAGAGGCGCTTGAAACGACAAAAATTCATTCTGTATGTGGACTACTTAACGACTCTGACGGAATAGTATATGCTCGTCCGTTTAGAAGTCCGCACCATACGGCTACCACCGTTGCAATGACGGGTGGTGGGGCAACTTTGAAACCTGGAGAAATAAGTTTAGCGCATAATGGCGTCTTGTTTTTAGATGAAATGCCCGAATATAACCGTTCGACACTAGAGGCTTTGCGTCAACCGCTTGAGGATAGTGAAATAAGCGTATCTAGAGCAACGGGAAGTGTTAAATATCCTGCAAACTTTATGCTTTGCGGTAGTATGAACCCTTGTCCTTGTGGTAATTACGGAAGTAGCGATAAGGTGTGTACTTGTTCACCTGCGCAGATAAGCAAATATAAATCAAAGATATCAGGTCCGCTTTTAGATAGAATAGATTTACAAGTGGAAGTGGATAGCGTAAAATATTCTGAACTTACGGGGTCGGAAGATGCAGAGCCGTCTTCAGAAATAAAGAAGAGGGTAAATCGCACTAGACTTATTCAAAAAGAACGCTTTAAAAACGACGATATCAGCACTAATTCAGATATGAAAGAAAAGCATATTAAAAAGTATTGTTCTCTTACCGAGGAGTGTGAAAAAATACTTAAAAACGCTTACGAAACCTTACACTTATCGCCTAGAGCGAGAAGCAGAATTATAAAGGTGGCAAGAACTATTGCTGATATGGATTTATACGACCAAATTCGCCCCGAACACATTTTGGAGGCTGTAAGTTACAGACACGGTGATTTATGACCGATTTTATGAGAGAAGAACTTTCTTTAATTTGGTTAGATTCCTTTTTAGGACTTGAATATAAACACAAGCAAAGGCTTGTTGAAAGGCTTAAAAACTGCGAGTCTATAACCCAAATGTTAGAAGAGGAAAAAGAATACATACTGTCGGAGATAGGAAATAACGAATATCTTACACTTAAAGTATCAGCAAACAAGGATTATCTTGAAAACACTTTGAGAGTGTATTCGGAAAAAGGTGTTAAATTAACAACAATTATTTCAGATAATTATCCCAAACAATTAAAAGAAATAGATTGTCCACCTATCGTCATATATTATAAGGGCGACATAAATTTAACAAACAGTCAACTTTTCTCAATGGTAGGGAGCAGAAAAAGCACCTCTCTATCATTAAAGATTGCGGAAAACTTTACCGAAAGTTTAATAGACGTTGGGTTTGTTCTTGTAACGGGAATTGCTGAGGGCGTGGATTGCGAGGTTATTAAAACGGCGCTATCAAAAAATAAAAAAGCGATATCGGTAATTGCAGGCGGTTTTGACCATATTTATCCTGCTAATAATACAGAACTTATTGATCGTCTTGCTGAAAATGGCTTGGTTATAAGCGAATATCCGCCGAGTATTCAGCCAAAACCCTATCATTTCCCTGTGCGTAACAGAATAATAGCAGGGCTTTCAAAAGGCGTTTTAATTGTAAGCGCAGGAGTAAAAAGCGGAACTTTATATACTGCCGAATACGCAATAGATTATGGTAAAGATTTATTTGCAGTTCCTTATAGCGTAGGTGTTCCACTTGGCGCAGGCTGTAACGATTTGATAAAAAAGGGCGCAATATTAGCCGATTGCCCAGATGATATAATAAATTTTTACGGAATAGAGATAAAAAAAGAAAATAAAATAGTATTTTCGCAAGAGGAAAAGGAAATAATTAACGTTCTATCCGCAGGCGAAATGCATATAGAAAAAATAAGTCAATCATTAAAAAAGCGTGTATTTGAAGTAACAACGTTATTATCAATGCTAGAAATTAAAGGTGCAGTTGTTAAAAACGGCAACGTTTTTAGATTGACAATCAACAACTTGGAGGACTAAATGCAACTTATAATTGTAGAATCACCACACAAAGCAAAGACTATAGAGAAGTTCCTTAAAGGGGATTATAAGGTAGATGCAAGCAAAGGGCATATAAGAGATTTGCCCGTTAATTATATGGGTGTAAGCATAGCAAACAATTTTGAACCGCATTACGTTATTGCGCCCGAGAAAAAGCAAGATATAAAAAGACTTGAAACCGTAGCAAAAAAAGCAGAAAAAGTATATCTCGCAACCGACCCAGATAGAGAGGGAGAGGCAATATCGTGGCATTTGGCAGAGGTGCTAGGATTATCGGAAGATGCGGTTAACAGAATAGAATTTAACGAAATTTCTGAAAAGGCAGTTAAAAGAGCGTTAGAAAATCCAAGAAAAATCGATAAAAACTTGGTTGACGCACAGCAAGCAAGGCGTGTGCTTGATAGAATTGTTGGCTATTCCATATCTCCTGCGGCAAGCAGTAGGCTAAACGACAATCTTTCTGCGGGAAGAGTTCAGTCAGTTGCCCTAAAAATGGTAGTTGATAGAGAACGTGAAATTCAAGCATTTAAACCACAAGAATATTGGAACTTAAAAGCAGACGTTCAACCAGAGGGAAAGAGTAATTTTAAGGTTCTTCTCGTAGAGAAAAACGGAAAGAAATATAAACCATCGTCAAAAGAAGAGGCTTTAGCGGTAGAAAACTTTTTATATGATGCTCCTTTTACTGTTAAGAACGTTAAAAGGGCGTTAGTGAAGTCGCACGCACCTGCACCGTATATAACGAGTACGTTGCAACAAGACGGTTCAATAAGGTTAAACCTCACAGCACCGCAAGTTATGCAAGTTGCTCAACGTTTGTACGAGGGTGTTGAAACACCAAGAGGACATATTGCGCTTATAACTTATATGAGAACGGACTCTGTAAGAATTTCTCAAGAAGCACAAAAGAGCGCTTTAGAATATATAGAAAAAAATTACGGAGCAGAATACGTTCCAGAAAAACCTAATTTTTATCGTTCTAAAAAAGACGCGCAAGATGCGCACGAGGCAATCCGTCCTATCGACTTAAAATATACTCCCGAAAGCGTTGCCGACGTTCTAGATAAAAACCAGTATAAACTCTATAAACTTATTTACGATAGATTTGTAGCGTCGCAAATGACGGAGGCTAAATACGATAGCGTTGCAGTTGACGTTGGCGCAGGCGAATATGTATTAAAGACAAGTGGAAAGACCTTGGTATTCAAGGGCTATACGGCCGTTTATGACGACACTAAAAAAGAAGAGGACGAGGATAGTGGAAACGCATTCTTACCAACTCTTACAGAGGGTGAAATGCTTAAACTTAACTCCTTAACTAAAGAGCAGAAGTTTACAAAACCACCTGTTAGATATACGGAAGCGACCCTTATAAAGAGTATGGAAGATAAGGGAATCGGTCGTCCTTCAACTTATGCAACCATAATGGCAAAACTTTCGGATAAAAAGCGTGAATACGTTAAAAAAGATAAAAAATATCTCGTTCCTAATCCCGTAAGTTACGACTTGATTGACTTTTTAGTAAAATACTTTCCTAACATAATGGATATATCTTTCACGGCAAAAATGGAAGATGACCTTGACGACATAGGAAGTAGCGGAAAAGATTGGCATAAACTTATAAAAGATTTTTACGAGCCGTTTGAAGAACAGTTACGTGTAGCAAAGATTACTGACGTTATCTGTGAAAAGTGTGGTTCGCCTATGATTATTAACAGCGGAAGATACGGTAACTACTATGCTTGTTCGAATTATCCTACCTGTCAAAATATTAAGGCGGTAAACGAAAAGGTCGTTATTCCAACAGATAAGATTTGTCCTAAGTGCGGTGGGATTATGGTAGAAAGAGAGGGCAAGTTTGGTAAATTCCTCGCTTGTTCAAATTATCCTAAGTGTAAAAACACCGTAAGTATGACCGATAGTGTGGGCGTTTGCCCTGAATGTGGCAAACCGACAAAAAAGATGACTAGCCGTGGCGGAAAACCTTTTTACGGTTGTTCAAATTATCCTAATTGTAAGTTTATGAGTTGGGATATTCCGACAGGTGAAAAATGTCCCGATTGCGGAGCGTACCTAATAGAAGTTGAGGGTAAAGTAAAGTGTTCGGGCAAGAATTGTAATTATATAAAAAAATAATGAATAAAGTTAAGGTAATCGGCGGTGGGCTTGCAGGTGTAGAAGTTGCCTATCGCTTGGCAAAGAGTGGTATTAAGGTTGAACTTTTCGATATAAAACCACTTAAGAAAACACCTGCACACCATAGCGATAATTATGCAGAACTAGTTTGTTCTAATTCGCTTAAAAGTAACGACGTGTTCGGCAATGCTGCAGGCTTATTAAAAGAAGAAATGCGACTACTTGATTCGCTTGTCGTTGAGGCGGCGGATAAAACGAGAGTTCCTGCAGGAAATGCGCTAGCAGTAGATAGAGAAAAATTCTCGCAGTATATTACGGACAAAATAAAAGGCGAAAAAAATATTGAATGTATTAACGAAGAAGTGTGCGATATTAATCCCGATGAATACACGGTAATCGCAACAGGTCCGTTAACGACAGAGCCATTATCAAAAACCATAAGAAATATAGTGGGCGGGGGATTGTATTTTTACGATGCATCTGCGCCGATAATTGATTTTGATAGTATTGATATGGAACACGCCTTTTTCGGGGACAGATACGATAAGGGTAACGGCGACCATATAAACTGCCCGATGACAAAAGAAGAATACCTAGAGTTTATGCAGGCGCTCTCAACTGCAAAGAGAGCGGAACTTCACGAGTTTGAAAACACGGCAGTATTTGAAGGGTGTATGCCTGTAGAAATAATGGCGCAAAGGGGACAAGACACCTTGCGTTTCGGTCCGTTAAAACCGGTAGGATTGACAGACCCAAAAACAGGAAGATGGGCGTATGCTTGTTTGCAACTCCGTAAAGAAGATGCTGAAGGCTCGATGTATAATATGGTAGGTTTCCAAACAAACCTTTTATGGGGCGAGCAAAAAAGGGTATTTTCGATAATTCCAGCGCTTAAAAATGCAGAATACCACCGTTACGGTGTTATGCACAGAAACACGTTTATAAACTCACCTCAAGTTCTTAATGAAGATTATTCGCTTAAAGAAAACGGAAAAATCTTTTTTGCAGGTCAGATAACAGGCGTTGAGGGATACGTGGAAAGTGCTGCTAGCGGACTTATGAGCGCTATATATTTAGAAAGAAAAATTAAAGGCAAAAAAAGCAAAATGATATCTGAAAAGACAGTTCTCGGTGCGCTTGCAAAATATATTACCACAGAGAATAAATCTTTTCAGCCTATGAATGCAAACTTTGGAATTTTGCCTCCGCCGAATAGGATTATTAGAGATAAAGCGGAGAGAAAAAGAGAACAGGCGGAACGAAGCTTAAACTGCATTCGTGAATTTATAGAGGAGATAAACAATGATTGAATTTAAGGGGACAACAATTTGTGCCGTAAAAAAAGATGGTAAAACAGCGATTGCAGGAGATGGACAAGTAACGCTTTCGCAATCGGTTATTTTTAAGAATAACGCTGTAAAGGTAAGAAGAATTTACGACGGTAAGGTTATTTTGGGATTCGCAGGCTCTGTTTCAGATGCGTTTACCCTTTCCGAACGCTTTGAGGAAATGCTAAATAAATATTCTGGAAATCTTATGAGGAGCGCAGTGGAACTTGCTGAACTTTGGCGTAGCGACAAAGCGAGAAAATTAGAGGCAATGATGATTACGGCAGATAAAGACAGTCTTTTAATCGTGTCGGGAACGGGCGAAGTTATAGAACCTGACGGCGGAGTGTGCGCAATCGGAAGCGGTGGAAACTATGCGCTAGCGGCTGCTAGAGCGCTTCGTCAAGAGACTGATTATTCAGCAGAGGAGATAGTTAAAAAAGCGTTAAAAATCGCAAGTGAAATATGTGTATTCACTAACGATAACATCACTTGTGAAGTGCTTTAATCGGAGGGAGTAGTATGAATTTAAGTCCAAAACAGATAGTAACTGAATTAGATAAATATATCATAGGTCAGCACGGTGCAAAAAAGGCAGTTGCAATTGCACTCCGTAACAGGTATAGGCGGAGTATGTTAACGCCCTCTCAAATGGAAGAAATAACACCAAAGAATATTATAATGAAAGGACCGACGGGCGTAGGTAAAACGGAAATAGCAAGAAGGCTTGCAAAACTTGTAAGTGCGCCGTTTGTAAAGGTAGAGGCAACTAAATACACTGAAGTAGGATACGTAGGCAGAGACGTTGAGTCTATGGTTCGTGATTTGGTAGAATGTTCGGTAAGATTAGTTAAAGAAGAACGTTTTAACAAAGTTACCGAAAAAGCAGGTAGTGTTGTAGATGCAAAACTCGTTAAGATTTTAGCAGAAGTTCGCCGTTTGGATAAAGGCGAAACTCCTCAAGAAATTTTTGAAAAAAATATAGCAGAGGGACTAGCAAAAGGTTATTACGATAACGAGGTAATAGAGATTGAAATTATCGACAATCCTAAGCCTATGGAACTTGTTCCCGGTGCAGGAGAAATATCTATCGGAAGTATTTTCGGAGATATGATGCCTAAAAAGAAGAAAAAGAGAAAGTTGAAAGTTAAAGAGGCTAGAAAACTTCTTCTTCAAGAAGAGGCAGATAAACTTATTGATAACGATTCTGTAAACGAAGAGGCAATCCGTAGGGCAGAAAATGAAGGCATAATCTTTATTGACGAAATAGATAAAATTGCGGCAAAGGGCAGTAAAGGTGGCGGACAAGACGTTTCGAGAGAGGGGGTGCAGAGAGATATTCTTCCTATTGTTGAAGGCTCTACTGTACAAACCAAATACGGCTCGATTAAAACCGATTATATTTTATTTATTGCGGCAGGCGCATTCCACGTTTCAAAGGTATCAGATTTAATTCCCGAACTTCAGGGAAGATTTCCAATACTTGTAGAACTTTCTAGCCTTTCAAAAAAGGATTTTGTAGAAATTCTTACAACACCCCAAAATGCAATAACCTTGCAGTATGCAACATTGTTAAAGGTTGATGGGGTTGAACTTAAGTTTACCGATGAGGCGATAGAAGAAATTGCCGGTATTGCAGAGGATATGAATACCACTCGTGAAGATATCGGCGCAAGAAGATTGCATACGGTTATGGAAAACCTTATTGAAGAAATATCTTTCGAGGCTTGTGGGGATAAAGAAAGAGAGTTTATAATTGATAAGGCTTACGTAATAGAAAAACTCGGTGGCGACACAAAAGCAAAAGACCTTAAAAAATATATACTATAATAAAAAAGGACAATAATATGATAAACGTACCAAAAGGAACAAAAGATATACTTCCGCAGGACAGTTATAAGTGGCAGTTTGTAGAAAATGCAGCAAGAGAAACGGCAAAAGTATTCGGGGCGCAAGAAATTAGAACGCCTACTTTTGAACATACCGAAGTGTTTTTGCGTGGTGTTGGCGAAACTACCGACATAGTCAATAAAGAAATGTACACCTTTTTAGACAAGGGTGGCAGAAGCATAACGTTAAAGCCAGAGGGAACGGCAGGCGTAGCAAGGTCGTTTGTAGAAAACGGCTTGTATAATAGCGCACTTCCTGCAAAATTTTATTATATAACAAGTTGTTTCCGTTATGAACGTCCGCAAGCGGGAAGGCTTCGTGAATTCCATCAATTTGGCGTGGAGTTTTTAGGTTCTAAAAGCGCAGATATTGATGCCGAAACAATACTTTTGGCAAAGACTTTTTTGGAAAAAACAGGAATAGAAAACGTAACGCTAAACATAAATAGCATAGGTTGTAAAACTTGCAGAAAAGAATATGAAAATGCACTTAAAGAGTATTTAAATAAAAATTTAGATAGGTTATGTCCACTTTGTCAGGACAGACTAAATAAAAACCCACTCCGTATTTTAGACTGCAAAAACGACGAGTGCAAAAAGATAACCGAAAATGCGCCCAAGATTTTAGATTATATATGTCAAGATTGTAGCAATCATATGGAAGAGGTCAAAAAATTATTGACGCTTGCAGGGGTAGAGTATAAAATCAATCCAAACATAGTTCGTGGGCTTGATTATTATACAAGAACGGTTTTTGAATTCGTTTCTGAAAATATCGGCGCACAAGGAACGGTTTGTGGTGGTGGTAGATACGATGGGCTTATATCCCAACTTGGTGGAAACGACGTTGCAGGTATC
>JAZORG010000059.1:0-4839 GCA_045656465.1 Christensenellaceae bacterium
CACCATTCTTTCTATCTCTGTAAAATCAACACCCTCTTCTTTATACCTATCAATTTTCTGCTGATAAACGTTTAAAGTTTCTTTAGTAAGTTTTTCTATAAAATATTCATAATCCCAATTTTCCACCTTTTCTTTTGTTGCAAAATTGGTATCTTTTGGTAAGAGTTTCAATTCAATAATTTTATTGAGTTCTTCTAAATCCCAAGTTTCGGGTTTATTTTCATTATTTATCGTACCGCTAACCACGTATTTAACAAAGTCAGGAATAAGTTTTAAGATATCTTCGTGAACGTTTTCGTTCTTAATAACCTTCATTCTCTCTGCATACATTACTTCACGTTGTTTATTCATAACATCGTCGTATTCTAAAACATGTTTTCTTATACCAAAGTTTTTGCCCTCGATAGTTCTCTGTGCGTTTTCAATACTACGTGAAAGCATTTTCGCTTGCATTGGTTGATCTTCTTCAATCTTAAACATTTCGTAAACACGTTGCATTCTTTCTCCGCCAAAACGTTTTGCCAAATCGTCTTCAAGAGAAATAAAGAAAATAGATGACCCAGCGTCGCCTTGACGACCACTACGTCCACGCAATTGGTTGTCTATACGGCGTGATTCGTGACGTTCTGTACCTAGTATGTGCAAGCCACCAGCCTCAACTACCTTTTCTTTTTCGGCATCTGTTTGAGCCTTAAAATCCTCATAAATTTCTCTATATTCCGCTCTAACTTTTTGAGCCTCTTCTGGAATATCTGCAACGAATGAGGTTGCGATTTCAATTATATCGTCTGTTACACCTTGTTCACGAAGTTTGCGTTTAGCCAAAAATTCAGGGTTACCACCTAATAAGATATCCGTACCACGGCCTGCCATATTCGTAGCGATAGTAACTGCACCAAATCTTCCCGCTTGAGCAACGATATCTGCCTCACGAGCGTGGTTCTTTGCGTTTAGAACGTTGTGCTTAATACCTTTACGAATTAGTAACTTTGATATCTCTTCTGACTTCTCAACAGTAACCGTACCTACAAGAACAGGCTGACCTTTTGCGTGTTTTTCAGCAATTTCATTGATAATAGCAGTATTTTTCCCATTAACTGTTTTATATATTACGTCTGGTTTATCAATTCTAGCAACGGGTTTATTTGTTGGAATCTCAAGAACGTCCAAGCCGTAAATAGCCCTAAATTCTTCCTCTTCGCTCTTTGCCGTACCCGTCATACCAGATAGTTTTTTATAAAGCCTAAAATAGTTTTGGAAGGTGATGGTTGCAAAAGTTTTGTTTTCATTTCTGATTTTTACGCTTTCTTTTGCCTCTATTGCTTGATGTAAACCATCCGAATAACGACGACCTATCATAAGACGGCCTGTAAATTCGTCAACGATAATTACCTCGCCGTTAGAAACAACGTAATCGTTATCCCTCTTAAAGATATAATTAGCTTTTAAAGCCTGCTGAATATGGTGAGATAAACTTGCATTTTCTATATCTGAAAAGTTTGTAAGATTAAAAAATCTCTCTGCTTTTTGAGCACCGCTCTCTGTTATTTGAACGCTTTTTTCTTTTATATCAATTGTAAAATCCACTTCTTTAACTAATGATTTTACAAACTTATTAGCAGTAATATATTTTTCGCTAGATTCGCCGCCTCTTCCCGAGATAATAAGAGGTGTTCTTGCTTCGTCAATTAAGATTGAGTCAACTTCATCCACAA
Organism: Christensenellaceae bacterium; assembly: GCA_045656465.1. Taxonomy (GTDB): domain Bacteria; phylum Bacillota; class Clostridia; order Christensenellales; family Borkfalkiaceae; genus UBA1259. Next base: position 1,716 of record JAZORG010000059.1, read on the forward strand.
TGGCAAATGATAGTTTTCTTTGTACCATATGTTCGAGACTTGTTTTAAGATTATCTCTTAAATAATCAAAGCCCATTTCGTTGTTTGTTCCATAAGTAATGTCACATGCATATGCCTTGCGTTTATCATCATCTTCCATTCCAGAAAGAGCAACGCCTACGGTTAAGCCTAAAAATTTATATACCTTTCCCATCCACTCTGCATCTCTGGCTGCAAGATAATCGTTAACCGTAACAATGTGAACGCCTTCGCCCGAAAGTGCGTTTAGATAAGCAGGAAGAGTTGCAACAAGCGTTTTACCCTCACCAGTTTTCATCTCGGCAACCCTACCTTGATGCAGACAAATTCCGCCGATTATTTGTACTTTATAATGTTTCATATTAAGCACACGCCAAGCCGCCTCTCTTGTAACGGCAAATGCGTCATACAAAATGTCATCAAGTGTTTCTCCTGACTTTAATCTCGTCTTTAAGAAATTCGTTTGCTCTCTTAATTCCTCATCGGTAAGCGGTGCGTATTTTTCTTCAAGCGATATTACTCTATCGGCCATCTTGTCCAATTTTTTTAGACTACGCCTTGCTTCTCCACCTAAAATATATCTAAATAGTCCCATTTTATCTCCTTTACTACTCTGAGATTTTTAATATTTATCTTTCGGGGGCAAACTTGCCACCGTTATTAAACATACTTTTCTAGCGCCTGCTCGTTTTAGTTTTTTTGCAACCGTCTCGCCTGTTGCGCCTGTCGTTGTAACGTCGTCAATTATTACGAACGTCTTCTTTTTTATACCCTTTCTATTCTCAATCTTAAACACATCTTTAAGATTGGTCATTCTTTCGGCTTTAGTTAAGGTTGCTTGTCTTTTAGTTTCCTTTTCTTTTGTTATACCCTTATACAATGGAACGCCTACAATTTCCGAAACCTTTTCTGCAAGCAGATAACTTTGATTGTATCCTCTCTTTTTCTGCGCTTTTACCGTCATCGGAATATATGTTATATAGTCGGCATTAATGTAATTGTTCAAATAAACAAAAGACAACTCTTTTGCAAAATAATCCACTAAATATCGGTGGTTATTATACTTTAAGTTCTTTATCATCGTGCTTACAGGTGGCTCGTAATTAAAAACACTTCGCCCTATATCTATACTCGTAAGATATCCTTTGCACGTAGAACAATATCTTTCAGGAGCAATTATCTTCCTTCCACAATGAGCGCATATATAACCTGTATTGAAAGGAAGCCCTTTGTAACATTTATCACAAAAACCACTCTCGTTAAAGATTTCCTTTCCACAAACAAGACAACGCCACTTGGGGTTAAAAAAATACTTATCGAAAATTTCTTTGAAAAACTTTTTTATTCCCATTATAAATATTTCTTAAGTTGTTCTGCTTTATCCGTTTGTTCCCAAGAAAACTCGTCTTTGCCAAAATGTCCGTAACTTGCTGTTTTTACATAACCAGCCTTTCTCAAGTTTAATTTTTCTATAATTGCACAAGGACGGAGATCAAATTCTTTTTGTATAATTTCCGCAAGTTTATCATCACTCATTTTCCCTGTTCCAAAAGTGTTAACCATCACGGATACAGGATTTGCTACACCTATAGCATAGGCGAATTGAACTTGACATTTGTCTGCAAGGTTTGCTTTAACGATATTTTTGCAAACATACCTTGCCATATACGTTGCTGAACGGTCAACTTTTGTCGGGTCTTTTCCGCTAAACGCACCGCCTCCGTGCGGACACATTCCGCCGTATGTATCTACAATTATCTTTCTACCTGTCAAACCCGAATCGCCGTTCGGACCGCCTATTTCAAATCTTCCCGTTGGATTGATAAAATACTTTGTGTTTTCATCAAGGTATTTTTGTGGAATCACTTGGTCTATAACGTATTTTTTTAAGTCCTCTCGAAGTTTTTCCGTGGTTACGAACTGATTATGCTGAGAGGAAAGAACAACCGCCTCAACCCTGACAGGCTTGCCGAACGCATATTCAACCGTAACCTGCCCTTTGCCATCTGGACGCAAATAATCAAGCAAACCTGTTTTTCTAACCTCTTCAAGTTTCTCACACAATTTATGAGAAAGCATTATCGGTAATGGCATAAGTTCTTTCGTTTCATTACAAGCATATCCAAACATTATGCCTTGATCGCCTGCACCGATTTTATCAAAATCATCGCCCCCCTCTTTTGCTTCAACAGAATTATCAACACCAAGCGCAATATCTTCGCTTTGTTTATTCATTCTTATTTCTATTTTAGCCGTGTCAGCGCAAAAACCAACACCATCTTCCGTATAACCAATCTTTCTTATCGTATCTCTTGCGACCTTTTCAATATCAACGTTTGCTTTAGAGGTTATTTCACCCATAATTAAAACGTAATCTGTTGTTACAGAACATTCGCACGCCACACGTGAATTACAATCTTTAGATAAATATGCATCTAAAATTGCATCTGAAATATTATCACATACTTTATCGGGATGTCCCGACGTAACACTTTCACTTGTAAAGAAATTCTTCATATCAAACCTTTTCATTAAGTAATATTCGCTATTTGATTATTATACACTAATTAGAAAAGTATGTCAATTGTCTTTTTATATTATTAAATATTAAACCTAATATTTTATTCTCTATTTTTGTCGGAAAAAGTTGTTAGATTATCTATCAAAAAAATATATCGTTTTTTGTGAATTAATTGTTTTTTTTCACTATGTTTCTCTTGACATATTACTGATAAAACGAATATAATAGTTACATTGACTTAAAAGTCAATACAAGGAGAACTATGCCAAAAACTGAAGAGCAATTAACAAAAATAAAAGATGAAAGAAAACGTAAAATATTAGAATGTGCGCTAAAGGTTTTTTGTGAGAAAGGTTATGACGGAACGACCATTAACGATATTGTAAAAAAAGCGAAATGTAGCCACGGGCTTTTTTATCATTATTTTGACAGTAAGAAATCTATCTTTGATTCTATAACCGAAGTTCGTGGTAAAAATCTTTTCGATTTTTTAGACGAGGTAATTTCAGAAGAAAGCAACTACCTAACTAAGCTCAAAAAAATGACTGAATACACCTTTAATAATATGAAAAAAGACGATATTTT
>JAZORG010000060.1:0-4839 GCA_045656465.1 Christensenellaceae bacterium
GCCACGACGACGAGATAAAATCCGCCGAGGGCAAGAATGCTGCGATCAACTTTCAAAATATTTTAATCTTTTGAGAGAGAACAAAATTGACGGTATAATTTTCTGTTCAAACACAGTTGGCGATGCACCGCTTGAAACTAACAAAATGTTAAAAGAATATATTGCCAAATACGGGGATGAGGAAATATGATTCAAACTGTAACGGGTGTGATTGAAAAAAAGGAATTGGGGATTGCTCTTCCGCACGAACATATTTTGATAGATATGACAAACTGCGTACAAATTACGGGAAAGGAAAAATCTATTTTTTACGAGAAAATCTCAAATCAAAATAGATACGTTGTTTATCAAGAACCTTATGCTATTTTAGACAATGCGCTTATCGAAAGCGATCAAGTTGCAAATCATGAACTAAAATTATTTAAGGACTTTGGTGGGAAAACTATAGTTGATTGTACGCCCGATGAAATTGGTAGAGATCCTATAAGATTAAAAAATATTTCCGAGCAAAGTGGAGTAAAAATCGTAATGGGGTGTGGCCATTATTACAATATGACTCACAGCGAAAAAACCAAAAACGCCTCTATAGAAGATTTTGTAAAGGAAATGAGAACAGATTTAACCATTGGCGTAAACGGAACGGGCATTAAGGCTGGTCTAATTGGTGAAGTCGGGACAAGTGCGGTTATTAGTGATAGTGAAAGAAAGGTTGTTCACGCTGCAGGTATTGTTAGCGGAGAACTTGATAAAGCAATTCACGTTCATACTGATTTATATACAGAAAATGGCTATGAAATTGTTAAAATATTAACAGATGAGGGGGCAAAGTCTAACAGAATTTGTATTGACCATATAGATGTGTTAATTCGCCCCGAATATATTTACCGTTTATTAGATCTTGGGATATACATTGAATTTGATAACTTTGGTAAAGAGTTTTACGTTAATAAAGAACGAAGATTTGCTTACGATCTTGAACGTGTAAAAATAATTAAAGATATCGTTAACAAGGGCTATGAAAATCAAATTTTAATTACTAACGATATTTGTTTAAAAACTATGCTTACAACCTATGGTGGAAACGGTTATGCCCACGTTATAAACCCTGTAAAAAATATGCTTATAGAAGAGGGTGTAAGTTTAAAAACTTTTGAAAAGATTATGACGGATAACGTCGCTAATTTTTTAGATTAAAAAAAAGGAGAAAATATAGTGAAGTATGCAACAATTAACCCTGCAGAATATACAAAAAGGGTGGAAAATTTAAGAAAGGTTATGGCAAAAGACGGTGTCGATATGGTAATGGGGTATTCAAACCTCGTTGAACTCGGTATTGTAAGATATTACTGTGGTTTTGCACCAGTAAACGAAAATGCTGCAATTATTATTCCTAAAGAAGGCGCTGTTACTGTTTGTGCAGGACAAGCAGGTTTTGACTATGCAGAAATTCAAAACAAGTTAGAGGGCAGTATTATTAAAATATTCCCTGAAGTTGGTGAAGTATCTGGCTTTGAATACGATACCGAAGGTCAATTAGATTTTGCTGAATATTTTAAACAGATTAAGGCTGAGAAGAAAATAAAGAAGATTGCTATAATTGGCAGACTTATATTCCCTTCAATTATTTATAATAAATTAAAGTCTGTTTTTGACGATGCAGAAATTGTTGACTATGACGACGTTCATTATGGACAAAGAATTATCAAGAGTGCAAATGAAATAGAGGTTCTTAAAACTAACTGGAGTATTATAACGGAAACGTTTACTCAGGTTGTTCCGCAAATTAAGGTTGGTATGACCGAGCGTCAAATTCAAGGTCTTTTTGAAAAATCTATGTACGATTTAGGTGCGGAATCAAGTGTGCAAGCATTTGAACCTATGGTGGCAACGGGTGTTAAAAACTCATATATAAGTATGTGCAGAAACACGCTCAGAAAGATTGAAGAAAGTGAAATATTAAATCTTGCAGCAGGTGTTAGCTATGAAGGTTATAATGGAATAATTTGTTCCCCGTTAGTGTTGGGAACTATTCCTCAAAAAATTAAAGATGCTGTTATGTGTGCTTATGATGCTTTGAACTTTGCTTCTGCAAAAATGAAACCTGGCGTTCCTTGTACTACAGTTTTAGAAGCGTATGAAAGTTATCTTACTAAATACGGATATATTCAATATTGTCCTTACGGCAGTTTGCATAGTACGGGTATGTTAGAATGTGAAGCCCCCGTATTCTCAAAGAAAAACGGCAGAATTATTGAAGAAAATATGGCAATCTGTATTGATGCTTACTTCAAAGGAATGGAATGGGGTAGTTTTAGAGTAGAAGACTGCTATCTCATTGAAAAAGACGGCGCAAAGCGTATGACAACGTATAACGACGTAGCGTTACCAAAGATTTTTAAGTAAGGAGAAATAAAAATGGCAAAGGGAAAGAAAAACTGGGTATTTTGCGACGGATATTTACCACCGCACGGCGATAACCCTGAATTTGAAGGTCACGAAGCATTGATGCTTACAAATTTGAATGATAAAAAGGCTGATATAGAACTTACTTTTATTTTTGAAGATAGAGAACCCGAAACAGGTATAAAAGTTGCTCTTGACGGAATGCGTACAACTTGTATTCGCCTTGATAAACCTATGGGTGAAAATGGTTTTATGCTCGGAGAATCTGTACAATATACCGTTTGGGTAAAAAGTAGCGTTCCTATATGCGCTTGTTTTGGTAGGCTTGACGTTCGTCAAACCAATATGGCATATTACAGTGTAGAGGGGTATTCTTTTAATTAAGAAGAATTGTTATGTTAGCTACGAATTCAAAATGGATATGGGCTTTGGGCGAACAAAGAAAAGATAGCTACGTTTCTTTTAAGGACAAATTTAATTTTTCGGGTGAAAAAAACGTTGAATTAAAAATTTGCGCTGAAACGAATTACGTTGCATATCTTAACGGTAAACTGGTTGGTTATGGTCAGTTTGCAGGATACCCAAATTATAAGTACGTCGATACTCTTTCATTGAATAACGAATGTGTAAATGGTGAAAATACCTTGCTTATTACCGTATGGTACGAAGGACTTAATTCTTTTACTCATATTGACGATGATGCGGGGCTAATTTACAATGTTGTTGCAGATGGCAAAGTAATTGCTTTAAGCGATAAAAATACATTGAGTGGTTATGACAACGGATATGTTGAGGGAAGAAAACATATTCTAACTTATCAGGTAGGTTATACCTCAAAAATGGTTGCTGATGCAACAACTTCTTATGACAAAAGTCAAGAGGTAGTAAAATCACGCAATTTTTTCTCTCGTCCAGTTAAAAAACTTATTGAAGAAGATTTTTTAAATGCGAAAGAAATAAAACCTTTTAATTACGATTTAGGGAAAGAAACTGCTGGATATTTAAGTGTTGAATTTGAATGTGAACAAGATTGCACCGTTACTGTAGCATACGGCGAACATATGAATGGTGGAAAGGTAAAAAGGATTATACCTGGAGGATATAAAAATGCAGGTAGAGACTTTTCATTAGAATTTGTTTGTAAAAAAGGTATTAATAGTTTTACACAATATTTTGTTCGTTTAGCAGGAAGATATCTTGAAGTTACTTGCGACAAACAAGTTAAAGTCAATAAAATTGGTCTAATTCCCGTGAATTATCCTGTCGAGATTAAGGATTTTAGTATTGACGGTCTTGATGGTCAAATTTATAAGACTTGTATAGATACATTAAGATTGTGCATGCACGAACATTACGAAGATTGTCCGTGGAGAGAACAAGCGCTTTATTCTCTTGATAGCCGTAATCAAATGTTGATGGGGTATTATACCTTTAAGGACACGTCTTATCAGCGTGCTAATCTCGTATTTATTTCAAAGGGTAAGAGGGAGGACGGATTTTTGGAGATTACTTATCCTGCCGTTGATACTCCCGCAATACCTCTCTTTTCACTTGCATTTATAATTGCTGTAGGTGAATACATTGACTATACAGGCGATTATACCATTTTAGATGAAGTATTTGAAACAATTCAAAAAATAATGGTTACATTCGCTAGTAGAATAGATGAAGACGGCGTTGTTTCAAACTTTCCTGAACCATTTTGGAATTTTTATGAATGGGCAGAGGCGAGCAGTAACGATCAAGAGCTCATTGATGGTTGCATAAGAGTAAATAGGCATGATCTTATCTTAAACTGTGCTTACGTTTATACTTATAAACATTATAAAAAAATGTTAAATCATTTGGGACTTAAAGATAATATTGATCTCGAAAGGATAAAATCATCTATACTTAATAAGTTCTACGACAAAGATAAAAACTTATTCTTCTTGAGTGATGTAGGAGAGAGAAAATATTCACAACTAGGTAATTCTTTTTCGGTACTTGTTGGATTAGGTAATAAAGAAATTGTAAATAAGATTGCAAATGATAAAACGCTTATAGAAGCAACCCTTTCTATGAAAGGTTTTGTATATGATGCTCTTCTTTATTATGGAAAAGAATACGCTAAAGATATAATAGATGAAATTAGAAAAAATTACGGATATATGCTTTCTCAAGGTGCAACGTCCTTTTGGGAAACGATTGATTCTAACGACTTAAAAACTCATCCTGCTGGAAGTTTATGTCACGGTTGGAGTGCTATACCTATTTATTATTATAACGTTTTGAAAGGATATTATTAAGATATTAAGTATGGATTTACAAGGAAAAAAAGTTTTCTTTTTAGGGGATAGTATTACAGAGGGTGCATGTGCATTGTCAGTAGAAAACAGATACGTATCAGTTTTTTCAAGACTTAGTGGTTGTGTATCGTATAACTTCGGGTTAAGT
>JAZORG010000061.1:0-19976 GCA_045656465.1 Christensenellaceae bacterium
TTATCTTATGGGCGTAGGCAGTCCCGATTGTCTTATTGAAGGTGTTCGTAGGGGAATAGATATGTTTGACTGTGTGCTTGCAACCCGTGTGGGAAGAAACGGCACAGCGCTCACAAGTAACGGTAAAGTTGTTGTTAGAAACGGTCAGTATAAAGAAGATTTTACACCGCTTGATAATGAGTGTGATTGTTATGCTTGCAAAAATTACACCAAGGCCTATTTAAGACACATGATAAACGTAGGCGAAATGATGGGTGGTATGATGATAAGTCTTCATAACATTACTTATCTTAATAACTTAATGAGTGAGATAAGAAATGCTATTTTGCAAGATTCATTTTCCGAATACGCTAAAGAATTTTACAAAAAAACAGGGGATACTTATCCTCAATTCACCTAATTTTGTTGCGAAAAAAAACGAATTTACAATTTTTGTTAAAATCGCTTGATTTTAACTTGTAAATAATTTACAATATAGATACTAATATTAAAGGAGAAAAATTATGTATATCTTAAGTTTACTTTTAGAAGAGGCAGAACCAAAGAATAATTGGGGCTCGCTTATAATTATGGGAGTTTTAATAGTCGCTATTATCGGATTATTTGTATGGCAGACTATCAGTGGAAAGAAAAAACAGAAAGAAGCGCAAAATATGGTTAACACCTTAAAAATTGGTGATAGAGTTAAAACCATAGGTGGTATTTGTGGATTTGTTGCGCAAATTAACGATGCTGAAAACACTTTCGTACTTGAAACAGGTCTTGAAGAGAACAAGTCTTATATCAAGTTTGATAAGGGCGCAATTTACCAGACTGCACCTGCGCAAGGAAATTCAGTAGAAGCACCTAAAAAATCTGAAGAAAAGAAAGAGGAAGTAAAAGCAGAAGCAAAAGCTCAACCCGAGGCAACTGAAAATACTGCTAAAGATGCGCAAGCACCTGCAGAGCAAGAACTTGCAAAAAAGGCTGCTAAACCTACAAAGAAAAAGGCTGAAGAAGAAAAATAATTAAGTAATTAAATATAAACCCCTTGCATAGTATTAAATAGACTAAAGCAGGGGGTTTTATTTATGGATAAAGAAAATACAGGTAGTTTTTTTGGGTGTGTGATAAAAGGGGTTGCGACTGCGCTTATCATTACGCTATTAAGTGTTTTATTGTTTGCGATAATAGTTAAAACGGCATATCTATCTCAAGGAGTAATTAAAGCCGTAAATCAGTTTATCAAAATCTTATCTGTTTTTTTGGGTTGCGCTTTTTCCTTAAAAGGTAGTAAGGGGCTTATTAAAGGAGTTTTGGTAGGATTAATTTTTACAGTTTTAACCTATCTAATTTTTGCCCTGTTAGGAAGTGGAATTTCTTTTGGACTTCCATTTATAATCGATTTGATTATGGGAATTGTTGTCGGCGGTGTTTCGGGGATAATATCGGTAAACTTAAAAAGAAACTGACGATAATAATATTAAAAAGGGGTGGATGAAAATCCACCCCTGAATAATTTAATTACGTTAAATAACCCATTCTCCATCTCTAAAAAGTTCGATTTTGGTATTGTCTTTTTTTACACCTACAACGTAAAGGTCTGAAGTGCCTATCATAAAGTCGAAATGGTCAGTTGCATCGTTAAGCCCCTTTTGTTTTAGTTCCTTTTGTGTAAGTTTATCACCGTCTTTAACAGTTGTAGGATAGCCCTTTCCGATTGCTAAATGACAACTTGCATTTTCGTCAAATAGCGTGTTATAAAAAAGCACGCCTGCACGGGCTATTGGAGAATTTTTGCCTATAAGCGCAATTTCGCCTAAACGGCTTGTTCCGCTGTCAGTTTCAATGAGTTGTTTTAAGGTTTCGTAACCCTTTTTTGCGGTAAATCTTATAATTTTTCCGTTTTTAAAAGTAAGGGTAAAATCATCGACGATTTGTCCGTTTTCACATAATGGCATAGCCGATGCAAGCGTTCCGTTAACCCTTAAACGGTGGGGTGCGGTAAACACTTCTTCGGTGGGAATGTTTGCAATAAAATCTATGCCGTCTTTAGCCTTTTCCTTTGCGCTTGTCCAAATATGGTCATCGCATAATCCTACTTTTAAGTCTGTTCCGAAATTATTTTTAAAGTGAATATAATCAAAGCGAGAGCGGTTGAGAAAATCCGCTCTTCTTTCCAAAGTTTCAACGTGATTTTTCCATTCTTCAATAGGGTCTAGACAATCTAATCTCATTGCCATTTCTATTGCGTTAGAAAGTTCTTTTTCTGGATCGGGTGAGTTGGGGAATACTTTTTTTGCCCAAGCAAGCGTAGGCACGGAAACAACGCACCAACGTATTCCGTTTGCCATAACGCTATCTGAAAACTTTTTTAATGCTTTTGCTCTTGCCTTTGCAACAGCGCCGAGTTTTTCTGCCGGAACGTCGTTAAAAATCGAGGGATCGTCTGCAGAAACGGCAATATAACAAAACCCTTTCTCCACTAAATAATTTCTGCTATCTACAAGCCATTTAGGTATATCGGTTAAAGATGATGTGTCGGCATTTATGTAATTTAATCTGTCTATGGTTTGATTTTCCCAACGCACTCTAACGAGTTTTGCGCCCAGTTTATAGGCCTGCTCTGTAAGAACCTCTGCTATCTCTTTTTTCTCTATAGGGCATACGATTTCCAAACCTTGACCTTTTTGAATGTTTACCCCTATAGTAAGAACGAGTTTTGCATAGTTTATAAGTGTGTTTCCAGTAAGCATTTTTCACCACCTGTATAATTTGTCGATAACAGTATATATCTGCAAGCGCAGAATAGTCAAGCGGAAAATGTCGCAATAGGTCATATAAAAATATTTTATTTTTCTATTTTTTCGTGCTATTAAGCGGTTTTTGTATGAAAAAGTTTAATTCATATTGACATTTTTATTCAATTATATTATACTAATAAGGTATGAAAGTTGATAGAGAATGTGAAAATGTGTTAAACGGAATTAACTGTTTAGAAGATATAAAAAAACTCGATACAGAGGAACTTAAAAGACTTGCAGAGGACTTGAGGGAAAAGATTTTAACAGCCACCTCAAAAAACGGTGGGCATCTTTCCTCAAATTTGGGCATAATTGAAACGACCATTGCTTTGCATAGGGTTTTTGATTTTTCAAAAGATAAACTCATCTTTGATGTAGGACATCAGTGCTATGCACACAAAATTCTTACAGGCAGAAAAGATAATTTTTCTACGTTAAGGACGGAGGGCGGAATTTCAGGCTTTCCCGATAGGGAAGAAAGCGAATGCGATGCGTTTATTGCTGGGCATGCAGGCACGTCTATCGCAGCAGGTTTAGGATACTGCTTGGCAAGAGACAATAACAAGGAAGATTATTGCGTTATAGATGTCGTTGGTGATGGTGCGCTCGTTAACGGGCTTAATCAAGAGGCGCTTACTTTAAGCGCAACAAAGCCAAAAAACTATATAGTTATTTTAAACGATAACGGAATGAGTATTTCTAAAAACCGTAACGGTTTTTATCGTTATCTGTCAAAACGGACTACGAAGAAAGGTTATTTGAGGGGTAAAAAAGCCCTTAAAAGAATGTTTGGCACATCCTTTATCAACAGGGGGCTTGTGCGCTTTCGTGATTTTATAAAAAGGATTTTAAATAAGTCTGTATATTTTGAAAACTATGGTTTTAAATACGTTGGAGTAGTTGACGGAAACGATATTAAAACTATGGTTTCCATTCTAGAAAATGTAAAAGAAGTCGCTAAAGAAAAAGCCGTTTTTCTGCACATAAAAACTACTAAAGGTAAAGGGTTTGAGAAAGCAGAGGAGCATTCTGACTTGTATCACGGTGTCGGTTGTAACCTAAAATGCGAAACGGGTAGTTTTTCAACCGCTTTAGGGAAAAACCTTTGCGATTTTATTGAAAAGGATAAATCTGTTGTCGCTATTACCGCAGGGATGAAGGACGGAACGGGGCTTTGTCTTGTAGAAGAAAAATTCCCCCAAAACTTTGTTGACGTGGGGATAGCAGAGGAACTTGCGGTAACTATGGCTGCTGGCATGGCTGCTGGTGGCTTAAGACCTTACGTTGCCGTTTATTCTACGTTTATGCAACGTGCCTATGACCAAATTATTCACGATATATGTCTGCAGAATTTACCTGTTACCCTTTGTATTGATAGGGCGGGTTTTGTTGGGAAGGACGGAAAAACACATCAAGGCTTGTTTGATATATCCTATCTTTCGCATTTGCCGAATATGCGCATATATGCGCCCTGCTCGCTAGTAGAGTTTGAAGATATCTTAAAATTTACTAAAGATCTTAATTGTCCCGTTGCTATTCGCTATCCTAAAAATACGGTGGAAAAGACAGAGAAATTAGGAAAATTTTTACCTCTAGCAGATAATCCGTGGGTAAGAGTTAAAGAGGGGGATAAAATAACGATACTTGCCGTTGGGCCGAGAATGCTTGAACTTGCACTTAATTGTGCAACCGATGGCGTGGGAATAATAAATGCACGAACGGTAAAACCGCTTTGTGAAAAAACCTTAAAAGATATAAAAGATTCGCTTATAATAACGCTAGAAGAAAACAGCATTTTAGGTGGATTTGGCTCAACCGTATTAAACTTTTATTCTAAAAAAGGTTATGCAAATAGAGTTGTTTGTCTAGGAGCGCAAGATGGGTTTGTGCCTCACGGTAGCGTTGAGTATCAAATGACTATTAATGGTTTAACTTGCGATAATTTAAAAAGTATTATATGTAAAGAATTGGGGATAAAGGAAAATGAACAGGAGAATTAAAACTTTAATATTAGTTTTATATGACGTTTGCGCTACTTTAGCATCATGGGTGGTTGCTATGGGGCTATTGCGATACGACGTTGTGAATGCGTTTAGCGAAGTATGGTATTTTATGGCTATATCGGTAATTTTAACCGTGCTCGTTCATTATTTTTTAAGGCTTTATTCGGTAATTTGGCGGTTTGCTAGTATATATTCTGCGATAAAAATTACCTTTTCTACACTCATTTTTTTGTTTTACGATATAATAGTCGCCGCAATATCGGTTACTTTGGCTGTCGAATGGGCATTGATTGCTACGGGAACTCTTTTTATACTTAGTGCAACGTGTAGATTTGCGCCTAGATTATTTAAGTGGGCAGAAAATATCAGTCAATCGGGTAAGAGTAAAAAGAAGGTTTTGATTGTAGGCGCAGGTGCTGCCGGTAGTTTGCTTATTAAAGAACTAAAAACTGCAACCAATTCAAATTTAAGACCAGTATGTGCTTTAGATGATAACGTTCAAAAACATAATAAAGATATTTTCGGCGTGCGTGTTGTGGGCGATATAAGTCAGGTAGAAAACGTTGTTAAAAAATATGGCATTGAAGAAATTATAATAGCAATTCCTTCCGCAAGTAAAAAACAACTGTCAAATATTTTAGACCAATGCAGTAAAACAAAACTCAAGGTAAAAACCGTTCCTAGCCTTTACAATATGGCAAGTGGAAAGGTTTCTGTATCCGATATAAAAAGCGTTAAAATTGACGACCTTTTGGGTAGGGATCAAGTAAAAGTTAATCTCGACGAGATTATGGAATATATTGAAAGTAAAACCGTACTTGTAACGGGTGGCGGTGGTTCGATAGGAAGCGAACTGTGCCGTCAAATTGCAAACCATAACCCCAAAGAATTGATTATTTTAGATATTTACGAAAACAGCACGTACGATATTCAACAAGAACTTTTAAGGGCGCTTCCAAATCTTAAGCTTACCGTATTGATTGCTAGTGTAAGAGATGAACATAAGATAAATTCCGTATTTGAAAAATACAAACCAGAAATTGTATTCCACGCTGCGGCGCACAAACACGTACCACTTATGGAGACAAGCCCCAACGAAGCGGTTAAAAACAACGTTGGTGGGACTAAAAACGTTGCAGAGGCATCGGGTAAATACGGCGCAGAAAAGTTTATTCTTATTAGCACGGATAAGGCAGTTAATCCAACTAACATAATGGGCGCAACAAAACGTATTTGCGAGATGATTGTTCAATCTATGAATGGCAAGTATTCCACAGAATACGTTGCGGTAAGGTTTGGTAACGTATTAGGTTCAAACGGTTCTGTTATTCCGCTGTTTCAACGTCAAATAAAAGAGGGTGGGCCGGTTACGGTTACGCACAGGGATATAGTGCGTTACTTTATGACTATTCCCGAGGCGGTTAGTTTAGTTTTGCAAGCAGGTGCTTACGCACAAGGCGGGGAAATATTCGTTCTCGATATGGGTGATCCTGTAAGAATTTACGACCTTGCATTGAATATGATTAAACTTTCTGGGTTTGAACCTTTTAAGGACATTGATATCAAAGTTACGGGATTGAGACCAGGCGAGAAACTTTACGAAGAAAGGTTAATGGAAGAGGAAGGACTTAAAAAGACGGAGAATGAAAAAATTTCCATCGGAAAACCTCTGGAAATTGAAAGCGAAAAGTTGTTTAATAAAATACATACGCTTTTAGAAGAAGCGCAAAAAGAATCTGGTATTATGAAAGAACTTGTAAAAGATCTTGTACCTACTTACGTAATAGATAAGAGAAATTAAATCAGTAATTCCAAGATAAAGGCAATGCACCGTCATTGCCTTTAGTATTTATGTGTTCTGTTACCGTTAAAATGATTGTAACGACAAGCATTGCAGGCATAACGTTAAATTCACAAGTATCCACCATTCCGTACATTTCAAACATGGTAAACGAAAAATAAACAAACAAGTTAAACACGCTGTTTTTTGTCATAATAATTCTGTAACGCTGAATGAAATAGAATATATAAGCGATTAATCCCACAATTCCCATCGTTGCTAAAACGTGGAAGAAAGTAGAGTGAAAATTATAAGCGACGACTGCGCTTAAAGAAAGCCAACCATCGGGGTTATAATATCCTTGTCCCACACCAAACAAGGGATGTGATTTGAATAATTCCAAAGCCTCTTTAAATAGAATTGTTCTGTTTGTATCGTCGGAAAGTTTTAGAATTATAAAATCGAATATCGATTTTAAGTTTGTTTTTAGTATTCCCCAAAATGCAAATATTGAACATAAAGACAAAACGATAAGGAATATATTTTTCAATATATTTTTGTGAAAATTATTTCCCTTTGACATAGAAAAAATCATAAGAAGTGGTATAAATACTATTGATGTTCCTATACAACCATCACTTCTTGTCAAAACAATTCCAGCATAAATAAATATCATCGAAAGTAATGAAAGAACAATTTTTTTACTTCTTGTTAACAAATACCAACACGCAGGAACAATTGCTAGCAATAAAGAGCCTACGCCGTTAATGTTATTCCAACCTAAATCAAGTTCAATAACGTTTGGCGCAGAAAGAACGTAAAATAAATATCTATGCATTATTATTTCAACCGTTACAAAAACACCTAAAACGACTAGAACAAAGCACAAGTAATTTTTTAAGTTAAATCCTTTTGGTGGACATATATACGAAGTAAAGAGAAAATAAATAAAAAGAAGTAATGGACCTGTTGCAAGAACGGTTGCAAGCCCTCTTTCGTATTCGGAAAAATATGGAGAACCGATTCCGCCAAGTAACAAAGCAACGCTTACGAAAATCAAAGGTAAATAAAGTTTTCCACGTGTTAAGGTTGGCGGATAAATAATAAAGTGAGCGACAAGACAGAAAAACACAAGAACGAATACAACGCAATTTATAGATTGCAAAACGTGATTGTAACTTCTAAACACAAGCATTACAGTGAATGGCAACGGAATAAAAGGCGTAAGGTCTTTGTAAATTATTAGGACAAAACACGCCATAAGCCCAAGGAAAATTATGCCGATTTCGGAAACGTTAACAAAATATGAAAAAACTGAAAAAAGCCCCACTAATATGGGGTAAATTGGGCCGTAAAAGAAAGAATGGATAAATTGATTCTTTTCGGAAATTAAGCCGTTTTTTCGTAAAGTTTTCTCATTCATAAATTCATTATAATATAAAAATGCATTTATTACAAGCAAAATATGATAATAATGTCCGTATAATTTTTTTATTGACTTTACTTATTGGCTAAAATATGTTAAAATAAACAAGATAACTTAAAGGGGAAGAACTGTGGGCGACGTAAAACCGTTAAAATGGCTTATAAAAAACTCAAAAAAGCAACGTCTTAAAATGTTGTTGCTTATTTTGTCCAATGCGATTTTTTCGGTTTTGGGCGTTCTTTTTGCATTCTGCATAAAAGGGGTTATTGATAGTGTAACCGTTGCGCCTCTTTCTTCCGATAATTTTACGTTGTATTCTCTTTTAATTTGCGGTATTGTAGTTTTGCAATTCTTCTTTAGGGTGTTGATAAACGGATTGACAGAACATATACGTGCAAAAATGGAAATGGAGTTTAGGGCGCATTCTTTTGAGAATATTCTAGCAAAAAAACACGATAAAATCAGCGCTTATCACAGCGGTGAACTTATGAATAGATTAACTGCAGACGTTTCGGTTGTGTCAGACGGAATGTCAACCATCGTTCCTGCCGTAGTATCTGCAGTAACTAGGCTTTTGAGCGCAATTGTTGCGCTTATCGTTTTAGATTGGATTTTTGCCGTTGCCTTTACCGTTGGCGGTCTGTTGGTTTTTTTGGTAGTTACATTCGTAAGAAAAAAACTTAAGGATTTACATAAAAAAACGCAAGAAACCGAAGGTAAGACTCGTTCTTTTATGCAAGAATGTATTGAAAACTTACTTGCTGTAAAAGTATTTGCTGTTGGTGGTAAGATAGAAAAGCAGGCTCAAGGTTTACAAGAGGATAATTTTAAGATTAGAATGAAACGGAAAAACTATTCGGTAATGGGTCATTCTATTCATCAGTTTATCTTTAGCGCAGGATATCTGTTTGCGTTAATATACGGTAGCGCACAAATTTTGGGTGGTAGTGAAGTTATCACTTATGGTGCTCTTTCTGCGATATTACAACTAGTAAATAACGTTCAAGTTCCCTTTGCTTCTCTTTCAAATATTATGCCAAAGTATTATTCAATGTTGGCTTCTGCAGAAAGGCTTATGGAGATTGAGGACATTGAAAGTGAGGAGATAAACGAGTATATAAATCGTGATGAACTTTACTCCTCTATGTCTGCAATAAAATTTACCGGGGTTAAGTTTTCTTACGGCAGAGAAAAGGTATTAAAAGACGTGGACTTTGTCATTAACAAAGGCGATTTTGTTATGATAGAGGGAACTTCTGGTGTAGGCAAAAGCACTTTGATAAAACTTATGTTAGGGGTTTATCCTGTTTTGGAAGGGAGTATTGTTGCTCAAACAAGCGATGGAGAAGTAAAACTAGACGCTTGCACTAGACCTCTGTTTTCTTACGTGCCACAAGGGAATATGTTGTTTAGTGGTACGCTAAAGGACAACGTAACCTTTATTTTAAGCGATGCTACTGACGCGCAGATTGAAAAAGCATTAAAGATAAGTTGCGCTGATGAATTTGTTAAATTTCTTCCCGATGGGCTTATGACTAAAGTTGGGGAAAGCGGAGTTGGATTATCAGAGGGGCAAATACAACGAATTGCTATAGCTCGTGCGTTACTTTCAGGCGCACCGGTTATTCTTCTTGACGAGGCTACTAGCGCGCTAGACGAGCAAACAGAAAAGCGTGTACTTGATAATCTTAAACAAATTGACGGGGTTACTCTAATTATAGTATCACATAAAAAGGCGGCTACTAGTATATGTAACCGAAGAATAAGAGTGGAAAACGGAGTCGTTAATCAGATATAAAAAAGCGTAAATTACGCTTTTTTTGTTTTTTATAAGATAAATTAGTTAATAAAATACATCAAAAAGGCAAGAAAGTTAAAAAAGGCTTTGATTTTTGTGTTTTTTATGATACAATAATATGTGCGAGATTACGCAACGGAAAAAGTGGAGGGTGCGTTTTGACAATTCGTGAGATATGTGCATCATTTAATATTGATGGCAAATATGCAAGTTGTATAGAATTATCCACAGGTAATATAAACTGTACCTATCAGGTAAAGTTTAAATGTGATGGGGAAATTAAAAATTACATTCTTCAAAAGATAAATAAAACAGTTTTTACTCAACCAGAAAGGGTTATGGACAATATTGTTCGTGTAACACACCACGTTCGTATGAGAGTTATTGAAAACGGTATGAGTACAAAAAAGTTCGTTATGCGTGCTTTTTTGAACAAGGAAACGAATGAACCTTTTGTAATTGACGATCACGGAGAATATTGGCGCTGTTATCGCTTTATTCAAGACTCTATTACCTACGATACGTGTGATGATTTAGGTATTATTGAACGTGCAGGTAGCGCTTTCGGTAGATTTCAAAATTTTTTAGATGGATTTGATGCGCAGTCTTTATTCATTACTATACCTAATTTTCACAATACTGCCGTTCGCTTTAAGGCTTTGCACGAGGCGATAGAAAAGGACGAATATAAGCGAGTAAGAAAAGTTCAAGAAGAGATAAATCATCTTTTGGTGTTTGAAAACGAGGCTATTAAACTACAAGAATACCTAGACGAGGGAAAAATTCCCTTAAGAGTAACGCATAATGATACCAAATGTAACAACGTAAGTTTTGATAAAAACACGGGCGAAGCACTTGCCGTTTTAGATTTGGATACTGTTATGCCAGGCGCAATAGCGCACGATTTTGGCGACGCAATACGTTTTATAGCAAACACAGTTATTGAAGATGACCCCGATGTAGAAAGCGTTGCTTTGGATTTAAGTAAATATGAAGCGTTTGCAAGGGGATTTATAAGCGAGGTTAGAGATAATCTTACCGATTTGGAAAAGCAAACTATGAATTTAGGTGTTTTTGCAATGACGGTTGAACTAGCGGTTAGATTCTTAACCGACTATCTTAACGGTGATAAATATTTTAAGATTAAATATCCCGGGCATAACGTGGATAGAGCAAGAAACCAAATTGCATTAGCAACGGATATACAGAAAAAAAGAGCCAAGATGGATGAAATTATAAAAAAATATTTTTAGGCGGAACTTATTAGATTATGGATATACAAAACGAACGTGAAACAGGCGGAAATATTATTCAAGAAATATTTTACGCAATAAAACATAATTGGATTTTGATATTGCTTATAGTTGTTTTGAGTATGGCTTGTGGTATGGGCTATTCTTTTATTAAAAAGCCAAATTATACAGCGGGTGAAAACGTTGTTTACAAGGCAACTAATCATAACGGCGATTCCTCTACTAGAGAAAACGTTAACTTAATGGGCGCATATTTTAATACCGTGCTCGATTTTTGCGATGAAGGCGTTGTTGTTGACCGTGCTAATTTTTATTACGTACAGTATAAAAATTCTGGCGTAGCAACGATTGATGAGTTTATTGATAGCAAACTAGACGATTATAGGAATAGTGTTTCAGTAGTTAAGAGCACGCAAATTGTTAAATCAAACATTAGTACTTCGGCAAGTGTTTCTTCTGCCGATTCGGATAACTATGCTTTTGTAATAAAATATACAGACCCCGACGCTAAACTCGCTTCAGAAAAGGTTAAGATTTTAATCGAGGCAATTAAAGACGAATTGGCAATAGATATTGATACAAAACTCAATACCTATTTTGGAAACATTAAGAACAATATTATTAAACTCGGTTCTTTGGGCGTGTCATCAGACGTATCAAAAACGAGAATTACACTTTTAGGTTGTGTTGTGGGTGTAATCCTCTCTGCAATTATCATTTACGTGAAGGTACTTTTAGATAACACCGTAAACAACAAGCAAATGCTTGAACATATTTCGGGAGTTCCCGTTCTTGCGTTAATAGAAAAAGAAGGGGGTAAAAAATAATGGCAAACGAAATTAATACTCAACAGCAAATGCCTTTATTTCGCTTAATAATTAAAAATGCCCTATTCATATTTTTAGTAACAGTTTTATGCGCGCTTTTAGCGCTAGGTTATTGTGCATTAAAGGTTAAACCCACATATACGGTTAGTAAGTCGGTAATATTAAGGACGAATATGGATGGTAACGACTCTGCATCGCAAACGGAAGCATCCCTTGCTAAATTATATTTACCAGTCGTTTCTTCTTTGGTTAGGAGTCCGAGTATTATTGAAAAAGCAAATAGCAATTACTCAAAAGAGGGTGGTAGAATATATTCAGGTGGCGTAGGAATGTCATACAACGAAAGAAGTTTGATTTTTTCTCTTTCTTATACTGACGTAAGCCAAGTTGCAGCAGAAGAAAAACTTGATGCAGTTATAAAAGCAGCAAAAAGCGAATTATATTTATACATTGAAGCAGATAACGTAACGCTTACAGACACGCAAAGTAGTTTTGACGTTGTTCTTAACAATTCATATATGAAATACACAATTATCGGAGCATTCGGTGGGTTAGCAATATCGCTAGTTATCGTTTTGATTTTATATGTTTTAGATAATACTGTAAAAGATAAACAAGAATTTGAAGAAATGACAGGAATAGACGTAATAGCGTATATCGATAAAGATAAAAAGGGAAAACGCAAAAAAAATAACAAAGTTTAAATTATTATTGA
This sequence comes from Christensenellaceae bacterium, assembly GCA_045656465.1. Lineage (GTDB taxonomy): Bacteria > Bacillota > Clostridia > Christensenellales > Borkfalkiaceae > UBA1259. The sequence goes on from JAZORG010000061.1 coordinate 12,586, forward strand.
TACAAACAAAAAACAAACGCTATGTGGCGTTTGTTTTTTTGTTTGGGGGATATAATAAAATAATTAAAATAAATCTACATCCTTTTCAAACTTGTCAAAAAGATTGTATCTTTCGGGGTGAGTAAGGGCTGTAAAGAGCATATCCCTAACGTTTGGAATTTCTTTACCTATATCACTTATTAATGATTTAACGTATTCTCGTTTAGTCTTTTTATTTGCAGGACAGCAACTTTTAACAACGGGCAACGTTTTTGAATAAGAAGAAACGTCTAATTCACGCATCATAATCATAGGTCGGATTAGTGTTAAATCCATTTTATCTAAATAACTTTTAGGCGCAAATGTAGAAAGCCTACCTTCGTATAATAGCGAGAGCATCATTGTGTCGGTCAAATCGTCTGCGTGATGACCTAATGCAATTTTGTTGCACCCCTTTTCTTTTGCTAAATTATTTAATGCGCCCTTTCTCATTTTTGAACATAGCGCGCAGGGATTTGTTTCCTTTCTTATGTCAAAAACGACTTTGCCTATTTCGGTTTTTTCTATAAAGTATTCTACATCTAGCGATTGGCAGAGTTGTTCAATTGGAGAATAATCCGTGGGGGAATCGTTAAAATTCAAATCAATCGTAATGGCAATAAGTTCAAATTTTTCTGGGGAGAAACGCTTGTATTCAGCGAGAAGTTTTAATAGGGTTACGCTGTCTTTTCCACCTGATACACCAACAGCAATTTTATCACCGTCTTTAATGAGTTTGTATTTAGTTATGCCCTTGCGCATAACAGATAACATTTTTTGAGTTGTCATATTGTCCTAACTTTATAAATAATATTATTTAGTTGATTTTTTTTTGTAATTACATTATACTTATAATTAAATAAAATTTCAATATTTTCGGTGGTTATGGAAGAAATTATTTCAAATTTAATAAAAAATGAATATTGGGCAACATTAATAATGTCCCTATTTCCGTTGATAGAATTAAAAGGGGCTATTATTTACGCTAGAAGTTCGGGGATAAACTTTATTCTTTCGCTTTTATTGTCATATATTGGGTCAACAATCGTGTTTATACCCATTTATTTTCTTTTGCGTCCTATTCTAAATGTATTTAAGAGGATTAAATTTATTTCAAAAATTGCAGAAAAAGCAGAGTCCTATTGTAAAAACAAGGCAGAATCGGCACTAGAACAACAAAAACAAAAAGGTAAAGGCGGAAATTTTAACGAAACCAAACTAAAGCAGATAGGCGTGTTTATTTTTGTTGCAATACCGCTTCCTATGACTGGTATTTGGACGGGAACTGCAATCGCTGCCTTTCTCGATTTAAAATTTAAAGACGCAGTTGTTCCTATAACTGTAGGTAATCTTGTTGCGGGTCTTTTAATTGCAGGGCTTGCTGAATTGTGTATGGTTATTTGGTCTATAGCAGTACTTGAATACATACTTAACGGGCTTTTTATTCTTGCGGCGATTATGCTTATTGTATTGATTATTAAGGTCGTTTTGTCAAAACCCAAAAGGGAAGGTGAATAATGGGCTTTTTCAGTTGGTTGTTTAAGAGAAAAAAAGCACAACCGATTAAAATAGGATTAGCGCTAGGTAGCGGTGGGGCAAAAGGTTTTGCTCATTTGGGGGCGCTTAAAGCGTTTGAAGAATTTGGCATTAAGTTCGATATGATCACGGGAACTAGTATAGGGAGTATTATAGGCGCTTTTTATGCAGAGGGATATTCTTCGACTGATATATGGGAAATGCTAAAAAGAATTGACTTTGGCGAAATAACTAACCTATTTATGATACAGATGGATACTTCGGGGCTTTTTAACGTTATAGATCGTGAACTTGGCTCGTTAAATATTGAGGAAATTAAAAAGCCGTTTATGTGTGTTGCAACCGAACTTGAGACGGGGAAAGAACACGTTTTTAAGAGTGGAAGTGCGGCAAAAGCGCTTTGCGCATCAAGTTGCATACCTCCTTTTTTTAAGCCTGTTGTTATTGACGATAAAAGGTACGTTGATGGAGCATATACAAACTCTGTTCCTGCAGACTTGTTAAAGGAAATGGGCGCAGATTATATTATAGGCATAGACCTTGCTACAAAAGAAAGTAAGACAGGACTGTTAAAAAAACTGTTTCCTACTTATAAATCCGACGTAAAAGAGCCATGGGCGAAAGGATACTTATATAGCGACGTTGTAATTCACCCTGACTTAAATAAATATAGTTCAACCTCCATTGGGTCTGGAATGGCAATGTATGACATAGGTTATCAAGCGGCTTTAGACGTTATTCCACAGATTATGGAAGACCTTGAAAAACTTAAAAATAAAAAGGAAAGAAAAAAGAAAGCCGTTTCTAAATAAAAAAGTATATGTTACAAAAGAAAAAACTTTCTGTTATAACGGCATTGATAATTTTATGTTTGGTAATTTTTTCTGCGTGTGGCTCGCCCGTTCCCGAGGAAGAGAGGGAAACGTTTGAGAGTGGGTTAACGGTAAACTTTATCGACGTTGGGCAGGGCGACAGTATATTTATAAGATTACCAGACGGTAAAAACATTCTTATAGACTGCGGTTATAACGATGAGAAAATTAAAGAGAATATCTTTGCGTTTTTTAGTGATTACGGAGTGGAGAAATTGGATTATTTAATTCTAACCCACCCCGATAACGACCATATCGGTAATGCTAAAAGCATAATAGAAAACTACGAGATAGGTAGATTATACCATCCTTATATAATAGAAAATCTTTTAGGATTGTTTCTAGAATATAAACAGGCGTATAATCTCGCTCTAGAAAAAAGCATAGAGTGTTGCGTATCCGACTGTTACGATTTTATAAAAGGCGAGGATTATTTTTTGTCTTTTTTATCACCAATGCCAAGCAGTTTTAAGGACGGAATTTATGCTGAACTAAATAAGTTAGCAGAGCCGACTGATGCGCTCATAAACAACCTTTCTCCTATAATATATTTAGAGTATAAGGACGTAAGTTTTCTGTTTACAGGTGATGCAGAATTTTCTCAAGAACAGCTTGCTTTAGAGAACGTTAATTCCTATTTATTTAAGTCAAACCTTAAGTTTTACGGTATAGAGTTTAATTTAGATAGAATAGATTATTTAAAAGTGGCTCATCACGGGTCAAAAGACAGCACGGGTTCGGAATTTTTATCGAGGCTCAATCCGTCAAATGCAATAATCTCCGTTGGAGGGGATAACGTTTACGGTCATCCGTCTAGTCAGGTTATAGAAAGAATTATAAAGGCAAATCCCGATTGCAACTTATATAGAACTGACGTTTGCGGTAATATTTGTGTAAACGTTAACGAAGAGGGCGCTGTTACTCTTTTTAAGCAATCACAATAAAAATAAAACTTCTCCGCTTCTTTCGAAGCGGAGAAGTTTGTTTAATAGGAGAAAAATAATGAAAGTTAAGCAAGTTTAAGCACAGTAAGTGATGCTGCTGACAAAGTTGCTTCTGTTGCCGAAGTATTATACAAAGCCAAACTATCGCCGTTAGATAATTGCAATAAAATGGTTTTACTCGAAGAACCTGCGCTATTAGACTGTATTAAAGATTCGCCTGCAATAGCGCTGTCATTAAGATATAATGACGTTACAAATTCGTTTGTAGGTACAGACCCACCTACGTAAAAAGATACGAGATAGGTTCCGTCCTCGGTAATATTTACTGCATTGTCTGTAACATTCATAGAAGTGTCTGCGGTTGCAGTATCCAATACTATAGGGATAATAGCATCGGGATCAACAGTAACTGCTCCAACGTTTGCATATATTGCATCGTTAGTTCCCGAAGGCCCTTGCGGACCGACAGGACCTATCGGACCTTGAGGACCAGTAGCACCGGTGGCACCCGTTTCGCCTTGCGGACCCTGGGGTCCTGTAGCACCCTGTGGGCCTTGCGGACCAGCAGGACCTATCGGACCTTGAGGGCCTTGCGGACCACGTGCGCCCGTTGCACCTGTTTCACCTTGAGGTCCTCTCGGACCACGTAAAACACAGGTGTTATTTTCGTTACAAACACAATTGTTTTTTCTAAAAAAACAGCACATTTTATTTAATGACCTCCTTAGTGGTACATTACATTCTATGTGAAAAACTATAATATTGTTACAAATAAAAAAGCAAGTTTTCACTTGCTTAATTTAATAGTTAAAGATTGCTTACACAATCGGAATAAAAAGTTTTATTTGTTTTTATATATGCGCAAACGTTTTATTTTACAATTGGTGGAAACTCAAACTCTAATACGTCTAAAGGTGTTTCATAACACATTTCCTCGTGAAAGGTGGTGCTTGTCCCAAACGCTCTCTTAAATGGCATCTTAAAATATCTCGCTACTCCCTCTGCTAAAAGAGTTCCATTCATATCGTAAATTTCACCCTTACCTGAAAAACCAATTTTAGAGTTGTGAGTTATATATCCACGTGCTTTTAACTTACAACCGTATGGCACAGGTTTTCTATATGTAACAGACATTGTAGTGGTTACGCCAAACATTTCTGGTTCGTGTACCCAAAGCGCTCTACCGATAATCTCGTCGAGCATTGTTCCAACAAGTCCTCCGTGAGTGCGGTCAGGATAACTTTGATGATTAAAGCCAAAAGAGAAAAGGCTAGCAACGCTATCATCGTCTAGTATATAGAAAGGCGCTTTTACACCAAAAGGATTATCCATTCCGCATATAATGCAGGTTTTACTGTTTCTTTGAGTGGATAGAACTTTCATTATTTTACCTCGTGTTAAATATAAGAATATTTTAGCATAAAAAAATGATTATGTAAATTACTTGACAATAATTTTAATGAAAAGTATAATAAGTATGAAAAGTATAACTTTTTATACCAAAATAAAAATCGAGAGGTGGGTATGTATAGCGATAAAGGAAAATATATGTTTGGGGTTTGTAAGGTAGGAGAAAAAGGGCAGATTGTTATTCCTAAAGATGCTAGGAAAATTTTTGACATAAAGCCAGGGGATAGTTTGGCTATGTTTGGGGATATTGAGAAAGGACTTGCCCTTGTAAAGACGGAAGTGTTTAGTTGGATAGTAGATGACGTTATGGGAGATAAAAATGAATAAAAAAGACATTATAGAAATTCGTTCTATAAGTAAAAGTTACGGTCAAGTTAAGGCTGTTGATAATTTGAGTTTTAATGTAAAAGAAGGCGAACTATTTGCTTTTTTAGGGGTTAACGGAGCAGGAAAATCCACTACCATATCAATGATGTGCAAAACACTTGATAAAGATAGTGGAGAAATTTACGTTGATGGAAAAAATATCGACCAAGATCCTGATTTAGTAAGAAAGCAATTCGGCGTAGTTTTTCAAAATTCTGTGCTTGACAAATCTCTTACCGTACGAGAAAATCTTGAACACAGAGCCTCGCTTTACGGTATAACGGGTGAAGAGTTTTCTAAACGATTTGACAGCCTAAAAGAACTTTTAGATTTTGGCGATTTTACTAATAGAGCAGTTGGGAAACTTTCGGGTGGGCAGAAAAGAAAAATTGATATAGCTCGTGCGCTTATTCACAACCCTAAAATTTTGATTTTAGATGAGCCTACAACAGGACTTGACCCGCAAACACGAAAGATTATGTGGGGAGTTGTGGAAAAACTTCGCAAAGATGAAAATATGACTGTTTTATTGACAACGCATTATATGGAAGAGGCTGCTGATGCCGATTACGTTGTAATAATAGACGCAGGCAAAATCGTAGCAGAGGGAACGCCTATACAATTAAAAAACAACTATACAGGGGATTTTTTAACCGTTTATGGCGTTCAAGAGCAAGAGGTTAAACAATTAGGGCTAGAGTATAAACCTATTGGCGAGGGATTTAGGTTAACGTTAAAAAATACTGCAGTCGCAACCGAACTTATTATAAATAATCCTAAACTCTTTGTCGATTACGAGGTAACTAAAGGAAAAATGGACGACGTATTTTTATCGGTAACAGGTAAAAATCTTGTGGGGGAGGAGCAAAAATGAAAACTTTTAATATAGTGCTTAAAAGAAATTCAAAACTATTTTTTAAAGATAAAGGTTTATTTTTTACCTCGCTAATCACTCCGCTTATTTTATTAGTTTTATACGCTACTTTTTTGGCTAACGTTTATCGAAATAGTTTAATGAGCGCACTACCTCAAGGTGTAAACGTCGCTTCAGATATTATAGATGGATGTGTGGGCGGTCAACTTATGTCCTCGCTTCTTGCCGTATCTTGTGTTACAGTATCTTTTTGTTCAAATATGCTTATGGTACAGGATAAAATTACGGGAGCAACGAAAGATTTTTTAATTACGCCCGTGAAACGTTCAACACTTGCGTTCGGATATTATATATCTACAACTCTCGTTACACTTATAATCTGTGCTTGCGCTTTGGGTGCGTGCCTTATTTATGTATCTATTATCGGGTGGTATCTTTCATTTTTAGACGTTTTATTATTGCTTTTAGATATTGTTTTATTAGTTTCATTTGGAACGGCGCTGTCCTCAATAATAAATTACTTTTTATCATCTCAAGGTCAAATATCTGCGGTTGGTTCGATTGTAAGTTCGTGCTACGGCTTTATTTGTGGTGCTTATATGCCTTTATCGAGTTTTTCCGAAGGACTTAGAAACGTTGTTATGTTTCTCCCTGGTACTTACGCAACCTCGCTTATAAGAAATCATTCAATGAGAGGTGTGTTTGAAAAGATGGGTGAAACTGCGCCAGAACAGGTTGTAACTGCAATAAAAGATTCCATAGACTGCAACATTTACTTTTTTGATAACGTTGTAAGTCAAGGTGCGTGCTATGCGGTAATAATAAGCACGGTTATGCTTCTTATATCCGTTTACGTGCTTATAAATATATTCGCAGGAAAAAAGAAAAAACAGGTTAAAGAAAAGATAAAAGCCGAAAAATAATTGGAAATTGCGAAAGACCATAAAAAGAAAAAACAATTTTATAACTGTTGAAATAAAGGGGCAAACGTGGTATAATGTTTTTACACGGTAATGCCCCTTTATGCATAACAAACGTTCTTTTACTCAAAATAAAAAACGAAAGGTTATGTTAGATAAAAGATGTTTGTTTCTCTTAAATTTAATAAATGGTGAATGTGTAAGTTCTGGATATAAAATATTTTCATTTTCCGAACTAGCCCTGTCATTTCCAGCGCATTTAGGAATTGATGCTGATGGGGTTAAAGAATGCGTTAAGGTGTTATCAGAAAGAGAATACGTTAGCGTAAAATATGAGGATGATAAGGAAGTTTGCATTTGTCCGTTAACAAAAGGTCGGCTAGTTTTTGAAAAGAAGATTGAAGAACAGACGGAAAAGCAACGTGCGGAAAAAAGATATTTTACCTCATCT
>JAZORG010000062.1:0-16715 GCA_045656465.1 Christensenellaceae bacterium
ACACGTCCGTTAAATCCGTATGAGGAAACAACAGCAGGCGGAAATTTTTGCGCTGGAGATAGTTTTTTGGTTTATCCAGGTAAAAAGGGTGTTGAATATTCCTTAAGATATTATATATTACTTAAAGCGTTTGAAGAATATAGGCTATTAAAGACATTAGAGAAAAAATTAGGCAGAGATAAAGTGCTTGAAATTTTGCATCAAAATGGTGTTATCGGGAGAAGAGAATATCCCAGAAACGCAAAGTGGCACAATGAATTTGTTGAAACATTAAAAACGCTATTATAAGACACAGTTATCTAAAAAAAGTTAAAACCACTAGTTCACTAGTGGTTTTAACTTTTTTTATTGGCATTCTGTTTGTTGTTAAAATATTTATCGAATACTGTCCTTAAATTGTGAGGGAGAAATTCCGGTATGTTTTTTGAACACCTTACTAAAATAGTTGGGATTATCAAAACAAAGCTTATTAGATATTTCTGTAATCGACACGCCGTCTTTTAATAAAATTCTGCTTTCATCGATTTTGAGTTTTGAATAGTAGTGCATTATCGAGGAGTTAAAATGTTTGTTGAATAACTTGTTTAAATAAGTCTTACTGTAATACATTTTTTTACATATATCGTCAAAACTCAAATTGTTATAGATATTTTCCTTAAGAATATTAAATATATCGTTTATAATATTGTTTTCGAGTTCTGTACTATCAGCGATGATTTTTATTTCAGAGTCGTTATCTAATTTTATTCTGATAATATTGATAAGTAATTCTTCAATGACGTTTTCAATCAATTGTTGAGCGCCAAAAACAGGCTTATCGATAGTTACGAGTTTCGTATTGTATGGAAACTTAAATGCCTTTTGCGCTTCGGATAATATTTTACTCATTAGGTTTTTATTGTATCTGTCAAGTACGGTTTTATCTTCTATTATTTGAAGTATTTCCGAGTTTGACTTAAAGCAGACTATAAACACAGTTGCATCGGAGTTGTTTGATACCGAATAGTAATGTTTGACCTTAGGGGGAATAAGGTAAAAATCATTTTGCTTTAACTGTGTAATTTCTCCGTTTACGTTACAGTCGATTACACCCTTATCTATATATGAAAATTCGTAAAAGTCGTGTGATTCTTCAGGGTGGGAATACTTGGATGAAAGAGTTAAATATTCTAGGGTTACTAGACTATCAACGGTTATTTGCTTTTTTACTTTATAGTTAAAATATTTCTTCATAACATAATTCTATCATTAAATAAGCAAAAAATCAATTAAAAATAAATTAGTTTCATATTTTACCCGTATTGTTTTATTTTATGTATTAACAAACCATAATTAAAATGATAAAATTTAAATATAATTTGAGGTTTAATATGAAAGTAATAGTAGCATCGTTTCAATGTGAGTCTAACAGTAAAGCAAAACTTCATCCAACAATTGAAGATTTCGAATATTTTAAGGGTAGAGATATCTTAAAAAAACTTGCCGTAAAAGAAATATTTGAGCAAAATGATATTGAGATTATTCCGTCTGTATATGCAGTTGCTCTTCCGTCGGCAACGGTAACGGAAGACGTATATTTTTATTTTGAAAAACAGATAATGGAAACGGTAAAAGCCAATCCTGATGCAGATGGAATTTATATTTGGTTTCACGGTAGTATGGAAGTTAATAATATTGGTAGTGGCGAACTTTACCTCTTAAAAGAAATAAGAAAGGTTGTTTCAAATAACTGTTTGATTGCAATTTCTTTAGATGCGCACGCAAATATTACAGATGAACTTTGTGATTATGCAAATATTATTAGTGGATTTAAGACTGTTCCGCATATTGACCAAGTAGAATGTCAACAGCGTTCGGCAAATGCTTTGGTATATTGTCTTAAAAATAATGTCAAACCGTTTGCATATATGCAAAGAGTGCCGTTCTTGCTTAAAAATGATACTTTGCAAACGGCTTATGAACCATTAAAAAGTTTAATCGAAGAGACGGTTGAACTTGAAAAAAACAAGGTTCTAACAGCAAATTTGTTCCTTGGGCATTGTTGGATTGACGCTCCCAATACTTCAGCATCAACGGTTGTTTGTGGAATAGATAAAGACGTTGTGGTATCAACTGCAAAAGATTTAGCAAATAAGCTTTGGGCAACTAGAAATTCATATAAATTTTTATGTGAAGCAGAACTTCCTGAGGAGTGTGTTGAAAGGGCTATAAACGGAAAAGAAAACAGGATATTTATAACTGATAGTGGTGATAATACGACGGCAGGAGCAGAGGGCGAAAGCACGGAAATATTAAGACTGCTTATTGATAAAAAACCCGATAAAAAGACTTGTGTTGCGGGAATAACGGACTTCGATTTAGTTAATGAATTATGGAATAGGTCAGATGGCGAACAAGTATTTTTAAATAAGTTTAACGTAAGCGCAAAAATCAAATGTCACGGTGAAATACTTGGCTGGGCAAAAGAGATTATTGGTAGAAGTCTTACCGGATCAATAGGCAATATAGATGCTGTTTTTACCGAAAAACGTAGCGCATTTATTGAAAAAGGTAATTTTGACAAGGCAAACGTTGATTTATTATCTTATAGTATTGTGGTTGTCAAGTTAGGGTATTTATTCACAGAATTAAAACCATTTGCAGATAGGGAATTATTTGCGTTGTCAGATGGGGCTAGTTGTGTTGAACTTGCAAGGCTTAATTTAAGAAACATTCCTCGTCCAATGTATCCACTTGATGATTTTGAATTTAAGGCTTAAAAATAAAAAAAATAATAAAAACATAAATTTAGGAGATTTTTTATGGCTTATTACAACAAAAAAGAAACAGAAAACAGAGTTAAAAAGGTAGTTAACCTACTTAACGAAAAAGACATTGACATTGCAATTATATACTTTGATGAACTCAATGTTGCAAACGGCTGGTATCTTACCGGTTGGTGTGGTCAGTTTGAAAAAGGTGCAGTTTTAGTTGGTAGAGATGGAACGACAATGCTCCTCGGTGGACCAGAAAGTGAACCATTTGCAAAGCAGGATTCGGCTATAACCGACGTAAGATGTTTTCCTGTATTTATGGTCCCAGACGAAGAGTATCCTTTGGCAACAATAATTAGTTTTGCCGATTTGTTTGCTGAACTTACCGCAAAATTCCCTGTTAAGAAAATTGGTTTGGTTGGAACAACCGACATGCCTTATGCTGTTCACGAGGATTTGGTTAAAGGATTTGAAGGCTGTGAAATTTTAGACATTACAGAAGATTATTTAAAGTTTAGATACATTAAGAGTGATTGGGAAGTTGAACAAGCAAGACAGGCTACAATCCTTGCTTGCAAAGCCTACAAAGCAATGGCAGCAAAAGTTAAAGAAGGCGCAAAAGAGTATGAAGTTGCTGCTGCCGGCGAAGAAGTTTGCCGTGCAAATGGCGCAGACAGTTTTGCTTATAGAACCATAGTTGGTAGTGGTGTTCGTTCAAATGCAGTCGTTCCTACCGCAACCAATAAAGAAATGAAAAATGGCGAGATGGTTATGCTCGGTATTGCTCCAAGAATTAACGGTTACGCAGGAACTTTTGGCCATACTGTGCCTGTAAGTGGTGAATACACACCTGAACAGAGGAAATGTCTTATCGACATGATTGAGGTTATGAGAGACGTTAAAGACTCTCTTAAAATCGGTAATTCTGGTAGAGAAATTGATAAAGCAGGTAGAGTGCTTTACGAAAAAGGTGGATACCTAAAATATATCGTTTGTCCGTTTGCTCATACTATGGGACTTATGGAAGCGGAAGCACCATTCTTTGGACCTAATAGTGATGATAAGATTGAAAAGAATATGATAATTAACGTTGACGTAAGTTTCTTTGGTCACCCGACTCTTAATGGCTTAAGAGTAGAAACTTGTTACGTTATTACTGAAAATGGTGCAGAACCACTTTGCCCTGAATTTGAGGAAGAATTATTTAATTACGTAAAATAATTAAAAAGCCGTGAAATGCGTCGCATCTCATCCTTTCGTTCCGTATTGCTTGGGTTGTGTACAGAAGTACACGCCCCTTCGCAATACTCACGAGACTTGACCTGCTTGCATTTAACGACTTTTATAAAACATTTAATCAAAAATATAATATATAGGAGTGAAATATTATGGAAAACGGAATTAACGGAAGAAAGAATTGGGTTTTTTGTGATGGTGATTTACCTCCTCACGGTGATAACCCCGAATTTTTAGGACACGAAGCATTGATGATTACTAATGTTGGTAAAGAGGATGCTCATATTAGAATTAAGGTGATTTTTGAGGACAAACCTCCTTATGATCAAATCACTATTGACCTTCCAGCAGAACGTACAACTTGCTTAAGATTAGATTATCCTATAGGCAAGGAAAAATATCAAATTCCTTTTGGGCAATATGCTTTGCATATTATATCTGACGTTCCTGTATGTGCTTGTTTCGGAAGATTAGACGTTCGTCAATCAAATATGGCATATTACAGTTTAGGTGGATATTCATTTTAATAATTAAAAAAAGGCATTGCAAAATGTCTTTTTTAATATTGCAAAAAATAACAGACTGATATATAATTGAAACGTGTAGAGGTGTGCTTATGATTAGAGATTATAACCTAACAAAATGGCAAAGCGTTATATACCGTAACTATGGGAAAGTTCCCTCAACTAACTTGGCTAAAGTGTTATGTGTTGATGTTGAAGTTATAGAAGAAAATGCAAAGCTTTTAGGACTTGGTAAAATTTTATATAATCCTGAATGGTTGGAAAAAGGCTTTGTTACAATTATTAGATGTAACTGGGATTTATTAACTTTGGAGGATATTGCTGTTTTACTCGGTACATCTGTTAAAGAATTAAAAGTCATTTTAGCTGAGTATGATTTTTTAGATATTAAACTTGGCGAAAAACCATTTACAGAAAAGTCAGTATATACACCACTTTCACAAGAAGAGATAAAAATTACCGAACAAGTTAGAAAAGTAACAGAGAAAGAATATATTGCTCCAACTGTAAAACCATTTGATTTTTTTAATAACAGGGCAGAGTCCTTTTATATTGAACCTGAAAACAAACTTGTTAAGGATATTTTTACTTCAAATTACTGTGCAAAATATAGCGGATCACTTTTAGATGATAACTTGTCGGACTATTCTGATGAATACCTTGAGATGTTATCTTCTACGGGGACAAATGGTATTTGGCTTTCCGATACGTTGAGAAATCTTGCAGAGTTTCCTTTTGATAAATCATATTCTACAGATTACCAAATTCGCATAAAGAATTTAAGGAAGTTAACAGAAAGGTGCGCAAAACACAACATTGGAATGTATCTTTATTTGAACGAGCCACGTAGTTTACCAGAGGAATTTTACGCTAAATATCCGCATTTCCGTGGACAACGTGCTGATGATGGAACGTATTGTTTATGCACGTCTGTTAAAGAAGTAAGAGATTATCTTTATCAAGCGGTAAAAAGTGTAGCTGAAAATCTTCCTTTATTAAAAGCGGTAATGACGATAACAATGTCTGAAAATCCAACTCATTGTTTTTCAAGACCATGGAATGGGGGACCTAAATTAACCACTACATGCCCTAGATGTAAAGATAGAAAACCTTATGAAATGATTGCAGAAATCAATAACGTTATCAAAAAAGCCTTACAAGACGGCAACGGAAAGACAATACTTATTGCAAATATTTGGGGTTGGGCAGATTTTACGCCTGATATGTACGAGGGAATCCACAAATGCATAGATTTACTCGATAAAGATATAGAAATTTTAAGTGTTAGTGAGTATAATAAATTTTTCAATAGGGGTGGTGTTGACTGCAAAGTAAGAGATTATTCAATTTCTGTGGTTGGACCAGGAGACCTTGCAAAAGAAGTGCTTGAGTATGCTCGAAAAAAAGGGCATAAGATATGGGCGAAAATTCAAGTAAATAATAGTTGGGAATGTTCAGCCGTGCCTTATATACCTGTGTTTGATTTGATGTTAGAGCATATTAATAATTTAAAATGTCTCAACGTTGATGGTTTGATGACAGGTTGGAGTTTGGGAGGATTCCCCGGAGGTGCTTTATCATTCTGTACTTCTGCTTGTGGTAAGGAAGAGTTTAATCCGCTTATTTGGTATCAAAAAACTTACGGTGAAAAGGATACAATTATAAAAAGAGCAACCGAATTGTTTAGCAAGGCGTTTAAGAACTTTCCTTTTAGTATTGACAGTATATATTTTGGTGGGCAGAATTTGGGGTGCGCAAATCTATGGAGTTTAGAACAGCAAAACAAAACTTCGACAATGGTATGTTTTTCTTTCGACGATAATCAAACCTGGTCTATTCCATACGGCGTGAACGTTTATCTTCAACTTATGGACAAACTTTGCGTTGATTGGGAAAAAGGACTCAAAGAAATTGAGAATATCTTTGGGAATCGTGCTGTAGAGGAGTATAAAGATTGCGCATTGGCTTGTTATTGCCATTTTAAGAGTGCATATAATCTAACGTTGTTATCAATTCTTAAAAAAGACTTAAAAAGTAATAACAAAGCAATTCAAGAATGCATAGAAAACGAATATAAACTAACGCAAAAACTTTACGAACTTATTTGTAAAAATGCTACAATAGGCTTTGAAATGACAAATCATTATTACTATAATGAAAATCTTCTTCTTGATAAGTTAATAAACTTAAAATACTGTGAAGAAGAATTAAAAAAATACAAATAAAATAACAAATAAAAAACTTGGAATCATGATAGGATTCCAAGTTTTTTATTATTGGTTGTTTGAGAATTTTCTTCTGTAATCAGAAGGTGAGAGTCCGTAGTGTTTTTTAAATGTAGAGCAAAAATAATTTTGCGTAAATATACCACAAAGTTCAGCAATATCTGTTATTTTCATATGAGAATTGCATAAAAGGTTTCGAGCGTAACTCATTTTGTTTTGCATGAAAATTTTATTTGGGCTTTCAAGTCCAGCTTTTTTAAAAAATCGTATAACGTGTTCTTGTGAATAGTTATGTTTTTTAAATAAAAAATTGGTGTTATACTTAAAATTATCGGGGTCTTTTAATTCATATAAAATTTTATTTAATGTTATCGAAGATATGTTTTGGTTTTGCTTATAATTGCTTGTATAGACATATACTTTTGTAAAAATAAGCATTACCAGGAGTTTAAGTGTGAATTGTTTGTTTTTGTAATCGCTATCTTCTTTGGTTGCTAATGAAATCAAATCGTTTATTTGAACTACTTCTTGGGTAGAACAAGGTAAGTAATAAATGGGGTCAGTCAAAATATCGTCAACATTAGCGCCCTCTATATTATTAACAATATTTTTTAAGAAATTTCGGTTTATTTCAATATTATATAGCAGGTAATCACTATTTTCGTTAACTATAAGTGAGTGTTGACATTCTGGCCGCATAATCATTATGTCGTTTTTATTTAATTTCCTTGTGCCGAATTGGGTTTTGTTTAAAAGAGAACCGTTTTGCAGAAAAGCAAATTCAAAATGGTCATGACTATGTTTGTGTCCATAATGATAAGATTTTCCGTTAATATAAAGGTTAATATCATATAAATTACCATCACTAGCACGTTTCATTGTATGGCATGCTATATTTAAGGATTCCTGCATATATTTTCTCCCCAATAATTTAATAATATTTTAACATAAAAAAAGTAAATATCAAGTCGTTTTTTGTTTTTTATTTTAGGTTATCAAGAATTTATATAATACGTCAAAAAATTTATGTTGATAAATATTGAAAATTTTTATATATAATAGTAAAATTAAAATATAATATTTTTAAAATAGGTGAATTATGTTTACATTTGGAACGCAATATTTAAGAGGAGCAACGCCTGCAAAAGAAGATTGGAAAAGAGATTTAGAGAATATCAAAAAACACGGTTTTAATACAATAAGAGCGTGGCTTGTTTGGAATACGATTGAGCCAAGAGAGGGTGAAATCAACGAAAAATATTTAACCGATTTTTTAAATATTGCAGAGGATAACGAACTTCAAGTAGGGTTATTATTTCATTTACACGCAAGCCCTTATTGGATGATAAAAAAATACAGTAAATATTTTTACGTTGACGAGAGAAATCTTCCGTTTGAGCCAGCTGTAAGGGCAAATACACCGTCAGGTGGTTGGCCAGGCTTATGTTTTGATAATGAAGAGGTTAGGGAAATGGAAAAGTCCTTAATCGAGCGTGTTATCGGGGTAACAAAGGGGCAAAAAAGCGTTGCTTTCTACGAACCTATGAACGAGCCTCATTCTTGGATAAATAACGTTGGGCAGAGAATAAAATTCTTCTGTTATTGTCCTGCAACCACAAAAAAATTCCAAATTTGGTTACAAAAGAAATATACAACTATTGAAAACTTAAACAAGGCGTGGGGATACTTCTTTGGGTCTTTTGATGAAGTGCGTCCACCACGTTGGATGACGTCATATACAGATTACACTGATTTTAGAATGTTTATGATGGATAATATTGCAGAAGAAATATCCTTTAGAACAGACGTAATTCGTGCTTGTGATAATAAGCCTGTTTTAGCACATTCTTGGGGTGGTGGGTCGGCAACCTGCGCTCTTCTAGGTGCTTCTGCATTTGACGATTGGAAGAATGCAAAAATCTTTGATAAATGGGGTTATAGTGCATTTCCTACCACAAAACACGACGCTGTTTCTTTAGGACTTGGTTGTGATGCGACACGTTCTGCCGCTAACGGAAAGGAGTTTTGGCAATCGGAACTTACTGCAGGACTTAACGGAACGGGACTTGATAGAAAAGGTAGAGTTGATGATAACACATTCTATAATTTTTCTTTAGAATCTATTCGACACGGAGCGAAAGGGCTTTTGTATTGGGCGTATAGAAAAGAACGCTATGGTCAAGAATACGGTGGATTTGCATTGACAGGAAATAACGGGGAAAATACAAATCTAACCGATTGTGTAGATAAATTAGGTAAAATCTTAAAAGAAAATACAGATATTTTTGAAAATAATGTCGTTAAAGATTCTGAAGTTGCGCTAATTTTTAGTCCACGATCATTTTTAGCAGATTGGTGTTCAAATTGGAAATTACATAATAAATTCTCTGTTGACTCTTTGTCTGGCTACTATAAAATGTTCTGGGAAGAAAATATTCCCGTTGATATTATTCACGAAGAAGAGTTTGATGGAGATCTTAATAAATATAAAGTAGTTATCGCGCCTACAGCGTATGCAATTTCTAATAAAATTGCTGAAAAAATCAAAAAATATATTGAGAATGGCGGTATGTTTGTATCCGATGCATGCTTTGGTGGGTTTGATGAGAATTTTAATCTTCCTTACCGTGTGCCAGCCTTTGGTTTTGATAAAGTTTTTGGAGTGGAAGAAGACGACTTCAAAAACAGTAAAAACGTTGTTTTGAAAGGGAAAAAAGGTAAATTTTTGTTAAGAGAAAATAAACTTTTGCAAACATATAAAAACGTTACAGCAGAAACGCTCTATACCTATATGGATGGTTCGCCTGCAATTGTAAAAAACAAGTATGGCAAGGGAGAGGGGATTTTATCGGGCGTTAATTTAGGATTTGCTTATTCTCCTAAAGTTTTAGTGTCTGATGACGTTCACAATAAAGATGCTGCTAATATTAGTCCAGATGCCAAAAAGATCCTTTTAGATCTTATTAAGGATAGAAATATTACTTCAAATGCTTGTTCAATAGATGGTATAAAATTCAGTATTCTATCTGCAAATAACGAAAGTGATGCGATTTTAATACTTATTAATTCCACAGAAAAAAGGAAAAAAGGTAAAATTTCACTTGGCAACACCTATGCAGAAGTTAAATCTTTCCTTAATGGACAATTTAAGATTAATAAAGATAAATTATTATTTGAGATAGGCGCAAATGAGAGTGCTGTTATAAGATTAGTAAAATAATATTTAGGTTTTTATCGTCCTTCTAAACTTTAGAGTTTAGTGGGACGATTTTTTTATGCAAAAAAGTTGAGTTGTTTGCTTTTGCGGATGGGCTCTTTGACACGATATATCAATTAGCGACATAAAGTTATGTTTTTTAGATAATTCTATATAATATTATTGAGCATATAATATTTGTAGAAAAGCAGGTGGGAAGTGAACTATGATTTTAAGTCAGTTGGTGAAAAACATTGATGATGTAAAAATTTATGGTAATGCAAAAGTAGAAATAGAAAATCTTACAACAGATAGCAGGTGTGTAACTACAGGAAGTATGTTTATCTGCATAAGTGGTAACGATTACGACGGACACGATTTTTTTAGGCAGGCAGAAAAATATGGGGCAGTAGCAATATTAGCAGAAAGAAAACTCCAAACATCATTAACACAAATAATTGTTAAAGATTGTAGAAAAGCAATGAGTGTAATTGCAGATAATTTTTACGGAGGAATAAGTAAAAAAATGAAAATTATTGGAGCAACTGGAACTAATGGCAAAACAACTACAACTCATTTTATAGCAGATATTTTAAACAGTTTAGGAGTTAAGTGTGGGGTTATTGGTACGCTTGGCACTCATTACGGGGAAAACTTTCTTGAACCGACACTTACTACTCCAGACCCGATAGTGTTGCATAAAACTTTGGCGGATATGTATTCTTATGGTTATGATACTGTTGTTATGGAGATATCCGCTCACGCAAATTACTACGATAAATTATATAATATAGATTTTTTTGCCGTTGTGTTTACGAATTTTACAAGAGATCACCTTGATTTTTTTAGGGATATGGAAACTTATAAAAAGGCAAAACTTAAATTGTTTGAAAATAATAAGATTAAGTATATTGTAGCAAATACTGATGATGAACTTGGCAGATTTATAGCAAAAAATTATAACGGCGTTGTAACTTATGCTATTGATAACCCTGCCGACGTATTTGCAATTGACTTAAAAAACTCAAACGGCAGAACGGAATACGTTATAAATCTTTTTGATTGCATAAACGAAATTCAACTAAACATTGTAGGAAAATTTAACGTTTATAATTCACTTGGTGCAGCAACTGTTTGCGCTCTTTATGGTATTAATCCTCAAAAAATTATGAAAAAATTAAGTAATTTGAAAAGCGTTTCGGGTAGGTTGGAAAAGGTGTATAACGAAAAATTTGATGTGTATATAGACTATGCGCATACTCCTGACGGGCTTGAAAATTCACTTAAAAGTTTAAGAGAGCAAATGAATGAGGATAAAAAATTGATATGTGTTTTCGGGTGCGGAGGAAATCGTGATCAAGGAAAAAGAGAACAAATGGGCGAACTAAGCGCAACGCTATCTGACTTTACAGTCATAACAACCGATAATCCGAGATATGAAGAACCAATGGAAATAATCTTTCAAATTGAAAAAGGTGTGTTAAAAAAGAGCAAAAATTACGTGATTATTCAAGAAAGACAAGAGGCTATAGGCTATGCGTTAAATCTAGCAGGAGAGGGTGATACCATTCTAATTGCAGGAAAAGGAGGAGAAAAATATCAGGAAATTCTCGGTATAAAACGGCCATTTAATGATAAAGATATGGTAAAAGAGTGGACGAGAGGTAAATAAGTGAAAAATATTATTTTATCGTGTCTTTTGTCTTTAGTTGTAACAATTATTTGTGGATTTGTTACAATACCTTTTTTAAGGCGGCTTAAAGCGGGACAAACAGTTTTAAAATATGTTAAAGAACATAAAAATAAAAATGGAACTCCGACCATGGGTGGACTATTCTTTATAGTTCCGTCAGCAATAATGGCGATATTTTTTTGCGGTTTTGGACGGTTAAGTTCTGTTGCAATCGCTATAGGACTAGCCTTTATGATTGTTGGATTTATTGATGATTATATAAAAATTCGATTCAAAAAGAACGAGGGGCTTAAAGCATATCAAAAGATATTGTTTCAATTGTCAATCGCATTGCTTTCGGGTTTTTACTGTTTTTACAATGGGATTACGACGTTTTATTTACCTTTTGTAAATTCAAGCGTAAATCTTGGATGGATAACAATACCGCTCGTTACAATTATCTTTGTTGCTACTACGAATTGTGTAAATTTAACGGACGGTCTTGACGGACTTGCAGGAAGTGTTAGCGCCGTGTATTTTTTGTTCATTTCTATAATTATCATGCTTCAGATCACGTTTAATAATTATCTTTACGCCAAATCTGAAGAGTGTTTAAGGCTATGTATTCTTTCGGTATCATTGATTGGAGGTTTATGTGGATTTTTGTTGTTTAACACAAATAAAGCATCAGTTTTTATGGGAGATACGGGCTCACTCTCATTAGGTGGATTTATAGGTGCGATAAGTGTTTTTTCATCTAACAGTTTTTTTATTCCAATAATAGGAATAATGTTTGTTGTATCCGGCATATCGGTAATAATGCAAGTGTTGTATTTTAAGAAAACTAAAAAAAGAATATTTCTTATGTCACCACTTCATCATCATTTTCAAATTAAGGGGTATTCCGAGAGCAAGATTTCTTTCTGTTATT
Organism: Christensenellaceae bacterium; assembly: GCA_045656465.1. Classification (GTDB taxonomy): domain Bacteria; phylum Bacillota; class Clostridia; order Christensenellales; family Borkfalkiaceae; genus UBA1259. The sequence continues at coordinate 12,538 of JAZORG010000062.1, forward strand.
CTTTAATTACTTGTTGTGCAGGTATTGTTTCGGTTATATCCTATTTATGAGGTAAAAAGTGTACGTAAAAAATCAAAAATTTCTAGTATTAGGTGCTTCTAAAAGTGGTTTTTCAGTTGCCAAATATTTAGTTGAAAAGGGCGCAGAATGTTTCGTATTTGAAGAGTTTGTCAATCCTAAGGCAAACGATGCAATAGAGAAGTTAAAAGAACTTAACGTGAAAATATTAACAAAGGAACAAGTAGAGGAAATTTTGCCGAATACTGACGTGCTTGTATTAAGCCCCGGAGTTCCTATTAATCACGAAATATGCGTAAAGGCAAAGCATCTTGGTATAAGAATAATGGGGGAAACAGAATTTGCTTATACACAGTTTATTCCACCGATAATTGCCGTTACTGGAACTAATGGAAAAACTACTACGGTTACGCTAATCGATAAGATTTTAAGTAGCGCAGGGCTAAATAGTAAACTTGTAGGAAACGTCGGAATACCAATGACGGCAAAGTTGGACGAGATAGATGCAAATACTATATGTGTAAGTGAAATATCTAGTTATCAACTTGAAAGTATATACTCGTTTATGCCACACATAACCTGTATATTAAACATTGCACCCGACCATTTAGAACGCCATTATACAATGGATAACTATATTTTTTTGAAAAAGAGGCTTTTTAAGAATGGAAGAGAGAGTGAGTATTGTTTATTAAATTTCGATGATGAAATAGTTAAAGGATTTTTTCCTGAAATTAAGTCTAAAGTTGTTTGGATATCCTTAAAAGAAAGAGTACGTGGGGCATATAGAAAAGATAGTAAACTTTATTATTTTGATCAGTACATAATGGATGAAGAGGATATCAATCTTAAAGGAGACCATAATATTTCTAACGTATTATTTGCAATAGCGGTTTCTAAACTTATGGGGGTAAGTAATGAGGATATAAAGTGCGCACTTGCAGAATTTAAGGGAGTAAGGCATAGGGTTGAGTTTGTTAAAGAAAAGAATGGTATAGAATTTTATAATGATTCTAAAGCAACGAATACTGCTTCCACAATGAGTGCTTTAGAAACCATGAATAAACCTGTTGTTCTAATTTTAGGTGGAAGTGAAAAGGGGGAAAACTATGAGGAGCTATTTGAGAAGATAAAGGTTTCAAATATAAGGCATGTTGTTATAACCGGTGCATCTAGATTTAATATGTTTGATACAGCAGGGCGAATGGGGGTAACCGATATAACGGTTACAGAGGATTTTTATTGTGCGATAAAAATAGCATATCTTCTTGCAACTGAAGGTGATGCAGTATTGTTAAGTCCTTCTTGTGCCAGCTTTGATAAATTCGGCGGATTTGAAGAACGAGGAGATGCGTTTGTTAAAACGGTGGAGGAGCTTTGATTTGAAAAAGAAAACTTTTAATGGCAAAATATTAAAAGGGGGAGATGGCGGCGATTATTTTTTACTCGTCGCCATTGTTGCTCTAGCTGTAATAGGAACTGTTTTTATATATTCTGCAAGCAATTATTCAGCGCAGAAAACTTATGGGGACAAATATTATTTTGTCCGCAAACAAACAATAGGTATAGCGTTAGGGATAATTGCTATGATTTTTACTAGCGCTATAGACTATGAGAAACTAAAAAAACTAAAAATCCCTCTTTCAATTGTTTCGTTTGTAACGTTATTTCTTGTGTTTGTTCCGGGAATAGGAGTGGAAAACTACGGTGCAAAAAGGTGGATTGGTATTGGGGGATTAACTCTTCAACCCTCTGAGATAGCAAAATTTTCTTTAATTTTATTTTGTTCAGCCTACATATCTAAAAATCCACAAAGAGTAAAGACGTTTAAGGGTATTATTCCTGTTTTGTTATATGGTGGAGCAACATGTGCGCTTATAATCACAGAACCAAATATGTCCATAACAGTATGCGTTGCAACCCTTATGCTTACTCTGTTATTTGCAGGGGGAATGAAAATTAAACATTTTGCTTTTTTGATAGTTCCTGCATTATGTGGAGCAGTTGTACTTATTTTTAGCGAGCCATATAGGTTAAGTAGGCTGCTAGCTTTCTTAAATCCGTGGTCTAGTCCAAAGGGAGAAGGGTATCAACTTTTACAATCACTTTATGCTCTAGGTTCTGGAGGGTGGTTTGGAGTAGGGCTATTTAATTCTCGTCAAAAATATTCCTTTTTACCCTTTGCTGAATCAGATTTTATCTTGTCAGTAATAGGCGAAGAGGTCGGATATATAGGTTTAATTTTGTTTTTTAGTCTTTTAGGGTTTATCATTTTTAGAGGACTTAGAATAGCGGCAAAAGCAAAAAATGTTTTTGGCTTTATGCTTGCTGTTGGAATTACTATGATTTTTGGTATTCAAACGGTGGTAAATGCACTTGTGGTAACAGGGAGTATTCCTCCGACAGGCTTGCCTTTACCGCTAGTCTCAAGTGGAAATACTTCTATAATAATTTTTATGGCTGAAATGGGGGTGTTGTTTAATATATCAAAAAATAATTCGTTAACTTTTTAAGCGGATTTTCCATAAAATGAATTATCCAAAGCATACGGAGATGATTTATGGGAAAATACGTTATTAACGGTGGAAAAAGGTTATCAGGGCAAATATGTTTAGAAACTGCAAAAAACGCTGTTCTCCCAATGCTTGCAGGGGCTGTTATGACAAATGAGGACGTAGTTATAAGAAATTGCCCACAAATTGCAGACGTGGACAATATGCTTAAAATTTTAATTGATTTAGGTGTTGATGTTAAACGGGAGAAAAAAGACGTTATAATTAATTCAAAAAATATTAATTCTTTTCAAGTTGAAAAAGAGCTTGCGCAAAAATTACGTTCATCTGTTTTTTTGATGGGTGCATTGACTGGGCGATTTAATAAAGCAGAAATATGTTTTCCTGGTGGGTGCAGTATTGGTGCAAGGCCAATAGAACTTCACCTAAGAGGTTTAAAAAAACTAGGTGTAAAAATCAAAAGAGAGAAAGGACTAATAGAATGCGAGACTGATAAAATAATAGGAAATTCTATATGGCTGGATTTTCCGTCTGTTGGTGCAACCGAAAATATAATGATGGCATCTGTATTTGCAGATGGTAAAACTGAGATACATAACGCAGCAAAAGAACCTGAAGTTGTTGATTTAATGTGTTTTTTAAATTCAATGGGTGCAAAGATTTATGGTGCAGGAACTTCAACAATTCTTATCGAGGGTGTAAAAAAGCTTCACGGCACGGATTATTATCCCATTTCGGATAGGATTGAGGCAGGCACTTATCTAGCGTGTGCAGCAATAACTGGTGGGGAAATAGAGATATTAAATTGTAGAATAAAAAATATTTGCTCATTAATTCATAAATTTTGTGATAATACTTGTAAAATTAATATAAAAAATGATATAATACATTTGAAAAATACAGGCGATAGAAGAGGCTTCTCATTTTCTACTGGTCCATACCCACATTTTCCTACCGATATGCAAGCACCTATGATGGCACTTGCAACCGTGTCTAAAGGCGTTTCTGTTATAACTGAAAATATATTTGAATCACGTTTTTTGCACGTTGAAGAATTGAGAAAAATGGGCGCTGATATAACCGTAAAAGGAAAGACGGCTATAGTAAAGGGCATTGACTTTTTAAGGGGAGAAGAAGTAACGGCAAAGGATTTGCGTGGTGGGGCGGCTTTGGTTGTTGCAGGTCTTAATGCGCATGGTCAAACGGTTATTAACGGTCTAAACCATATTAAGCGTGGTTACGTCGATATGCAGAATAAACTCTTGTCCCTTGGTGCGGATATTATAATAGAAGAATAAAAACGGTAAACTAATGAAAACAAAAAGAACGGCAATAATCTTAATAGCGGTTGCATTTATGATGGTCGTGATACTTTCAACTGTGGGTCTTTTCTCGGTTAAGAAAGTTCACGTCGATTTTGAAGTATCCGCAGAAAGGGATGTTTCGGATGTTAAAGAATCTCTAAACAGTTTTGTTGGTGTAAATCTTTTGTTTTTTGATACAGACAGAGTTTTTGAAAAACTCAAAGAAGAAAACTATTTAGAAGTTGTTTCTGTGGACAAACAGTTTCCGAACGTTGTTAACGTGAAGATAAAAGAACGTAGAGCAATTTATTATGTTAAAAACCAAGAAGAATACTATCTAATG
>JAZORG010000063.1:0-2008 GCA_045656465.1 Christensenellaceae bacterium
TTGCGAATATTCTTACCAGTATTTTGACCTTGAATTAGAAGGCGAATACACCCGTGATTTAGAGGGTACTTCCCTTACAGTTTACAACTGGGGTGAATATATTTCGGACGGTAGTTACGATATGCTTGACGTTAACGCCGAATTTGAACGACTTACAGGTATTAAGGTTAATTACCTTATGTTTGAAAGCAACGAAACAATGTATTCCCAAATTAAAAGCGGTGCTATCACCTACGATATTATAATCCCATCGGATTATATGATAGAGCGTCTTATAAAAGAAGATGAGCTTTTAGAAATTGATACATCCAAGCTTTCGAACTATCATCACATTGATGAAAAGTATAAAAACGTATTTTTCGACCCCGAAAATAAATACAGTATTCCCTATAGCGTTGGTATGGTTGGTATTATTTACAACACAGCCCAAGTTGGTACCGATATTGAACATTCGTGGAATGTTTTGTGGGATAAAAAGTATAAGGATAAGGCACTCAACTTCAACAACCCACGTGATGCCTTTATGTCTGCCCAAATGCTTTTAGGGCAAGACCTTAACTCTACCAACAAAGCCGACTGGGAAGCCGCGGCAGACCTGCTTAAAAAAGGTAAGGACAATCTTCAGTCCTATGTAATGGACGAAGTTTACGGCAAGATGGAAACAGGCGAAGCCGCTATTGCCCCCTATTACGCAGGCGACTACCTTACAATGTATGAAGTGAACGAAGATTTAGCATTTTTCTACCCACAAGAAGGCACAAATATTTTTATAGATTCTATTTGTATTCCTAAATCTTCTAAAAATTATGAAGCGGCGCTTATGTATATCAACTTCCTTTTAGAGCCGCAAATTGCCACCGCCAATGCCGAATATATCGGCTATGCTTCGCCCAATATGGCGGTTGTAAATAACCCTGATTATTACTATTATCAAAACGAAATACTCTACCCCAATGAAAAAGACACACCTAAGGTACAGTATTACCATGATATAGCAGACGAAATCAGAATGCATTACGAAATGCTTTGGTGCGATGTAAAACTGTATTAAAGATTAAAGGACTTAAGGTAATTCCTTAAGTCCTTTTTTATGTTTAGCCAAGGTCTTGAATGTTAAGTTTGTCGAGTTGTTTTTTCTTTGGTTTGCCTTTACGATTTACAAAGTAAATAATCAAAGAAATTGTAGTGGGTATATTTGTTAAAAGGAATAATATAATTACCGACGGTAAAACCGAAATCCCAGTAGAAGAACCTGTTTGGGCATCGCCATAATCTAAAGTTTCATCAACATCGGCATCATCATACTCATCATACTCATCATCTAAGTATTCACTTATAGTAGCATCATCATAAACTTCAGAATAACTTACAGTGGTGTCCACATCGTTATCATAACTTACAAACATAGCTGAACTAAACAAAAAGCTTAATACAATAACTATTGAAAAAGCAAATTGAATTATAGGAATTATTAGCCCTACAAATTTATTTTCTCGCTTAGAAAGAATAACTTGTAAAATTATTGGTGCTACTATAAATAACGGAATACCTATAATCAAAAAGAGAAAAATTGGTACTATAATCATACCTGCCATTTTAAATTACCTACCTTTGTTGTTTTTTATATTCATTAATTAAAATTTTTGCGGTGTCAAAGTTAATTTTTTCATTTATCGCCAGTTTTTTTACAAGCGAAATGTAACTATCCTTTTCAGCATCTTCACTGATTTTTATTTTTTGTATCAGTTTATCAAGCCTTAACCTGACCGTAGGATATGTTACGTCATATTGTTTAGCTATTTCCTTTAATGAACCCGATGCCAATAAAAACCTTTTAATAAAAGCAATATCTTCATCATCTAAATTTGTCATCCATTCAGGAATCATTTCTATTGACATATTTGCTCTCCTTTCTTTAACATTGTTAAGTATAACATTTAATAATGTTAAAGTCAATAGTTAATTTTATTTTAATTTTATTAATATCACCTTTAAAAAATTAAAGGAC
>JAZORG010000064.1:0-12625 GCA_045656465.1 Christensenellaceae bacterium
ATTAGATTATTTAATTCGTCAGAGTTTGTAAGTCTTATATGGAAATCGATAACGGCGTGATTAGTTTTAGAATCCGTTCTTCCGTTTGTGGATATAATATCGAGTTTATACTGCGAACATACGCCTGCAACTATTGTTAAAATATCCGCTTGCGTTTCACCAACAACTTTAATACCTGCATTATATGCTCCGTCGTCAGCAACGCCCGTCCATTCGACCTCAATGAGCCTTTCTTCGTCAAAATTACCTAGATTAGGGCAATCTTTTCTATGAACGGTAACTCCATGCCCTCGTGATATAAATCCTACTATGTCGTCGCCTGGAACTGGGTTACAGCATCCTGCAAACCTTACGAGTAAGCCAGCCATTCCCTTAACTTTTACGCTACTGTCGTTTTTCTTGCCCGATTTATAGAATTTTGGTATTTCTTGTTCGGGTTGGCTCTTTCGTTGATAATCTATAAGTTTAACTATAACTTGGTTAACAGATACGGCTCCATATCCAATAGATGCGTACATTTCATCTTGTCCATTAAAAGAAAGTTTTGCAGCCAACTGAATAAACGCATCTTCGGTGAGAAGTTCGGAAAGCGAATAACCTCTGCGTTTTGCCTCTGCCTCCAACATTACTTTACCCGTGCGGACGTTTTCCTCTTTCATCTCACGTCTAAAGAATTGTTTTATTTTTACACGTGCGCTAGAACTTTTGACAATTTTAAGCCAGTCCCAAGACGGCCCTTTAGAGGTTTGTGAAGTAATTATTTCTACAACGTCTCCTACGTTTAACACCGTGTTTAACGGAACCATTTTTGAGTTAACTTTTGCGCCTACGCACTTATTTCCGACTGCTGAGTGAATATTGTAAGCAAAATCTAAAGGCGTTGCATCTTTTGGCAGGCTTATTACGTCCCCTTTTGGAGTAAAAACAAGAACTTCTGAACTGTATATATCGCCCTTTAGAGAGTTTATAAATTCCTTGCTATCCTTAAGTCCTCCCTGCCATTCCATAACTTCTCTTATCCAAGAAAGTCTGGTATCGAGGTCATCTGCAACCTTTTTATTTTCTTTATATTTCCAATGCGCTGCGATACCGTATTCGGCAGCGTGATTCATCTCGTAAGTTCTTATTTGAATTTCAAACACCTTGCCGTAGTTTGTTACAACCGTAGTATGAAGTGATCTATACATATTTGGCTTTGGCGTTGCAATATAATCCTTAATTCGGCCTGGAACAGGCTTCCATTTGTTATGAATTTTACCGAAAACTTCATAACACTCGTCAACGGTATTTACCATTATTCTAATGGCAACTAAATCGTATATTTGGTCTAGTGTTTTGCCACGCTCCTTCATTTTTCGGTATATACTGTATAGGTGTTTTTTTCTACCGAAAACATCGCCCGAAACGTGCGATTCTCCAAGAATTGTTTTAACTTCTTCTACAACGTGGTCAACTAATTCAACGTTTGCTTTTAAGCGTTCTTCTATGTTTATAGAGAGGTATTCGTAAAAATCTGGCTCGAGATATTTTAAGCATAAATCCTCTAATTCGCACTTGATTTGCGATATACCTAATCTATCTGCAAGCGGAGCAAAAATCTCGAGTGTTTCTCTCGCCATTCTTTGTTGGCGTTCTTTAGATAAAAAGTTGAGCGAACGCATATTGTGCAATCTGTCCGCAAGTTTGATAATTATTACCCTTATATCCTTTGCCATAGCAACGAAAATCTTTCTAAAATTTTCTGCTTGCTCTTCTTCCTTTGAGTGAAAGGCTATTTTTTCGAGTTTGGTTACACCTACGACAAGTTCTAATACCTCGTCTCCAAATTCCTTTCTTATATCGCCCTCGGAAACAGGAGTATCTTCTATAACGTCGTGCAAAAAAGCCGCAGCAACCGTTGCGGCATCAAGCCCCAAATCAATCAATATTCCCGCAACAGTACAGGGATGAACAAAATATTCCTCCCCCGATGCCCGTTTTTGATTGACGTGGGCTTTCCTAGAAAAATCATACGCATTCTTTAAGAGCGCATAATCTTTTCCGTTATAGTTTTTTTCCATTTGTTGTAAAATTTCTAACATATTAAGCCTTTATTTTATAAATTTTACTATATACTTTTGAATTTGTCAATGCGTTTTTCACTTTTTGATCATAAACAAATTTTCCGTTCGTTATTTTAAATATTTTAAGTTCACAGAAAACTTCTATTACAAATATAATTTGATACAAATTTTCTCCGTCAAAATATTTCTTTGCAAAATTTGCGCTATCTTTAAATATTTTTCCCGAAAGCGCAACTAATTTTGAAAAAACACGAGCAAATTCTCCCCTGTCCGTACTGACGTTATCTATTGCTTTGTAGCCTATTAAATTTCCGTAGCGTTTAACTTCGCCTTGATGGTTTATGTATTGCATCGGAATATCCAAATATATTATCTTTTCACACTCAAAACTACAGTTTGGAGATATTATTATTTCTTGACCTTTTCCCGTTCTTGTAAATATACTCACGGGAAGATTTTTAAGATTTGGATAATTAGTTAAATTTTGTGGGTCATTTATTACATATACTGTTTTAGAATTTAATATAAAATCCTCTTCCGTTGCCTCTTTTACACCCTCTTTTTCATCGCAGAGCAAACATTTTAATTGTTCGCTAAAAATATTGTATTTGATACTTTCAAAATTTTCTGAACATATATTTACCGAACGAACATATCCTTTCACGCTTTCTCTACTCTTAAAGACAGAATAGTTTAGTTCAAACACGATTTTCTTTTTTACGGGTAAAGATAAGGGCATAACGTTTTTTTCACCGCAAAAATCCAACATCTCTAGGACGGGTGTTTTATATGAATAATGTAACGAGCCTGGCTTTAAGGGAATAGAATCCACTTGGTTTACATCAGTTGTGAACAAGGGTCTTTTGTTTCCCACCCCAAACGGCTCTAACATTTCTATTTCTTTTGCGAACCTAATATTTACTGGTCTTTCGATATTCCACTCTGCAAAAACCTTTTGTGTCGTATCACTATCAACTCTATTTTGCTCAACGAAAATATTGACTGCTTTAGAAAACTCATTAAATTTTTCTTTTTCTACAGACACACCAGATGCTTGACTATGTCCTCCGTACGCAATCAAAAGATCCTTTGAATTGTTTATTGCCTCGTAAATATTTACACCCTCAACACTTCTTGCAGAACCCTTATAATATCCGTCATATCCTGCAAAAACTATTACGGGACGGCAATAATCTTCCACAAGCCTTGCTGCAACTATGCCCACAAAGCCTGTTTTCCACCCATCATCTGCTACTAAAATAACTGAATTATCGTCAAGATTGTTTAAGGTTATTTTTGTCTTTGCTTCTTTATATATTCTATCGCATTCGGCTTGCCTTGCAATATTGTATTCACATAATTTTGTTGCGTAATCAAACAAAAGTGCTTCGTCTTTTTCGGTAAAAAGTTTCAATGCCGTATTTGCGTCGCCCATTCTTCCACCAGCATTAATTCTAGGTGCAATTGTGTATGCGATAGTTTGCGCATTTACCTGCTTATGATTATCCCCAAGCAAATACTTAAATGCCGTTCGCAAAGTTTTCTCGTTATTAAAAAGTTTAAGTCCACAAAAAGTGATATCCCTGTTTTCGCCTATTAATTCCATACTGTCTGCAACAGTTGCGATACTTACAAAATCAAGGTATTTATCAGCCTCTTCTCCTATCAATGCATACCCAACTTTATATGCAACGCCTGCGCCACATAATTCGCTAAAACCATATTTCTGACCGCTTATTTTAGGGTTAATACATATTGAGCGTGGTAAATTTTCGGGTGGTTCGTGATGGTCTGTTACTATCACGTCTATATTATAACCTTTTAGTTGTTCTATTTTTTCAAAGTCGCTTATCCCACAGTCAACGGTAATCAAAAGATCTATTTTTTGTTCATTATTTAGCGTTAATATCTTTTCTACGTTTAACCCGTATCCCTCTTCACGCTCGGGAACACACATACGAGCATCTATACCAAAGTCTTTTAAGCAACAATATAAAACCGATGTAGCGCATATTCCGTCCGCATCATAGTCTCCGAACACAAGCACGTTTTCTCCGTTTTCTTTTGCCCTACTTATCCTTTCAACCGCCTCTTTCATTCCCAAAAGGTTGAACGGATTTAAAAATCTATGTTTACCGGGCGATAAAAACTCTTTAGCCTTTTTTACAGAATCGATATTACGGTTAAACAAAAGCCTTGCGGTATCAAACATAATACCGCATTCTTCGGATATTTTAACAACAATATTAAATTGTTCATCCGTGAGTGTTTTTCCGTAAATAATTTTCATATTTATAACTTTCCCATTTAAATCGAATAAGGCGGAATATATTTCCGCCTTACAATATAGCAGGTTTTAGCCTTGCAAGTTCTATTTTTTTCTACCTTTAATTGCTGACCAGATTATCGGGGTTAAGAAGTACGACATAGCACATCCCACAAGTCCTGCAACTACCAATTGCCCTGCAACAACTACCATATATGCTGAAAGAAATACTGAAAGGGCTATCGCACCGATTGCAACTGCAACTAATGCTGATAAATACTTTTTACCCTCTTCTTTCATAACTTTTTCAGATATCTCTTTCACGTCTGGTCTTTCTACATTCTTATACTCTTCACGAAGTCTTGTTGAAGTCGCAAGAGAAAGCGCTGCGCCAAGTATCATTGATACCGCCATTGAAACACCTACAAAAGGATATGCAGGAATTCTCAATATTCCCATTAACGCTACAAACATTACAAACGATGCGACAGACGAACTGATAACTGCTACTGACGCTGCAAGTTTTTCCATTATGATTGCGTAAACGAATATTGCAAGCGCAGATAAACCTAATGCCAATAACAACCAGCCTATATCAAATTTTGAATTGCCAATAACTTCGTTATTCTCTACAACTACGTCGTTATTTTCTATCTTTGATTTAAGGTGTTCTTGCAACCCACTTACGTCAACTTGCTTATTGAATTTGTAGATTAAGGTTTTACCCTCACCTATCGTTTGAAAAGCGTAGTTTTGAGGTTTAATTCCTTTTTCATTAAAAAATGCATTAGTTTCGGTTAAAAGCGTTTCCTTACTCTCTTGAATATTTAGCGTTACGCTTACCCTTACTTCATAACTCTTTTTATTATCAACCGTTTGATTAAAACCTAACACCCCGAACAAAGTCATACCAACTACTAAAAGAACGAGAGTTATTATTACAAATAATTTATTCTTGAGTTTCATTTTTACGCCTCCGTTACGATTTCGTCATCAACGGAGTTTCTTTTAAACCCGAAGAATTTTTCTTTATCCTTTACTAAAGGAGTGATTAACACGTTAAACATTCTAGTAAACACTAACGAACAAATTAACGAAACTGCCACTCCGATACCCAAGGTTATTGCAAAACAATATACCGTTCCACTAGTAAATGCCAAAAGTAATAGAGCGAATATTAAAGCAACAACGTTAACTCCGATTGTAGGAACAAGCGCTTGCTTAAATCCTTTTTTAACTGCAGCCTTAAAGGTCTTTTGTGTGTTTACGTATTCTTCTTTAATGCGCTTATTTAAGATTACCATTGAAACAGCACAAATTACAGTTGCTAGTATTATACCTATTACACCGCCCATTGAAAGAACGATTCCGGGAACACCGATAAGCAACCAACCTTCAATGAGAATAAACAACAACGTTGAAAGCGCAGAAACAAGCCCCATACCTTTATAAAGAATTATTAAAAGAATCATAATAACAATTGACAAGGTTATTATTGCAACAGCGCATTTTGCTGCTACTCCCTCACCGTAAGGTGAAGTTACCTTTGCGCCGTCACTAACGTCATACTTATAAGCAAGCCCGCCGTTAGACATTTGAAGAGCCATTTGTTTTGCGCCTGTTTCACTTGAACTCGTTACCGATAAGGATTTGTTGTAGAACATGTCCGACGTAATTGCCGAACTTCCTGACAACAAAACGGTATCCCCAAGTTTTACTTCTAAGTAATAACTTTCTTCTGCTGAATCAATAAGTTTTATAAGTTCGTCGTAACCGTAATCTGTAAACTTAATGATAACGCCGTAACTCGTTGTCCCTGCATTATCAAATGAGCCAGCATAACTTGCACTAGCAACTGCTTTACCCTCGGTTAAAATTTCCGTTGTTGGGTTAGCGCTTGTGCCACCGAAAAACTTAACTTCACCATAAGATGCAACGACTGCAATATCCGATGCGAGAGACTCGGTTGCCTTTGCCTCTATTCTTATATCGTAGTCGGTTACTTCCGCATCTACACTCTTTACTGCTTTCACAGAATAAGTGCTATATCCGAGAGCATCAAGTCTATATTCTAAAGTCTTGATTACCTCGTTTATATCTTCAACTTCTTCTTCATTATCTTTTGAAAGGGTTAACGTATATGCGCTACCACCCTCCAAATCGTAATCCAACTCTATTGCACCGAGAAGCGAATTATACTGCTTTACCTCACCCATAGGAAAACGTGCGAACGTCATTACTATAACGAACGCCATAAGCACGCTTATTATGGTCAATAAAGTTATTGATTTACCTTTACCCATCTTTGCCTCCATACGGATTATCCGTGTATTTTTATAACAAGCCTATCCTAAAAATTATACACTATTTTTGCTAGTTTGGTCAATAAAAATTTCTTTTATTTTTACATTTTGTTTCTGTTTTTTGGTTTTTTTTGGGATTTTATTGCTTTTACACACACTTTAAGGCTAATTTATTGTTTTTTACCATAAATCAAAATCAAGGAACATTGTCTGCTCCTTGAATTTTTTTATACACAATTGCTTGCTAGCAATACAATTCCGACGACTAACGCTATCGCCCCAAGCACGGCAAGCGCCACTTTAAGCGGAGATTTTGGAGTTTTTCCGTTTACTCTACCCGTGCTACCATTAACAAAAAAATTGTATAGTTTTTGTTTGAACGAAAAATTCCCTACGTAAACAGGGAGCATTACGTATTTGTAGGTTAAGTCAGAGTGAGCTGTACTCACGTTTAAAAAGGCAACCCTATCGTGCGGATATTGGCTTAATATCATTCGTCTTAAAGATACGTCTATCGAAGTTTTTGCTTGCAACCAACAAGATTTAACGTCCTTATCATAGTGGTAAGCCATAAACCCCATCAAATAATCTTTATCATATTCTTTACTTTGATTGGTGTTAAACGGAGATACGCTGTTCAACTCTTTTTGCGTAAACTTTGACCCTGCTGTCACCAAGATATCGTCGAATTTATGCCTAAACGTTCCACTGATATTGCGCCAAACAACATATGTAACCGTACGCCTATTCTTTCCCGAACCAACGACCTTTGTTCGTGTTTGTCCTACTCTACCAACGTAAGTTGACGTTGTTGAACTATCAAATGTAAAACATGGCGCATATACGCCCGATATGTTTTGCGTTTTTATATTTTTCTTGAATTTTCTTGGCGCAAACCACTTGCGTTTTGCCCATTCTTTAGTTAATTCTAGAGCCTTATCTCTTCCTATCGAAAAGGGAAGAACTGCGTTTGGCTTAATCCCAGCAAGTTCTTCTATTTTCCTTACGTGAGGAGTTCCACAGAAAGGACAATCCGCTGAAGACTGCCCACTCTCTAGCACTACCTTTGCCCCACAATTATCGCATTCAAAAACAACAGTATCTTCTTTTTCCCATTTAGGCAGTCCTGCGCTTAAATCGAGTTCTTTAGCAGTCTCAATCGTTTCTATTGTTTGCGTGTTACCACAATGTGGGCATTCTAATTTTTGGTTATCGGGATTAAACAACATATTAGACCCACAACTCGAACATTTTATCATATCCGTTTGCGCAGTCCGTTCTTCAATCCCCTCCTCAAAAACCTTTTCTTGCATTTTAACTATTAAAAATCGTTAAGTTCTTCAAGCATTTTTTCAAGGTCTGCGCCGTGAACGTCTGCCGCTTCGCCAACAGTTTCACCGTGAGCAAGAGCGCATCCTAAACAATGCATTCCGTGCGACATCAATATATCGCCTGCCTTGGGATTAAGTTGAATTGCTTCAAATATAGTTGTGTTTTCTGTAATTTTGTTTGCCATAATTTTTCTCCTTTTATACTGTTTATTAACAAAATCTTTTTTACTTAAAACAAAACAGCAAAACTTTTTTGCCTTGCTGTTTTAATTATAATATTATTTTAGTTATAAGTCAATCGCTTTATGAAATTTTATTAGAATATAAAATTATAAAAGCGTATTTGTCCTTAATAGTTTTTCCATTCATTATAGAGTTTTTGATACCAATCTTGGGTCGTCATGTCTATCCACAATCCATTCGCTTGCCTATATTAAAAATCGTAAATGTCTGGCGCTGAATTTGATATTTTTACATATAGAGTTTGCAAACGAATAAAAGGCTCATTTACCCTTTGTCCGTCTTTATAACTTGAAATCATATTTGTCGTTCGTGTAAAACTTTATAGCATAATCCCCCTCTGCGAGTTCGTCTAACATAAACTGAACTCGTGTCCACTCTTCCCCATTAACGATAACAAGAGGGGAAGAATTTCTTTCCGCACTCAATCTTATGGGGAAAAACTTTTGACAAAGCAAATCGTTATATCGCCATATTTCGTTCAAGGTACAAGGAGCACATTCTACAGTGTTACTTTCATTTTCCGTTGGCGCATCCAACTGTTGGAATTAACATTGTCAGAGTTAAAATAAATAAAATCAAACTTCTTATTATTTTTTTCATTCTCAACCTATTTACTCTTTTTGTTATAATAAAACCGACAATTCTTTTTGTCGGTTATTTTGGAGCAGGTGATGAGAATCGAACTCACAACCACAGCTTGGGAAGCTGTTGTTTTGCCACTAAACTACACCTGCAAAATCTTTAATTAAAACCAAGTTTTCGGTTATTTGTAAAATTATTCTATCATAAAATTACTGTAATTGCAAACATAATTTTAAATAAATATTGATAATTAATAATTTTTATGTTATAATTTATCAAAACTAGTTAGGAGTTAAATTTTATGGCTTTATTTTTAAGAATTTTAGAATGGGCAGACAACAGCAAAGATACTATAGTTTATAAATTTCCTCTTCCCAAGGGTGGGCGTGAAATAAACCACAAAAGTAAACTTATCGTTAAAGAATCTCAACAGGCAATTTTTGTTCACAAGGGGCAAATTTGTGATGTTTTCACTCCTGGCACATACGACTTAAATACCAATATATTCCCTATTTTATCAAAACTTGCAGGTTGGAAATACGGTTTTCAAACACCTATCTCGGTTGACGTTTATTTTGTAAACACAAAGCAGTTTACAGGTTACAAATGGGGAACTTCTAACCCTATTATGATGCGTGAC
This sequence comes from Christensenellaceae bacterium, assembly GCA_045656465.1. Classification (GTDB taxonomy): domain Bacteria; phylum Bacillota; class Clostridia; order Christensenellales; family Borkfalkiaceae; genus UBA1259. The sequence goes on from JAZORG010000064.1 coordinate 9,429, forward strand.
CCTGAATTCGGCGCTATAAGAGTTAAGGGTTACGGCTCTTATGCCTTTAAGATTGACGATGCTGGAATATTCCTAAAAGAATTATTTGGAACAAACTCAAGTTATTCTACACTAGATATTACCGATTGGCTAAAAACTATGCTAGTATCCGCTCTTACAGACGCTTTGGGCGAAAGTAGCATTTCCGCCCTTGACCTTGCAGGTAACACTACGGAATTCAACCAGATTGTAAAAGCGAATATTCAAAACAAATTCAAAGAATTAGGGCTCATGCTCACCAACCTTTTTATCGAGAACATGTCCGTTCCCGAAGAAGTTGAAAAAGCCATTGACGAACGCAGTAAATTAGGTATTCTTGGCGACAAAACAGACGTTATGATGAAAATCGCTGCTGCAGAAGCAATGAAAGATTCTGCTAAAAACGAAGGAATGGGCGGTGCTTTTATGGGCGCAGGCGTTGGAATTGGCGCAGGTGCAGGAATGGGTGCTGTTTTCGCTGATGCTTTCCGTTCGGGAACTAAAGAGGCCGACAAAGAACAACCCTCGACCGATAAAGGAACTAAAGTTTGCACTAACTGCCAAAAAGCCGTCAGTATAAACGCTAAATTCTGCCCCGAATGTGGAAACAAATTTGCAACAAAAAGATTTTGCACTAACTGTGGAGTTCAACTTTCAGAATACGCAAAATTTTGCCCTGAATGTGGTACAAAGCAATAATAATCAATAAACTAAACATCGGCAAGTCAAACTTGCCGATGTTTTTATTTTTCTTCACTTTTCTTAAACTCTATTATCTTTTCTTTTCTCTCTCTTAACGTTATCTTAATTATCCCCACAATGTTTGCTATAAATTCAAAAATATAAGAAATTATTACAAAAAGAGTTGCAGGCGCAAGCAGATTGTATATTATCGTTACCCCTGTTGGTAATAACATAAACATTTGCAAAACTTTTAGATTCTTAAATCCAAACGAGTATGAATACATTATGTTTCCAGTCATAAACAACAAATCTAGTGGTTTCGCCGTTTTTAAGATTACTATGTTTACAATTATATAACTTATCAAAGTTAATCCACCAAACAAGGTTTTTAACCAAAATTTAGGAACTTTGTTTTTTCTTTCAATAACAAAATACACTATCGTTCTGATAACGCTTACGGTCATTCCGAGCATTGCAAAGAATTCTTCTATAAACAAATACGACACGGATAAAAACACCATTGCCAGCAATTGGTATATCAAAAAAGTTGTCTTTTTGCTGAACATGTAACTTGACATTGCGCATGCCATTGCTATAAAACCAGCAATTAATGATACCGTATAATTATACATTTTTCACCACGTTATACCTTATATCAACCCATACATTATTATTCCCAAAATTGCTGAAACAAGAATGAGAATTATTGGCGATAGATTTTTTCTGAAAAATTTCTTTGCTATTATAGCCGTAACCGCAACCATTACAAAGATTATCAATGCTTTATAATCAAAACTAAAAGCCGAATAAACGGTTTCAAGCGAGAACACCACAGAAATAAACACCGTAAGCGCTGTTCCTAATATAAGCGCCACAACTACAGGACGAACTCCGCTTATAAATGCTTTTACCCCACCGAATTTCATAAGTCCTTTTATTACGGATGCTATGAGAAGTATAATTATAAAAGATGGGGTTACAACACCGAGCGTTGCACAGAATGCGCCAAAAAGCGCCCCCCAAGAACCGACTGCTCCGCCTTGTGATGCTCCAATAAACGTTGCCATATTGATTGCGACGGGACCTGGCGTGGATTCAGATACGGCGATAAAGTTTAATACCTCTTCACTCGTAAGCCAACCGTTTGTTAAAACCTCCTCGGTCAGCAACGGTATCATTGCGTATCCACCGCCAAACGTTACAATTCCTATCTTAAAAAAAGTTAAAAAGAGATTGAGATAAATCATAGTTTATCCTCCTCTTTTTCTTCTTTGAAAGTTTTATCATCGCTAACAGGTTTGTTATTTTTACTTTTTATATAACCTATTAAGTAAATAATAACGCAAACAGTACCGCCAAGCAAAATATAAAAAATTGAAGAGAATTTTATGGCAAAAAGCGAAAAACTTACTAAACAACATAAAGTCAATATAAACAAAATTATAGACACAGGCGTTTTTTTCAGTTTCTTAAACATTTTAAGCCCTGCTGACAAAATTAAATATGCAACGCAAGCCTGTATTCCACGGAAAGCATATTGTACCCATTCTATTTGCAAAAATTTATCAAAGAATATTGATATTATAAATATGATTATAAACGACGGCAATACAACGCCAATAGTTGCAAAAAACGAGCCTAAAACCCCACAAATCTTGTATCCTATATACGTTGCACTGTTTATTGCAAGAGGACCGGGTGTTGATTCGGCTATTGCTATTACATCTAAAAATTCTTCGTGTTCTATCCACTTTCTTCTTTCTACAAGTTCTCGTTCTATCACGGCTATCATTGCATAACCGCCACCGAATGTAAATAAACCTATTTTGAAAAAAGCCCAGAACAAAAGAAACATTGATTTAAGTTTATTCATATTTCTTACCTTTTTATTCTTAATGTTTATTATACATTTATCATATATTTTTTGCAATTCTTTTTTATACCATTTAAAAATATTTCGGACAACCGTTAAGATTGCCCGAAAAATAGTTAATCATTTAAATTTTACTTTTTATCACGACGATTGTTTTTTAATCCCTCAAGTCTATCTTTAGCATCGCCTTTTGCTTTATCTATAGCATTTTCCATTTGCGTCTTTTTATCTTTAAGCGTTTTTTCGATATTATTCTTTTTGTTCTCTAAATCGGCTTTATCTTCTTTGGACAAACCGTTTTCAATTTTAACAAGATACATTTGAGCAATACCGTCGAAATAATCTGCTATTGCACGAACTTCCGATACACTCATTCCATCACTTGTATCCACGCCTGGGATATTAACTTTTTTCTCATCAATTTTGTTCTTAACCTCATTAAGTGCCTCTTCAACAGCCTCGTTTATTGCATCACCTACTATAGATTCAATATTTATGATAACATACTCAACAATTGTGAGTGTAACCTTATCTATTTTGCCGTTTTTGTACAATACGTCTATCTTATCGTAAATACTTTCAAGCGTTATTATTCCGTCGCTATTCTTAAACTGCTCTGCAT
>JAZORG010000065.1:0-11402 GCA_045656465.1 Christensenellaceae bacterium
CCGTTTATCCGTCTATGTACGACATATTTAACAGTATGAAATACACTTCGTTTGAAGACGTTAAGGTAGTTTTGTTAGGGCAAGACCCTTATCATAACGAGGGGCAAGCGATGGGACTTTCTTTTTCCGTGCCTGACGGAAAGGAGATACCGCCCTCGCTTGTGAATATGTATAAAGAATTAAACAAAGAACTTGGAATTCCCATTAGCAAAAGCGGTAATCTTATCGGGTGGGCAAAGCAAGGCGTGTTACTTTTAAACACAGTTTTAACCGTCCGTGCGCATCAAGCAAATTCTCACAAAAATAAGGGATGGGAAAGTTTTACAGATAGTATAATAAAAAAAATTTCAGATAAAAAAACAGGGGTTGTTTTTTTGCTTTGGGGCGGTAACGCACGGGCAAAAAAACCGCTTATAGACAGCAGTAAACACCTCATATTAGAATGTGCGCATCCAAGTCCATTATCGGCTTATAACGGATTTTTCGGATGTGGGCATTTTAAGAAAACTAACGATTATCTAATTAAAGTAGGCAAAACGCCTATAGACTGGAGTGCATTATGAAATACGTAGTAATTTTAGGCGATGGAATGGCAGATTATCCTCAAGAAATTCTAGGAGGGAAAACTCCGCTTGAGGTGGCAAAAAAACCTTTTACGGACCAACTTGCATTGTGTAGTGAGGTAGGACTTGCAAAAACTGTTCCGTGTGGAATGAAACCCGGTAGCGACGTGGCTAACCTTTCCGTTTTAGGATATAATCCGTTTGAGTGTTATACTGGGCGTTCGCCCCTAGAGGCAGCGTCAATCGGAATTGAATTAAAAGATACTGACGTAACGGCAAGAGCAAACCTTGTAACCGTTACTGATGAAGAAAATTATCAAGATAAGATAATGGTCGATTACAGCGCAGGGGAAATTAGCACTAAAGAGGCGGAAGAACTCATAAATTTTCTAGCAAAATCAATCAATAACGACGTTTATAAACTATACGCTGGTATAAGTTACAGACATTGTTTGGTTATAGATAACGGCACGGTTGCAGGGGACTTAACACCTCCGCACGATATAACGGGCAGACCTGTTAAGGATTATTTGCCAAAAAGTCAAGAGGGAAAAAAACTTCTTGCAATTATGGAAAAATCTTATGAACTTCTAAAATCTCATCCTATAAACCTAAAGAGAATAAAAGAGGGTAAACGCCCTGCTAATTCACTTTGGTTTTGGGGAGAGGGAACAAAGCCTGCTCTTGAGAGTTTTTCAAATCGTTTTGGACTTAAAGGTGGTATAATTTCCGCTGTGGATTTGCTTAAGGGTATAGGCAAATTGACAGGTATGAAAGTTATAGAGGTTGAGGGTGCAACGGGTAATTACGACACCAATTTTAGCGGTAAGGCAAAAGCCTGCCTCGATGCGCTCGATAACGGATTAGATTTTGTTTACGTACATATGGAAGCGCCCGATGAGTGTGGGCATCACGGCGACGTGAAAAACAAGATTTATTCGATAGAACAAATTGATCAAAAGGTAGTAAAATATATAGTTGAAGGATTAGAAGAAAGGGGGGAAGATTTTGCAATTCTTATTTGTCCAGACCATCCAACGCCTATATCCATTATGACTCATTGTAGCGACCCTATTCCTTATCTTATATATAAAAGCAATAAAAAGGTCGATAGCAAAGTTAACGGTTACGACGAAGCACGTGCAGAAAGCACGAAAATCTTTGAAGAACATGGTTACAACCTAATAAAAAGACTTATGAAAAACTAGAAATATATACTTTCGACAAAAACCTCCTCGGAATTTAATTTTCGAGGGGGTTTTATGTCATAAGCAAGGTTTTTTATTCATATATTTTTGTAGAAAAGCAAAAAGCAAGGAGAAAAATTTATGAACGAAAAACTCACTTATGCTACAATGTTAGAGATTCCCGTCAACACTTGTAGCGTAACTTTTAAACAACAAAAAAAGCGTAGGGTAAAAAGGAAATCCAAGAAGATAAACCCTGAAAAGGTCAAGGAAGAATTGCTTGCAAAAATCAATTCACAAACAGAAGATAACGAGCAAAACGCAGTAGTTAGCGAGCAAGACTATGCAGTTGAACAAACTCCACAATTCGATATGCCATATCTAGATACCCAAACGCCAAATGAAACAGACAACGCAGAGGTTACTGCAGACGTTCATCCTATAAACAGTCAAAAACCAAAACGCAAATTTGCAATATCTGTTGTGGGTGTTCAAGTTGCCGTTGTATTTATGTTAGTTGTTACGATTTTTATGACAAACGCTTTTTATTCAGATAGCGGAATTAACGTGTTTTTGCGTAACGTGTTCGGAAATGGGCAACAGCAAGTGGAGGTTGATAACCGTAACTTTAACGAATTTGCGCCCGTGCTTGCGGTTGGGGATAACCAAGTAACCGTTGCTGATGGTGTAATGACTTTTACAGGTGAAGGTAGCGTTTATGCGCCTTGTAATGGAACGGTATGCGCAATTACTCAAGGTGAAGATGGAAAGTTCACTATTGAAATTGCTCACAGCGAAAATTTCAAGTCTTTGTTAACGGGGATAGACTATGCTTACGCAGGGTTGGACGATACCGTTTACAGTAATATTCCAGTCGGGTATATCACAGCAGGCGCTACAATGTGCTTTACAGGAACTGATGGAACAGTTATTTCCGATTATCAGATAGAGAACGGCGCTGTGGTATGGGCGGTATAAAATTTTCCGTTCACCCTCTATTCTTTCTGTTTGGGCTGTTTTATGCCCTTACAGGTAAAATATTAATTTTTATAATTTACACCCTTTGCGCAGTTGTTCACGAGATGGGGCATTCGTTCGTTGCTAACTCTTTGGGGTATAAATTAAATAAAATTACACTTATGCCTTTCGGTGCTGTCGTTTCTGGCAATATCGAAGGGCTAAAGTTTACCGACCAGTTAAAAATTGCATTTGCAGGGCCTATGATAAATCTATTAATCGCAATAGTTTTTATTGCTTTTTGGTGGATTTACCCTATAAGTTACGCATACACCGATATAGCGGTTGAGGCTTGTCTTGCAATGGCACTCGTAAATTTCATTCCCGTATTTCCACTTGACGGAGGGAGAATGTTGCTTGCGGGGTTAAGTCTTTCAATAGGCGAGAAAAAAGCAAAAAAAACTTGCCGTGTTATAGGGGTTGTTTTTGCGGTTTTACTATTTGCGTTATTTATTTTAACTTTATTTTATCAACCTAACGTTTCGCTCTTGTTTTTTTCTCTGTTTGTAATTTTCGGAGCATTTAACAATGACAAAGAAAACGTTTACGTTAGAATATATAGAACTGTAAGTAAAGAAAACCTTAAAAGAGGGTTAAACATAAAAAAACAAGCAATTCATAAATCGGTAAGCGTAAAAAAACTAATAAGCCTACTTGACTACAATTCCCTAAACGAAATGGTTGTCTATGACGATAAAATGCCAATAGCCACTCTATCACAGCAAAAGATAGAAAAAATAATAGAAAAAGGAGATTTATACTCTCCAATAGAAAAATATATTCATATTTAGGCAAAAAAATAAGAAAAATAAGAGCCCGAAAAACCATATGTAGTGTTCGGACTCTTATTTTATTTCTAGATGTAGAAAAAGGCAAAAATAGATGGCTTTTATTTATAAAAAGTTTAAAAAATGGGGTAAAAAACTTGACATATACGTTTATATTTGGTAAAATCAATAAGCATCTCGGAATCCGAGGTGTAATTTTTTGATGTTCGGAAGGTGCATTATGGCAGCAAAAGGCGCAAGAGCAAAGATTACTTTAGCATGTACGGAATGCAAGCAGAGAAATTACGATACGTTCAAGAACAAAAAGAACGATACCGAAAGATTGGAAATGCAAAAATATTGCAAGTTCTGCAAAAAGCATACCACGCATAAGGAAGCGAAATAAGTTCGCTACCAATTATTTGCCTATTAGGGCAAGTTAAAAAATTAAGGGGCAAACGTAAATGAAAGAAAAAAAGAACGTTGCCGGTGATTTCGTAGCAACCGAAAACACCTCAAAACAAAAAGACGTTAAAAAAACCAAGAAAAAGGACAATAAAAAACCTGGATTCTTTAAGAAAATCGGCAGATGGTTTAAAGAAACTTTTGCCGAACTTAAAAAAGTGTCTTGGCCAACATTCGGCAAGGTGCTCAAACAAACGGGCGTCGTTGTCGTTGTTGTTCTTATTTTCCTTATCGTTATCACGGGTTTTGATACAGGTTTATACAGTTTGTTAAAATTAGTTAAACCTGATCTTCCCTCGCTTTTTTAGGAGTAGATGATGGCAGTAGAACAAGCAAGATGGTATGTTATTCACACTTACTCTGGTTATGAAGCAATGGTGAAGGACAGCCTTGAAAAGTTGATTGAGAATAACAATTTACAAGAAAACATTTTTGAGATTAAAATTCCTACCGAGGAAACGCTTGAAGAAAAGGCAAATGGTAAGAAAAAACTCGTTGAAAGGAAAAAATTTCCTTGTTACGTTTTCCTTAAAATGATTTATTCTAACGATATTTGGTATTTAGTAACTAATACTCGTGGAGTAACAGGGTTCGTTGGCCCACAAGGTAGGCCTTTACCTCTTACAGAGGCAGAGGTTGCAAGAATGGGCTTAGAAGTAGTTGCTCTTTCTATCGATTTTACTGTTGGAGATACAGTTACTGTGGTTTCTGGTCCAATAGAATCGTTCAGCGGTGTTGTAGTTGAACTTAACGAAGCAACGCAGAAAGTTAAAGTTAACGTTGAAATGTTCGGTAGAAAAACAGACGTTGAACTTGATTTTGTTCAAGTAAAGAAAGTTGCGGTTGAAACGTCAGAGCAAGACGCATAAGCAAGGTTAAATATTAAACATTATATATAAATAAGCGTAAATCGGCAGTAGTCGTTTTATAGAGAGTGGGAGTTGCGGTTAAATTTAAGGCACTGGCGCAACGATATTACCACTAAATGGAGGAAACAATTATGGCAAAGAAAGTTACGGCAATCGTTAAATTGCAACTGCCCGCAGGCAAGGCAACACCCGGTCCGCCCGTAGGTTCAACATTAGGTCCACACGGTATTAATATTCCCGGTTTCACCAAGGAATTCAATGCTAAGACACAGGATCAGGCAGGTCTTATAATCCCCGTCGTAATGACGATATATCAAGACCGTTCATTCACGTTTATCTTAAAAACGCCCCCGGCACCCGTTCTTATTAAAAAGGCGTGCGGAATCGAGAGCGCAAGTGCAGCCCCCAATAAAAACAAGGTTGCAAAGATAACCAAAGCACAGGTTGAGGAAATCGCTAAACTCAAAATGCCCGACCTTAACGCAAACACTTTGGAAAGTGCAATGAGCATGATCGCAGGCACCGCTAGAAGTATGGGTGTCGAAGTCGTAGATTAAGAATAGAGATAAGTGGGAGGGTATTTTACCCGAACGTACCACAGGAGGTAATTAAATGAAACACGGAAAAAAATATACAGATAGCGCAAAAGCAATAGAATCAACAAAACTTTACGAAGTTGATGAAGCAATCGGCTTGGTTCTCGATACTGCAAAGGCAAAGTTTGACGAAACGGTTGAACTTCACGTTCGTTTGGGTGTTGACCCCAAACAAGCAGACCAACAGGTAAGAGGCGTGCTTGTACTTCCTAACGGAACAGGTAAAGAAGTTAAAGTTTTGGTTCTCGCTAAAGGCGAAAAAGCAGATCAAGCGAAAGAAGCAGGCGCAGATTTCGTTGGTGCAGAAGAAATGATTCAAAAAATTCAAACTGAAAACTGGTTTGATTATGATGTAATCATCACAACTCCCGATATGATGGGATTAGTTGGACGTATTGGTAAGGTATTAGGACCAAAAGGATTGATGCCTAACCCGAAATCAGGTACTGTTACAATGGACGTTGTAAAGGCAATCAAAGATACCAAAGCAGGTAAAGTTGAATACAGACTTGACAAAAACGCAATCATTCACTGTGCAATCGGCAAAAAGAGTTTCGGCGTAGAGAAGATTAAAGAAAACTATGAAGCTCTTATGGAAGCAATTATTAAAGCAAAACCGTCAGCAGCAAAAGGTCAATACGTAAAGAGCGTATCCCTTGCAAGCACGATGGGTCCTGGCGTAAAAATTAACGCTAAAATTTAGTTGACATAAGCACATTAAAAGTGTTATAATCAACAAGTAAATTAAATAGCCCAAGACAGTAGGTTATTAACTTGTGTAAAGCACAGACCAACCGAGGCAGATAAAAAAGAACGCATTAATTGCGCCCTTGTATTCTGTCTTGGATACGAGGGCGTTTTCATTAAAAAAAGGAGGTAAAGACAGATGTCAGCAGGTAAAGAGGCAAGATTAGAGGTTTCAAAAGTTATTAAAGAGAAAATCCAAAATGCCAAATCGGTTGTATTCGTAAAGTTTAACGGACTTACCGTTGCAGAAGATACCGAACTCCGTCGTGAATTTAGAAAGAACAACGTAGAATATAAAGTTTATAAGAACACGTTGATTAAATATGCGCTTCACGATTTAGGTATAACGGATTTCGATGATGATCTTAATGGCCCAACGTCAGTAGCATTTGGCGAAGACGAAACAGGCGCAGCAAAGGTTATCGTTGCAGCAGCAAAAAAATATCAAGACAAAATCACGGTTAAGAGTGCATACGTTGAGGGTGGCAAGGTTAACGAAAATGGTGTTAAAGCCCTTGCAGCAATGCCCAGCAAAGAAGAACTTATTGCAAAAATGCTCGGTTCTTTGCAAGCACCTATATCCAATTTTGTTGGCGTGCTTTCTGCAATGCCACGCAGTTTGGTTATCGCACTTAATGCAGTTGCAGAAAAAAAGGCTCAATAATTTAGTAAGAGCATAAAAAACAAAAAGACAGTCGGAAAGACGGCAAAAATAAAAATAAAAAAATATTAAATTGAAAAGTTATCAATGGAGGATAGAAAAATGGCAGACATTCAGAAAATGATCGAAGAAGTAAAAGGTATGACAGTATTAGAACTTAACGAACTCGTTAAGGCTCTTGAAGAAGAATTTGGTGTAAGCGCTGCTGCTCCCGTAGCAGTTGCTGCTGCTCCCGCTGCGGCTGCAGATGCTCCCGCTGCTGAAGAAAAAACCGAATTCAAGGTTTCTATTAAAGAAATCGGCGACAAGAAAATTGACGTTATCAAAGCAGTTCGTGAATTCACCTCTTTGGGTCTTGGCGAAGCAAAAGCACTTGTTGAAGCTAAGGGCGTTATCAAAGAAAGCGCTACTAAAGAAGAAGCTGACAAAATCATCGCTCGTTTCAAAGAAGTTGGCGCAACTGTTGTTGCTGAATAATTTCTTTAATCAACAATTAAGACAATTAGCGACGCATATAAGCGTCGCTTTTGTTTTTTATATATAACGTCGTGTCTGTTTTTAACTTTTTTTGCAAAATTCTTCTCTTTTAATTATCAAAGTGTTTATAAACATTGACAATTAGGCAAAAAAAAGGTAGAATTATATAGAATATATGTTGTATATTTTGGAGATTGATTATGAAAATGTTTAAGAAGATTTTTGTTAATATGGTTGCAATTCTTCTTGTATGCGTGTCTTGTCTTTCCTTAACTGCTTGTAAGGCAGATATCAAAAAAATGGAAATAACAATTAGCGTTTACAATTATGAAGAGGAGAGCGTTGGTTTTGAGGATGTTACTTTAACTGTTGACTTATATCGTCATCTTGCAAAAAACACCGTTGATACAATTATTGGATATGCTAAAGAAGGGTATTATGACGGAAGTGTTTTCTATAAGATGAGTAAATATTCTACTCAAATTATGATGGGCGACATTAAAGTTAATACCGCAGGCGACGTTGAGTTAAAAGATGTTAAACCTGAAATTAAGGGCGAATTTGAATCTGCTGGAACGGTTGGTTCTAATTTAACAAACGTAAAGGGCGCAATCGGTCTTTGGAGAACTTGGTATAGTTGGGATAATTCTTATAAAAATACCGACTCTTCAATGGGTACAGGCAGAGCAACTTGGTATATGCCAACAGAGGCTATAAGCGGTTATAACGGATATTTCTGTGTCTTTGCAAAAATAAATTTAAATGATGAAGCAAACAGCGATGCATTAGAAAAAATTATTGCTGCAACCCAAAAGGATACCGATACTTATACCGTTTATTATACGGGTGATTATGATTCTAGTAATGCAGATGGAAGTTACGGACTTAATGGTAATTGCGTATTAAAATCTCAATTTGATAAAGACGAAATTGATAACCTTTATGAAAGTGATGAAGATAAATTGGAACTTGTAGGATATAATTACTACGATATTGAAGTTCCTGTAACAGCAACTGGCGACGTAGCAGTAAAAATCACATCAATAAAAATTAAATAATCAAAAAAACGGTCAGACACCTGACCGTTTTTTAATTGTCGCACTTTTTTATGTTGGTAATTTTTTTGTTGGATATTTCAAATGTGAAATACTCGACGTAATAAAAGTTATCTTTATTGCGATATATAAAACCGACTTCATCAAAATTTCTAAATTTAGGCGGGGGCATAACCCCTATAAAATCACCTAAATAATCTTTTAACTTGTCTGCATTTTCTTTTACGTTGTCCGAAAGGTAGTCTTGCCATTCACCGTCAACTAAAAAACTTTCGGCAAAAACGTATGGAATAATTTTTTCATTCAATAAACTTGCGTTTAACGTCTTAGAAACGTTAACGCTTTTTTCTTTTAAGGTAAGTTGACCGTCTTTTACTGTCCAAACTCCTTTTACTGTATGTTTTGCTATATCACAAAATTTTTCAGTAATGATAAGGGCGTTTGATGTTTCAAAACTCTCTATTTCTTTAACAAGCACTTTTTTTACGCAGTTATTAATAGAAAACACGTATAGAATTTTCCGTTCATCGGAAATTAACAGGCTAACAAAAGGATGTCCGTCAATTTCAAACCTATCTATTTGTACGTCTTTAGGGGAACAAAATATAGGTTCAGCAAAAAAATCGTTCGCTGTTTCAATTGATATTTTATAGCCGTTTTCAGAAAAGACTGTTACAAGACAATCATTAAATTTTTGTTGGTTTAAAACATTAAATACGCTAGTTAGATTTCTTCTTAAACATTTGATTAAGTATCCGCCCTTAAGGTCGGTTACGCTAATTGCTGACGGAGGAGAACGCAAAAATTCTTGTTCGGGAATAAAATTAAGGGGAAGTTCCCCGTCAACAAGCGGACAAATTTCAACAAAGGGTGCTTTGCCGTCAACACGCAAGGATTTTACGGCAGAAGAAAGAGTGCCGTAATATATTCCGTTAATTTTTATGGCGCATAAATACTCCGAACAAAAATAATAATACATACTTATAAAATTGTATGTATAATTTTATTTTATTATGTCAATAACATAGAGGAAATAAAAATCAAGGAGAATTTTATGGAAAAAATATATGGATACAAAAAAGAGGACGTTTTAGGTTTAGCGCAAATGATAAAAAATAAAGGCAACCTTTCGCTTTCAAAGATTTTTGAAAGGTATAAAGAACAATCGGGAAAGGCAAAGGGGACTGTTAGAAATCTATATTATGCTTTAGCAAAACACAGCAATAATAACGCTGAATTTTGCGATAAGTATTTGGATGGCAAACCGCTTAAAGTATATAAGATAATTGAGTTTGATAAGCAAGAGGAGAGAGAACTCATTAAAAAAGTATTAATAGCAAAAAGTCAAGGACAATCTTGTAGGAGTATAATTTTATCTCTTGCTAACGGTGATGGTAAAGTTGCATTAAGGTATCAAAACAAATACCGTAACGCTATAAAAAACAATCCTGCCTTAATTGAAGAAATAATTGCAGAATTAAAAGAACAGGGCATAAAATTTGAAAGCGAACTGCCTTCGTTAAACAATTATATACCCGATTCAGCAATAGTAAAATTTAAAAACGAAGTCAATTGTGTAATAGAGAAAAATATATTAAAAATAAAGAATGAAAACAGAATTTTAAGGGACAGAGTAGGCTTTTTAGAGGGTGAAAATCTTAAACTTATTAAACTGTTATATGGTGAAAATCTCAATAATACCGCAGTTAAATTTTTTGGTGGAGCAAACGGACAAGACATTCTTAATTAAGCATTTAACTTGAATTAATAGTGAGAATAAAAACAAGAAAAAATAATTGCATTTCTGCTTTTAATATAGTATAATGTATCCATACTTTTATTTAGGAAGGAAATGGATGGATCTATTTAATAAATGTGGAAATTTGGAAAAGTTAAACAAAGCAAAAGAAAGTGGAATATATCCCTATTTTCATATGCTAAATTCTAAACAAGGTCCGCAAGTGATTATGGAAGGCAAGGATATGATTATGATAGGTTCAAACAACTATCTTGGTCTTACCTCTCATCCTGAAGTAATTGAGGCAGGTATAAAGGCTTTAGAACAATATGGTAGCGGTTGTTCGGGCAGTAGATTTCTAAATGGAACTTTAGATGCGCACGTTGCGTTAGAAAGAGAACTCGCAGATTTTTTGAAAAAAGAGGACGTGGTAACTTTTTCAACAGGTTTTCAAAGCAATTTAGGTATTATAAGCGCAATTGCAGGCAGAACAGATTATATATTGTGCGATAAAGAAAATCACGCAAGTATATACGATGGATGTAGATTATCATTTGCTAAAATGTTGAGATACAACCATTCTGATATGGAAGATCTTGAGAGATTGCTAAAAACCATTGATACGGAAAAGTCTGGAATTTTAATTGTTACAGACGGTGTTTTCAGTATGGGTGGAGATATATGCAAATTGCCAGAAATAGTAAAACTTGCTAAAAAATACGGTGCAAAAGTAATGGTTGACGATGCTCACGGTCTTGGAGTTTTAGGCGAACACGGTAGAGGAACTGCAGAGCATTTCGGTCTAGAGGATGACGTTGATATTTATATGGGAACGTTCTCTAAATCGCTTGCAAGTTTGGGTGGATATATGGCGGCAAAAAAAGAAGTTTGCGATTACGTTCGCCACGTATCACGTCCGTTTATTTTCTGCGCAAGTATAACGCCATCTAACGTGGCTTGTGCGAGAAAAGCGCTAGAAATTATAAAAAGAGAACCAGAGAGAATAAAGAATCTACACGATATAAGTAATTATATGCGTGCGGGATTAAGAGCTGAAAATATAGATATTATCGCTATAGATGAAACGCCCATTATTCCGATATATACATACGAAGATGAAAAGACCTTCCTTGCGTGTAAACTGTTGTTTGAACGTGGTGTTTACGTTAACCCTGTAGTGTCGCCTGCAACGCCTGTAGGGCAAGCGTTAATTCGCACAAGTTATACTGCAACTCATACTAGAGAGCAAATGGATAGGGC
>JAZORG010000066.1:0-22080 GCA_045656465.1 Christensenellaceae bacterium
ACTTCCTCTATCACGCCCAGGTAGGCTTACGACTAAATCACCTGAATTAATATTCTTTTTCATTCCAATTAAAGTCTAACTGTTTCCACACCGTTTTCAGTTATTACAACTGTATTCTCGTAATGAGCAGACGGTTTTCTATCTCTCGTTCTTACGCCCCATCCGTCTGACATAAAGTCAACTTGATATACACCTGCATTAATCATAGGCTCTATCGCTATAGCCATACCATTTTTAAGGCGAATTCCTGTTCCCTTCTTTCCATAGTTAGGAACTGACGGATCTTCGTGCATTTCTCTACCGATACCATGTCCGACAAGCGCTCTCACAACTGAAAAGCCATTTTGCTCTGCGTGATTTTGAATGTTAAATCCTATGTTACCTATTGGAGTACCATCTCTCAAGTTCTCTATTGCTTTGAAAAAGCACTCTTCGGTAACCTTAACAAGTTTTCTCTTCTCTTCGCTGACATTTCCTATCATAAAGGTTCTTGCAGCATCGCCTTGCCAACCATTGTAGTCAACACCGACATCTACACTTACAATCTGACCTTCTCTTATAACAATTTCATCTGATGGAATACCGTGAACAACCATATCATCAATTGAGGCACATATTGATGCGGGATAGCCCTGATATCCTAAAAAAGACGGATATGCGCCACATGACCTAATGTATTCGTTTGCAATCTTATCGAGATCTTTTGTCGTAAGCCCTGCCCGAATTTCTCTACCGATAAGTTCAAGAACGTTTTTTGTAATTCTACCACTATCACGCATAAGCGCAATCTGTTCTTCGGTTTTGATTGTAATCATTATAAAACCTTTACAATATTTTCGAACACTTTTTCAATCAAATCATCACCGTCAATATTGAGAAGTTTACCTTGTGCGCCATAATATTCAACTAATGGTTGCGTTTGACGCTTATAAACCTCTAAACGTTCCCTAACTGTTTGTACATTATCGTCTTTTCGTATGACAAGTTTTTTTGAACAAACAGGACAGATATCCGTTTCGCCGATAAAGTCAATATGGAATGAGTTGCCACATTCTAAACAAACTCTTCTACCAGTTATTCTGTGTTCTATTTTTTCTAAATCCACAACAAGGTTTATTACCTTATCTGGAGTGCTAAACTCATCAAGAACTTTTGCTTGATATAGATTACGGGGAAATCCGTCTAACAAATATCCTTTATCACAATCAGCTTTCCCCAGTCTATCCTTAACAAGTTCAATTGTAAGGTCATCGGGACAAAGACTGCCCGTATCCATTACTTCTTTAACTTTAACCCCTAAAGGAGTCTCGTTTTTAATATTTTCTCTAAATAAATCGCCCGTTGAAATGTGCGGTAGGTCGTACTTATCGGAAATTAGTGCCGCCTGTGTTCCCTTGCCGCTACCGGGTGCGCCAAGTAAAATTAACTTCATTTTTCAACTCTTATTTTAAGAATCCCTTATAGTTCTTCATCATTATCTGCGATTGAAGCGCTTGTTCGAATTCAAGAGCAACCGAAACAATAATTAAAAGTCCTGTTGCGCTGAATACATTTACGAGCGAAACGTCAATTGCCTTAAACACTAGTGACGGAATAAGAGCAAGTAATGCGAGGAATATCGCACCAAATAGCGTTATTCTGTTCGATATTCTCTTCAAGTAATCGGCTGTCGGTTTACCAGGTCTTGTTCCAGGAATAAATCCGCCATTACCCTGTATGCTCTTACTGATATCGTCAGGATTGAACTGTATTTGATTATAGAAATACGAGAAAAACAATATCAATACGCAAAGTATAACCATATAAGGCCAGCTTCCCGTTCCCATATTTGTTGACCACCAGTTGTCGCTCTTAACACCAACAAGGTTGATAATAAGATCGGGGAAACTTAAAATTGCGAAAGAGAAGATTAAAGGCATAACACCAGAAGCATTTACTTTAATCGGAATGTGAGTGGATTGACCACCATACATTTTTCTTCCTTTAACTTGTTTTGCATATTGTACAGGAATTTTTCTCTCTGCATCGTTTACAGTTACAATTGCTGCAAAAATAACAAGTGCTGCAACTATAAATCCTATAAGCGTCCAGAATGATGATAATGCAGTATCAGGATTTCCTAGTTGCGCTACTAAACGCAAAATAGTTGTTCCTGCTGTTGATAAAATACCTGCAAAGATGAGAAGTGATATGCCATTAGATACGCCGTAATCGGTTATTCTTTCGCCCAACCACATTGTAAGCGCTGCACCTGCTGTATAAACTACAACGAGGAATGCATAACTTAAGAAATTGAGGAAACCTGTATCTCCAAAGATTTGTTCGGTATTAACGTCACTAGAAAACGCAACAAGAATACCGATAGCCTGTGCTATTGCGAGTACTAAAGTTAATATTCTAGTATAAGTATTGATACGACGTTTGCCTTCTTCACCTTGTTTACTCAATCTTTCAAGCGCAGGAATACCTACAGTTAAAAGTTGAATAATAATTGATGCGTTAATATATGGTCCAATACCCATTGCGAAGAACGTTCCGTATTGAAGCGCTCCTCCAGATACTGCACTCATTATGTCTAAAAAGGTGTATCCATCCATACTCTTAAACATATCGATGCCCGGAACAGGAATAAAACATCCTAGTCTATACACGAACAATAATATGAGAGTAATGAATATCTTTTTTCTTACCTCTTTGATTTTGAACGCATTTGCTATCGTTTGAAACATTTTGCCCTCCCTATTAAGTGGGTTTTATTAGATTTGTTCTACCTTACCGCCAGCCTTTTCAATTGCTTCTTTTGCTGATGCAGAAAAAGCTGATGCTTTTACGGTAAGCGCTTTGGTCAACGTTCCATTTCCAAGAACTTTTAAACCAACGCTGTCCTTAACAACTTTTATAAGTCCTTTATCGTTAAGTAATTCCATATCCACTACGGAGTTAGCTTCTAAACTTTCAAGAACTGAAAGATTAACTATGCTATATACTTTTCTAAAGTGGTTATTGAAGCCACGTTTAGGAATTCTTCTAATTAAAGGCATTTGACCGCCTTCAAATCCAGGACGAACTCCACCGCCACTTCTTGCCCATTGTCCTTTATGTCCTTTACCGCTAGTTTTGCCGAGCCCCGAGCCGATTCCTCTACCGAGTCTCTTTTTTGCGGTCGTTGCGCCCATAGCGGGACTTAATTCACCTAATCTCATTTTATTACTCCTTGATATTTAGTAATCCAAGACTTAAATCTTTTCAACTTTCACGAGGTATTTTACTTTTGAAATCATACCCATAATGCAAGCGTTTTCTTCGTGAATACGGAAAGAATTTACTTTTTTAAGTCCTAATGCTGCTACGATTTTCTTGTGCTGTGGCAACGTTGCTATCGTGCTCTTTACGAGCGTAACTTTTATCTTGCCTGCTTCTGCGTTTTTTGCTTTTGCCATAAAAGTACCCTCCCTTAACCGTTGATTTCTTCTACGGTTTTACCGCGAATAGCCGCAATTTGCTCTGCGGTTCTTAAACTCTTCAACCCTGCAAGCGCTGCTTTTACACAGTTGATGGGGTTGTTTGTTCCGTGTGACTTTGTTCTGATGTTGGTAATACCAACTGCTTCCATAACCGCACGAACAGGACCTCCTGCTATAACACCAGTACCTTCTGCAGCTGGCATCATAAGAACTGAACCGCTACCGAATTTACCAAGAACTTCGTGAGGAATGCTCGTTCCAAGTAATGAAACGGGGAACATATTCTTCTTTGCTCTTGCAGTTGCCTTATCAATTGCTTCGGGTACTTCTTTTGCTTTACCCATTGCGCAACCTACTTTACCTGCGCCATCACCTACTACGACGAGTGCGGCAAATCGCATATTTCTACCGCCTTTTACCGTTTTGGTAACACGATTAACGCAGATGAGTTTCTTAACTAAGCCGTCATTTTCTTCAGCCCTTCTGGGCGCTCTGTTATTATCTCTTGCCATTTTTCGTTTTCTCCTTGATTTCTTAGAATTCCAAGCCGCCCTTTCTTGCGCCGTCTGCTAAACTTGCAACACGACCGGTGTAAAGATATCCGCCTCTGTCAAATACAATTGCAGTAATCTTTTTCGACTTTGCCTTCTTTGCGAGAAGCTCGCCAACTGCGAACGCCTGCGCTTTCTTGTCTTTTCCCTCAAAAGTACCTTTTAGTTCTTTTGAAAGAGTTGACGCCGTAACCAAGGTGTTACCTTTAACGTCGTCTATTATTTGTGCATAAATATGAGTTAACGTTCTATAAACCGAAAGTCTGGGCATTTCTGCTGTGCCTTTGATTTTACCTCTTACTCTTTTATGCCTTTTTAATCTGTCTTTGTTTTTATTGATTTTCGTAATCATAGTTTTACTCCTGTTTAATAACTTTTCGCACTTTTAATATAAAGCGCACTCGGCAGACGCACTAAAACTTTAAGTGCGTCCACTAAAAGCCCTTTAAAACTCTTAACCCTTTGAACCAGCTGCTTTACCAACTTTACGTTCGATAACTTCATCGCTGTAACGGATTCCGTATCCGTGATAGGGTTCAGGTTCTCTAATACCTCTTAATATTGCCGCAAATTGACCAACTTTATCTTTGTCAATTCCACTTACGGTAATTTCTGTTTGTGAAGGACAATCGAGAACGATTCCGTCAGTTTCTTCAACTTCTACCGGATGGCTGAAACCAACGTTCAATACAACTTTTTTGCCTTGTTTTGCTACCTTCCAACCTACACCATTAACGATAAGTGTTTTCTTAAAGCCTTCGGTAACACCTTTAATCATATTAGCACAAAGCGCTCTGTAAAGACCGTGTTTTGCCTTTGTAGGACCTAATTCGTTAGCTCTCGTAAATTTGAGTACGTTGCCTTCAATTACAGGGGTAATTAAAGTGTCGTAAGCTTGTGATAAAGTTCCTTTTGGTCCTTTAACAGTTATAACTGCGTCCTTTGCTTCAACAGTTACACCAGCAGGAATGGTAATGATTGCGTTTCCTATTCTTGACATAATCCTTTACCTCCTACCAAACGTAAGCGAGAACTTCCCCGCCCTGATGTGCTTTCTTTGCTTCTTTACCCGTCATAATACCTTTTGAGGTAGAGAGAATAGCAATTCCAAGACCGCCGAGTACTTGAGGAACTTCATCAGTACCAACGTAAACACGAAGACCGGGTTTACTTACTCTCTTAAGTCCAGTAATAACTTTCTGATTACCGTCGTATTTAAGGGTGATTTTGATTGTACCCTGTACACCTTCGATAATTTCAACTGCAGAGATATAACCTTCTCTTAAAAGGATATCTGCGATTGCTTTTTTGGTGTTTGATGCAGGGATTTCAACAGTTTCGTGCTTAGCCATAAGAGCATTTCTGATTCTGGTAAGCATATCTGCAATAACGTCTGTCATTTCTTCTGTCCTCCTTTACCAACTTGCCTTCTTTACACCAGGGATTTGACCTTTATATGCCAATTCTCTGAAGCAGATACGGCAAATGCCGTATTTACGGAGTACAGCGTGCGGACGACCGCAAATGCTGCATCTAGTATAGGCTCTGGTGGAAAATTTAGCAGGCTTCTGCTGCTTATTTATCATTGCTTTTTTAGCCATTTTATAACTCCTTTACCTTACTTTGTTTCGAAAGGCATTCCGAGCATTGCAAGAAGTTCTCTTGCTTCTTCGTCGGTGTTTGCCGTCGTAGTGATACAGATATCAAATCCTCTTACCTTTTCTACTTGGTCGTAAGAAATTTCAGGGAAAATCAACTGTTCTTTTACACCCATCGAGTAGTTTCCTCTGCCATCAAATGACTTTTTAGAAACGCCTCTGAAGTCTCTAACTCTAGGAAGTGCGATTGAAATGAATTTATCAAAGAATTCATACATTCTTGTTCCACGGAGTGTTACTTTCATACCGATGCTCTGCCCTTCTCTGATTTTGAAGTTTGCTACGGATTTTTTTGCCAATGTTAATACGGGCTTTTGTCCAGAAATAAGTTCAAGTTCCTTTTGAGCGAGTTGAATGCTCTTGGAGTTGTCCTTAATATCGCCAAGTCCGGAGTTAATCGTAATTTTAACGAGTTTGGGAACTTGGTTAACGTTTTTATAGTTAAACTTCTTCATCATAGCGGAGATAACCGTCTGGTCATATAATGCTTTAATTCTGTTTGCTTCTGCCATTATAGTTTACCTCCTTATTGTTCGTCAGCAGGTTTTTCTGCTTTCTTTGCTTTTTTCTTGGTTGCCTTTTTAACTTCCTTAGCAGCCTTGGTTGCATCAAGGATTGCACCGCATTTCTTACAGATACGAACCTTTTTGTCACCTTCTACCTGATAAGCAACTCTCGTTGCTTTGTTACAGGTGGGGCATACTACCATTACGTTAGATGCGTCAATAGGACCAGATTGATTTTGAATTGCGCTGACTTCTTGAGCACTTCTTGCTTTCTTATGTTTTTTCTGAACATTTATTCCGTCAACGATTACTCTGTTTGATTTGGGGAGTGCAGTAAGAACTTTTGCGGTCTTGCCTGCGTCTTTTCCCGTTATAACTAAAACTGTGTCGTTCTTCTTAACTTTCATAGTCTTTCTCCTTATAACACTTCGGGTGCAAGCGAGATAATACGCATATAGTCTTTATCTCTGAGTTCCCTTGCTATCGGTCCAAAAATACGTGTGCCTCTAGGCTGTTTTTGGTTGTCGATAATAACTGCTGCGTTTTCATCAAAACGAACGTACGTTCCGTCTTTTCTTCTTACGCCACTTGTTGATCTTACTATTACTGCTTTTACTACATCGCCTTTCTTAACTGCGCCACCAGGTGTTGCAGTCTTTACACTTGCGACGATTACATCACCGATATTTCCGGTTCTTCTGAAAGAGCCGCCAAGTACCCTGATGCACATCAATTCTTTTGCTCCGGAGTTATCCGCAGCTTTTAATCTCGATTGTGGTTGTATCATTGTGCTCCTCCTTATTTAGCCTTTTCGATGATTTCCGCTACTCTCCAATTCTTTTCCTTGGAAAGTTTTCTGGTTTCTACGATAAGTACCTTATCGCCGATTCCGCATGCGTTCTGTTCGTCGTGTGCTTTGAATTTATGAGTTTTCTTAATAGTTTTCTTGTACAAGGGGTGTTTTGCTCTTTCTTCGATGGCAACAACTACAGTTTTGTCCATCTTATCGGAAACAACTATTCCCACTCTTTCTTTTCTTAAATTTCTTTCCATAATTCTCTACTCCTACGCCTTAAGTTCTTTTTCCCTCAATATGGTTTTTACCTGAGCAATGCTCTTTTTGCAGTTTTTGAGGGCTGCGGGATTTTCCAACTGACCTATTGCGTGACGGAAACGAAGGTTAAACAACTCTTCGGAAAGTTCCTTCAATTTTGTGTTTAATTCTTCTACCGTTAATTCGTGAAGTTCTTTAGTTTTCATTAACCTTCACCGCCTTCTTCTTTTATTTCTTCTGCTACTACTGCCTCTTTCTTCATAAACTTAGTTTTAACAGGAAGTTTATGACCAGCAAGACGCATAGCTTCTTTTGCAACTTCTTCTGAAACACCTGACATTTCAAACAAAACTCTGCCTGGTTTTACAACTGCTACCCAAAATTCTACTGAACCTTTACCGCTACCCATACGGCTATCTGCGGGTTTCTTAGTTACAGGTTTGTGGGGGAATATATCAATCCATACTTTACCGCCACGTTTGATAAATCTTGTCATTGCAACACGGGCTGCTTCGATTTGGTTAGATTTAATCCAACCGGGTTCCATTGCAACTAAACCGTAATCGCCGTACGCTATCTTATTACCTTTAGTGCATTTACCCGTCATTCTGCCACGGTGTACTCTTCTTCTTTTTACTCTTTTAGGCATTAACATAATTAAGCTTCGCCTCCTTCAATTTTCTTCTTGGGAGCGCCGATTATTTCACCTTTGTAAGTCCAGCATTTAATGCCTATTACACCGAAAGTGGTGTGCGCTTCCGCAAAGCCGTAGTCGATGTCTGCTCTCAAAGTTTGAAGAGGAATTGAACCTTCGTGATAACTTTCACTACGAGCAATTTCAGCACCGTCAAGACGTCCGCTTACCATTACTTTTATACCTTTGATTCCGCTTCTCATCGATCTGCCGATAGCCTGTTTCATTGCTCTTCTGAAAGATGCACGTTTTTCTAATTGTGCTGCAATTCCTTCTGCAACGAGTTGAGCGTCAGCATCGGGTTTCTTAACTTCTGAAATATTGATAGAAATTTGTTTGCCCGTGCAAATCTTTGCTACAGTCTTTTTAATTACTTCGATTTCGCTACCCTGCTTACCGATAAGAACACCAGGACGTGCGGTGTAAATCGTGATAGTGATTTTTGCCGCAGCCTTTTCAATAGCAATTTTGCTTATCGCTGCCTGATAGTATTTTTTCTTTAATACACTACGGATTTCGTTATCCTCTTTTACGTTTGCAGCAAAATCTTTTTTGCCAACGAACCATTGAGAATCCCAATCTTTAATGATACCCACTCTTAAGCCGTGGGGATTAACTTTCTGTCCCATAACGCTCCTCCTATGCCTTTGCATCCAGCACGATTGTAATGTGACTGGTACGTTTCAAAATTCTGAACGCTCTTCCCTGCGCTCTGGGCATAACCCTTTTAAGCGTAGGACCTTGGTCTGCAAAACAAGCTGCTACAAACAAGTTGTCTTTGCTCATTCCGAGGTTGTTTTCTGCGTTTGCCGCTGCGCTCATCAAAACCTTCTTAATAGGTTCAGATGATGACTTGGGAGTGTTTTCCAAAATTGCAACTGCTTGAACGTAACTCTTTCCTCTAATAATGTCGAGCACTGCTCTTACTTTATAGGGAGAAATTCTAACGTGTTTAGCAACCGCTCTGGGGCGTCTGTCTTTATTTTCCGCAATCCTTGCGGTTTTTTCTCTCATATTTTTAGCCATTATTTCGCCTCCTATTATCTACCACCCGTAGATTTTTCCGTACCACCGTGTCCCTTAAAGGTTCTAGTCGGAGCAAATTCACCGAACTTACATCCAACCATATCCTCGGTTACATATACGGGTACGTGCTTTCTTCCGTCGTAAACTGCTACTGTATGTCCTACCATCTGCGGGAATATTGTTGACGACCTTGACCAAGTCTTTAATACTTTCTTTTCGTTCTTTTCGTTTAATTCTTCTATTCTCTTTAAGAGTTTAGGTTCTACATAAGGACCTTTTTTAACACTTCTACTCATAAACGCTCTCCTTAATTTATCCTGGTAATGATAAGTTTGTTAGAAGCCTTTTTGTGCTTTCTGGTCTTATAACCGAGAGCAGGTTTACCCCAAGGAGTAACAGGCCCAGGCATACCGACAGGTGACTTACCTTCACCACCACCGTGGGGGTGATCACATGGGTTCATTACAACACCACGTACTGAAGGACGGATACCGAGATATCTAGTCTTACCTGCTTTACCTATTCTGATTATTTCGTGTTCCAAGTTGCCTACTTGTCCGATAGTTGCCTTACAAGTTGCAAGAATGTATCTCATTTCACCACTAGGCATTTTCAAAGTTACATACTTTTCATCTCTTGCCATAATTTGAGCGCTCATTCCTGCTGCTCTAGCAATTTGACCACCTTTACCAGGTTGCATTTCAATGTTATGAACCATTGTACCTACGGGGATATCTTTAAGTGCAAGTGCATTACCTGCCTTGATGTCTGCGCTAGGACCACTCATAACCTTGTCGCCAACCTTCAAGCCTACTGGTGCAAGAATGTATGTTTTTGAGCCATCTGCATAATACAAGAGTGCAATGTTTGCGCTACGGTTAGGATCATATTCGATACTCTTTACCGTTGCAGGGATACCATCTTTCATTCTCTTGAAATCAATAATACGGTATTTTCTTCTGTTACCACCACCGATGTGACGAACGGTTATTTTACCCTGCGAGTTTCTACCACCACTCTTTCTCTGGTCTTCTAAAAGTGATTTTTCAGGTTTCTTTGCCGTAATTTCATCAAAAGCACTTACTGTCATAAAACGACGTGCTGACGAAGTCGGTTTATATCTTTTAATAGCCATTTATCTATCCTCCATTATCTTAGGACAACGAATCGAAGAACTCAATTGTCTTGCTATCAGCCTTGAGTTGAACGATGGCTTTCTTATAGTCGGGTGTATATCCCTCGTATCTGCCCTGTCTTTTCAACTTGCCACTAACGATTGCGGTGTTAACCTTTTCAACCTTTACGCCGAAGATTTCTTCGATTGCAAGTTTAATCTGTGTTTTGTTAGCATTTTTTGCAACAACAAAACTGTATTTCTTATCTTTTATTCCCGCATAGCTCTTTTCCGAGAGAAGCGGTCTAATGATTATATCGTGTGCAGCCATTATTCTCCATAGACCTCCTCGATTTGTTGTACAGCCTGTTTAGAAATTACGATTTTAGCATTCTTAACAACGTCATACGTGTTGATTTGGTTTGCAGCGATAGTTGAGATGCTTGCGATGTTTGCGCTTGCCCTCAATACTGCTTCATCGTTATTATCCATAACAAGGAGTACTGATTTTTCAAGATTGAATGCTTTTAAGAATGCAGCCATTTCTTTAGTCTTTGCTTCTGCTACTTTAATCTCATCAACGAAAATTACTTCGTCATCTCTAATTTTCTGTGAGAGTGCTGATAAAAGAGCAACTGCTTTTGCTTTTACATTCATTTTCTTTGAGAAGTCTCTTGACTTAGGAGCGAAAACTACGCCACCCTTAACCCATTGAGGACTTCTGATAGAACCTTGTCTTGCTCTGCCTGTTCCTTTTTGTCTCCAGGGTTTTGCGCCACCGCCACGAACTTCGCTACGTGTGAGCGTACTCTTTGTTCCCTGTCTTTCATTTGCAAGCCTTGCAACTACTGCCTGATGTATAACAGATTCGTTATATTCTACATTAAATAAAGCGTCAGAAATATCAAGCGTACCTACTTCTTTTGCTTTCATATCATACAATTTTACACTTGGCATAATCTTTCTCCTTACGCTTTAACGCTATTTCTCAACGTAACAATTCCTTTTACAGGACCAGGAACTGCACCCTTAACGAGAATTGCGTTTCTTTCTTTATCGACTTTTACAATTTCAAGATTTAAGATTGTTACGTTTTCACAACCCCATTGTCCTGACATCTTCTTTCCTTTGAAAACTCTTGACGGATTACTGATTGCACCCATTGAACCAACTTCTCTGTGTACAGGACCAACACCGTGAGTTTCTTTTAGTCTGTGATGATTCCATCTTTTGATAACACCGGTAAAACCGTGCCCCTTTGATACGCCCGATACGTCTATTTTGTCACCTGCTTGGAAAACGTCGCAAGTTACAACCGAACCAACCGTCATAGCGTCTGCACCATCAAGTTTGAATTCTTTCAAAACTTTCTGTGCGGGTACTCCAATTTTCTTAAACAAACCTGCTTGGGGTTTATTTAATGCTTTTTCGTCAACCTGATCAAAACCAAGTTTTACTGCCGAATAGCCGTCTCTTTCCAAAGTTTTTACCTGAACGACCGGACAGGGACCTGCCTCGATTACCGTTACCGGAATAACTTTGCCGTCTTGGGAAAATAGCTGTGTCATTCCCAACTTTCTGCCAATGATTGCTTTATTCATA
The DNA here is from genome assembly GCA_045656465.1 of Christensenellaceae bacterium. GTDB lineage: Bacteria > Bacillota > Clostridia > Christensenellales > Borkfalkiaceae > UBA1259. Next base: position 11,670 of record JAZORG010000066.1, read on the forward strand.
GATAAAGTTCACCTCCGATATATTATATATAATGTTTATAAATTATTAAAGTTTAATTTTGATATCAACGCCTGCGGGCAAATGAATGCTGTCAAGAAGTTTAACGTTGGGCGAATAAATATCAATAAGTCTTTTATGTGTTCTAATCTCAAACTGTTCACGTGAATCTTTGTATTTGTGGGGTGAACGGAGGATTGTAACAATTTCCTTTTCCGTAGGAAGCGGAATAGGTCCGCTTATTTTTGCACCCGACTTTTTCATCGTTTCAACGATTCTAGATGCTGCTTGATCGAGCATTTCTGTGTCATAAGACATAAGTTTAATTCTGATTTTCTGACTTGCCATTTTTTCTTTTCTCCTTTTACCTAACTTTTTGTGTGCTGTAAACTCTGCCGTGTGTGTCAATTTTTGATAATAAAAAAATCATTCGCCGATACTTAAATTTTTTAAGTCGCTGCGAATGACTTTACTAATTCTATTGAAGTTAGTCGCAGGGGTCTAGCCCCCACACTTGTCAGCGGAAATTATCTATCGTTTGAGACGATTTAAGTAACTTCCCGCATCAACCCGAGATTACACAGCCTATACATTATAACTCGCTCTTTCAATAATGTCAACTGTTTTTCAAGGATTTTTTTAATTTTTTTGTAAAATTATTGATTTGTTTTTTTATAAAAATCAACAGGTTATTTGCAAGTTTTTACGCTATCTGTTTTTTTATAAGCGTCGGCTTTGAGCCTAGGTTAACAACGTTTTCATCGACAATAACCTTTTCTATACCCGACGAAGATGGTAAATCGTACATTGTATCAATCATAAGGTTTTCTAATATAGTACGCAATCCCCTTGCACCTGTTTTTAATTCTATAGCCTTTTTAGCCACTGCATATACAGCACCATCTGTAATTTCCAATTCAACGTTGTCAAGGCCAATTAATTTCTTATATTGCTTAACTAATGCGTTTTTGGGAGCAGTCATAATATTTACAAGCGCAGCCTCATCTAGTGGGTGCAACCCTACCGTAATCGGAACTCTTCCTACAAATTCAGGAATAAGACCGTACTTAATTAAATCTTGGGGTTGAACGTCTCTTACCATATCATAAGACTTTTCTTTTGCTTTTTCTACGTTTCCACCGAAACCAAGCGAAGCATTTTCCTTTCTTTTTGAGATTATTTCCTCTAAGCCGACGAAAGCACCTCCACAAATAAATAAAATATTTGTAGTGTCTATTCTCAAACATTCCTGTTGTGGATGTTTTCTTCCTCCTTGTGGAGGAACAGAAGCAACCGTACTTTCAATAATCTTCAAAAGTGCTTGTTGAACACCCTCACCTGAAACGTCCCTTGTAATAGAAACATTTTCACTTTTTCTAGCAATTTTATCAATTTCGTCGATATAGATAATGCCTCTTTGTGCTTTTTCAATATCAAAGTCTGCATTTTGAATAAGTTTTAGCAAAATATTTTCAACGTCTTCACCAACGTAACCAGCCTCAGTCAACGTGGTAGCATCAGCAACAGCAAACGGAACGTCTAACACCTTTGCAAGCGTACGTGCAAGCAAAGTCTTTCCACTTCCTGTAGGACCTAAAAGAAGAATGTTACTTTTATCAAGTTCTACTTCACTTTCTTTATCATAAGATGCATTTATTCTTTTATAATGATTATATACAGCAACCGATAAAACTTTTTTAGCATCGTCTTGTCCGACAATATACTCATCAAGTTTTTCTTTTATTTGAGCTGGTTTAAGAAGATTGATATGTTCTTTTATGTCGTCTTTTTTTTCGTCTTCTTTAAGAACGTCGTGACATACTTCGATACATTCGTTACAAATGAATATACCGTTGGGTCCTGCTATTAAACGTTTTGTGAGTTCCTTGGGTTTTCCACAGAAGGAACAAAATAATTGTTCTTTATTTTCTTTCATTTTTACTCCAAAATTTCTACGGACGCTTTACGAAAATCTGGTCTATTAATCCGTATTCTTTTGCTTCTTCTGCCGAAAGATAATTATCTCTGTCGGTATCCTTCTCCACAACCTCTATAGGTTTACCGCTGTTAATTGCAAGAATTGAATTTAAGCGGTGTTTTGTTTTTATTATATGATCGGCTTGAATTTTTATATCACTTGCTTGACCTTGCGCCCCGCCTAAAGGCTGGTGAATCATTATCTCACTATTTGCCAAAGCATATCTCTTGCCTTTTGCACCACTAGAAAGCAAGAATGCGCCCATACTAGCAGCAAGACCGATACAAATTGTACTTACATCACATTTGATATAATTCATTGTATCGTAAATAGCCATACCAGCAGTTACGCTTCCGCCAGGGCTGTTAATATAAAGACAGATATCTTTATTTGGGTCTTTCCCCTCGAGGTATATAAGTTGCGCAACAACAGCATCTGCTACCGCATCATTTATTTCACCTGTTAAAAATATTATTCTATCCTCTAAAAGCCTTGAATAAATATCGTAACTTCTTTCGCCTTTACCAGTCTGTTCAACAACGTAAGGTACAACCGTGTTTTTAATTTCCATATTTTACCCCATTCGTGCTTTGTTTTTTAATTTTACAATACCGCAAAAGATTTATTTTGCTTTTGCGGTATCCTTTATTTTTTTATTTAATTTCGTTAGAAGATTTTAAGAAGTCGAAAAGTTTTTTGATAACAATCTCGTTTTTGATGTAGTCGAGTTGACGAGCGCCCATTTTATCTTTCAATTCGGGAACGGGCTTGTCTTGAGCCTTTGCCATTTCAGCAACCCTTGCCTCAACCTCTTCATCGGTAGCAACGATTTCTTCTCTTTCGATTATACCCTCAATAACAAGTTGAGATTTAACAATCTCTGTTGCCTGCTCGGTATAACCCTTTCTAAACTCTTCCATCGTTTTGCCCATATACTTTAAGTAATCAGCAAGTTTTAAGCCTTGATATGATAAACGGTATTCCATTTCACGAACCATATTGTCAACTTGTCTTTCAATGAGAGCATCAGGAATTTCAACGTCGCTTGTTTCAGTAATCTTTTTAACGATTGCATCTTCAAGTTCACGTTCAGCCTTGTCTGCATTTTGTTTTTCAAGACGCTGACGTGTTTCGTTTTTATAAGCCTCAACGCTTTCTGCGCCAACAGCATCTTTAATGAATTCATCGTTAACTTCAGGAAGTTCTTTAACCTTTATCTCGTGAAGTTTAATTGCGAATACAGCATCTTTACCTTTAAGGTTTTCTGCGTGATACTCTTCGGGGAACTTAACGTTAATATCCCTTTCTTCGCCTATTTTCATACCGATAACTTGATCTTCAAATCCGGGAATGAAAGTTTTGCTTCCGATAACGAGGGTTTGCTTTTCAGCAGTACCGCCATCAAACTTAACTCCGTCAACACTACCAGAATAGTCTATAACAACGCTGTCGCCATCTTTAACTTCCCTATCGGTAACTTCAACCATACGAGAATTTCTTTCTTGTAGGCGCTTTAATTCTTCTTCAACGTCCTCGTCTTTTACATTATACTCAACTTTATCGAATTTTATACCTTTATATGCACCAAAAACAACTTCGGGTTTAACAGGAACGATTGCAATCATAGTGATACCTTTATCACTTATCTTCTTGATATCGATTTCAGGCGATGCAACGTCGATAATGTTATCTTTTTCCTTTTCTAGAATTTCCGTATAATATTTGGGGAAAGCCTGATTAATTGCTTCTTCATAGAAGATACCTTCACCATATGCTGATTCTAAAACTTTTTTAGGCACTTTGCCTTTTCTAAACCCAGGCACGCTGTATCTGCCCTTGGTTTTTTCGTAAGCAGCATCAATAGATGCTTGCCATTCTTTTGCCGTTAAATCAATAGTAATTTTTACCGTGCTTTTTTCGGCTTTTTCAAAAGTGTATTTCATATCATACTCCTAACAAATAATTTATATCTTTAAAATGCTAAATAATTTTATCACATTAAATAATAAAAGGCAAGGTTTTTTTAACCATTTTATCGTGTTTTTAAAAATTCAGCATGTTTTTGCGGTTCAACCATAACCGACTTAAAGTTTTCATAAACACAAAACCCTGGTTTTGATTTTGGTGGTTTTTTTACGTTCTTTTTTAACGTATAGACACATTCGGTTTTTCCACACTCTCTATCCTTTGAATAATATGCGCAAATTTGACAAGCTATAGTTATTATTTCTTCGGGAACTTCTCTTCCTTTCGAACGAATTATAACGTGCGAAGAATGTTGATTTTTAAGATGAACCCATAAATCAAATGGTTTTGCAGTAAATGTTAGTTTATCATTTTCAATATTATTTCTCCCAACAAGAACATTAAATCCGTTGACATAATATTCGTGGCAAAACGATACGTCTTCTTTCTTTTTATTTGTAAATCTTTTCTCTACTATAAGCCCATAGTTTTCAAGTTCGTTTTGAACAAGATTTAACTCCTCAATATTTTCAGCAATCAAAACTTCATCTAATACGCTAGTATAATAATTCAATTCTTTTTCCGCCTGTTCCTTTTGTGGCGCAAGTGCTAAAAGCGTTCTTTTTTGTTTGTTATATTTTTTATAATAAGCCTCTGCATTCTTTGAAGCAGAAAGTCTCGAGTCAAGGCTAATTTTTATCTTTGTCCCGTCATAGTAGTTGTCTAAAACACATTCTGTTTCTCCACCCTTAAATTTATAAATATTAGCAAGGATAAGTTCCCCTTTTATTCTATTATCCTCAGCGCAAAGCGCATCTCTTTCTTTGCTAGTTATTGCTACAATTCTTTTTTTTGCTTTCTTAATTGCCGAATTAGCTATTGCATTAAGGCGCTCACGTTTATTGTTAAACCTTTTTATCCTTTCCTTTTCCCTAAAAAAATAATCTTCTGCCATACAGAGAGAATTAAATTCTTTTATCTCCCCACTAATGGTTTTATATGGATAAACGCACACATCTTTTACTTGGTTGTTTTCGATAATTACACAGGGTTTTTTAGGGCTTTGGTAGAGATAATTTAACAAAAAATCATATAGACGTTTGCCGAATTTTGTGACACAATCGGAATTTTCAACCTCAAAGTTTTTTTGAATTTCATATGCCGTTGAAAACGCAATCCCTTGCACATTTTTACACACGCAATCGGCGATAGAATCCTTATCTATCTCATCAAAAATACTAACTAATTCTGTATTTGAGGGTAAACGTTTTTCACCAACAGGAGGAAAGATATATTCTTTACCCACAATAAGCGGTCTAACACCGTTATCAAACATATTTATCCCACGATTACCGCCAAGGATTTTACCATCTTCTGTTAAAATTATATTACTATATCTCCCCATCAATTCAACATAAAGCGTCTTTTTTACCGAGTCGAAAAATTCACCTGATGCCATAAAATCAATTTTAACAATCCTGTCAAAACCTATAAGTTCTACATTGGTAATAGTTGCTGACAACAAATGCTTACGCATAAGCATACAAAAAGCAGGAGCAGTCAAAGGACTTTCCATTTCTTCTTCTATTATCCCAATCCTCGGAGATGCTGGATTAACGTTTAGCAAAAATTTGACAGTTCTCTTTCCTGTATAAACTGTCATAATCGTTTCGTCGTTTGACGGCTGAACAATTCTATTAATTTTTCCGCCCTTAAATACCTCGTTCAATTCAGAACAAAGATATCTTAGCGTAAATGCATCCTGTGGCATAAAACCTCTTTATATGCTAAATGTTTTTTCGTTTAAATAATATAACGGACTTTTCTTATCAAATCTTAAAGTAATTTTTTTCGCTGTAAGTTCTTGTGCTTTGAGATTTTTTTGTTTGTTAAACTCAAAATCACCATACTTGCCGTCTCCCACAACAGGATGACCGATAAATGCTAGGTGCGCTCTTATTTGATGAGTTTTACCAGTAAATAAAGTAATCTCTAGTAGTGAACTATCCTTATATTTCTCTATTATTTCATATCCTGTTTTTATCATTACAGAACCCTCTACTTTTTTTGAATAAATCTTAACAGTAGAGGCTTCTTTATCCTTAACAAGATATGCGATTAAAACATTGTTATTCTCTTTTGGACACCCTTTAACCAAAGCGTGATATTTCTTATCAAACGTTCTGTTTTTAAATCCCAACATCAACTCTTTTTCCGCTCTTTCGTTTAGTGCAAAAATCATCAAACCTTTTGTGTTTCTATCCAAACGGTGAATAAATTTTGCATTTGAAAACCTTTCACAAATTTTCTCAAAAACCGCTTCAGATAAATACCCTTGTTTTTTATTAATTACAAGAATATTTTCATCGTAATATATCAAATCATAACAACCAGAATTATCCGTTGAAATATAGTAAATTTCTATTTTATCTCCTGTAACAATTTCTATATCTTTACTCACACGTTTTCCGTTTACCTTTATGTCTTTTTTTCTCAACGCTTTCATAAAAGACGAATAAGATATGTCTTGAACGTTTGACAAAACAGATTTAGATAATTTGCAGTTTTTTGTTTCTATATAACTTTTCATAATTTTAAAAATTAGGGACTTGCGTTTATCCGCAAGCCCCAAAATTATTTTGATTAATCCTCATCGGTTTCTTCTTTGGGTTTAATGCAGAGAAGCACGATTATTCCGATAAGACAAATTGTACCGATAGAGAGGAATACCACCGACCAAACGTTATCCTGCAACCAAGTGCTAGGAACCTTTACCTTTGTTGGCTCGTTCTCAATTACTATCAACGAATATCCGGTATCTGATCTCGAAGTCGTTTCTGAAACTGCTGTACATTCGATAAGGTATGCGCCTGTTTTGTTTGGTGTAAAGGTTAACGTTCCATTATATCCGATAGACTGAATTGTTTTGTAATTGTAACCGTTTTCATTATAGTTTTTATCCGTTATAGATGATGCTTTGGGAATTGCAACCCAACCATCCTCTTCTTTAACACCTGCCGTCGGCAATTCGATTTCAGAATTTGGATTGTAGTAAAGCGTATATGTCGTATTACATCCACCAGCGTCAATCTTAAATGAAGGAGCGGTAAATTTAACACCTTTATATCCAATGCTTTCCCCTTCAAAAGTATTAACTTTTATAGGAGCGTTATCATATATAACAAACTCAAAAACAACATTTGAGTCGATTATCTGCTCTCCTTCGTCTTTATCTACATCAAAGATCTTATCAGCATCCATTTTATTTCCTGCTTCGTCTGTGAATACAGCATAAAACATATATTTACCAGCAGTTGAAAGTTTGAATTTAAGTTCACTTGCAGAAGTGCTTGTATCAGCCGTTCTGTAATATACCATTACTTTCAAGTCAGAATATGCGGTTACGTTGTCGAAAACAAGATCTTCCATTGATGGAAGATTAAGGTCTGTACCAAGGGGAACATTGTGTTCAACTCCATCGTCACTAGTCTTAACAATTGATTTAGCAAGAGCATCTTCAAAAGCCTCGAAAGCCAACTCATTACCGCTATATGCAACGTATTCAGGTTTCTTATCTTCGACAGTAGCCGTAATGCTATCTCCGTTGTATACCTCTACAGTTTTTGTTTCATAAACTTCTACTGTATCGTTTTTATCAATATCACCAATAATATCAAACTGTACGCTATTACCAATCAATGCGCTACCGAAAGATATCTTTTTGGGTAATTCCGTATCCGTTTCCAACCAAATATTGTCGTTGGCTTTATTTGAGAGATAAACCTGCGAAGTGGCAACATTACCGAGAACGCTATAAGTTGAAAGCGTTAAAGTATATGCTTTATGTGCTATTTTTACTGCCTTGTATCCATTAATTGAGTTACCAGCAAAGAAACTGTCGTTAATGCTTACTCTAGGATATGCTTTGGTATCAGTTAATGCACCGTCTGCATCAACTTCAAACGTCTGTTTGAAATTTCCGTTTGTATCAGAAACTTTTTGATCAACCGATACGATAGATAATTTTGCCCCTGCATCTACTACAGTTGTTGCTGAAAAACCAATTTTAACATTGGGCAAATCAACTGAACGGATCTTATCGTAGTTATCAACCGAAGTTTTGTCCTCACCGTTAAGATCAATCTTTAATTGACCATTTTCAACGCCAGAAATTTTTAAGGTGTATTCTGTATCGGCGGTATTTGCAACTTCAATTTTACGAGTAATAAGTTTATCAAACGTTCCCTCTGCTGATTTATTGCCGTTTACATAAAACGAATCATAAGTGAGGTTAATAGAAAAAGCAGAAATACCTTGAGCAACTTTAAACTTTAATTCAAAGTCATCAACAACAAGTTTATTTTTAAACTCGAATGCTCCACCTTGTTTCATTAAAGCGGTTACGTTACTTTCTTCAAAAGCAAAATCAACCTCTTTATCAGTTACTGTACTGACAAAATAGTCAGACGGGTTTGATGCACTTGCCGCCTTAACGTTTGTTGCGCCTACAACACTCATTGCGCAAACAATAGACATAACAAATGCAATTGCCATTATTAAAATTTTATAGGATTTAGCCATTTTCATAAAAGCCCAAAACTCCTTGTTATACACTATATCTACCTTATTTTACACAAAAAATTACTTTTTGTCAATCCACTTTTATATATTTTTTTAAAATATGTACTATATTTACCAAGTATTTACTTTTTTAAGTAAAAAATAGTTAATGTAACAATTATATCCATCCCTTACGTAAAATATAATAAGAACTTTTTTCGGAATTACAAATGATTTACTTTCTTCTTATTACAGCGCTTACTGTGAGTATTGATTCTTTTGTGTGTGGATTCTCTCTCTCGTTTAATAGCGGTAAAAAACCACTTATTGTTTTGGGTATTGCATTGACTGTATTTGCAATGTGCCTATTAACAAATTATATGACTGTTTTTTTTGCCGATAAAATTACAGAACGAACCGCTTGTCTTGGCGGTTTAATTCTTATCGGAGTGGGAATTTTTAATCTAGTAAAAAAAGAGCACAACTTTAGCAGTGCGGAAAAATCTGCTGTGAAACAGATTTTCATATCTGGCTTTGCAGTAGGACTTGACGGAGCACTTGCAAACCTTTCTCTTTCTTTGATGGGAATAAATGCTTTTTACGTACCTGTTGTTATCGCTCTTATGCACGCAGTAACGATTTCCTTGGGAATTTTACTTGCACAAGTGCCGTTTATAAAAAAAATTGGCAAAATCGGGTTTGTGCCGCCTATAATCTTAATCTTGCTCGGCACATATAAATTACTCGGTTTATTTATATAAAAGAGGCGGAATTATCCGCCTCTTTGGTTTTATTATTTTATATACTAGGTTTAATAATTGTAACCGCTCTTTCGGTATCAAAAAGATTCCAAGGAGTATTCTCCTTTGGTGGTTGAACTCTAAACACCATTCTCTCTTTGCTTACAGGATGCGTAAACGAAAGATAATATGCCCAAAGTGCAAGATATCCTTTCTTCGCTTTTTCGCCACCATATCTCATATCGCCGTAAACAGGAGTGCCTATCGCATTCATTTGCACTCGTATTTGATGACTTCTTCCTGTATGCAATCTTACGTCCGCAAGCGAAAGATTATCTTTACTACTTAAAATTTGATATTCAAGTTCAGCAAACTTTGCGCCAGTAACTGTTGATGGGCAAACATAAACCATATTGTTTACCGCATTCTTTTTCATATAATGGGTCAAAACCGCTTTTTCTTCTTTAGGTGTTCCCACTAGCACAGCATAGTATCTCTTTTCAAAGTCCCCGTTTTGCATTTGTTCAGAAAGTCTTGCCGCCGCCTTTGAACTTTTTGCAAACACCATTACTCCGCCTGTTGGTCTATCCAATCTATGAACTAGACCTAAATACACGTTGCCTGTCTTGTTATACGTAACCTTTATATACTCCTTTATTATTGTGAGCATATCAGCATCTTTACTTTCATCCTCACAAGAAGGAACGTTTTGCGGTTTTAATACCACGATTATGTGATTGTCTTCGTATAATATTATTAAATCTTCCATAATTTTTCCGTTTATCAATCGTTTATCCATATTCCGCTGTTTCCACAAGGAAGAATTACTCCCTCTTCCTGCGTTTTTAGCCCAACCTCATAAGCATCTACCTTTCCGCCCCTACCTTTAGCGATTGTAAGTTGCAATATGTTTTTTAATACCTGAGGTTGAAGCCCAGTTGTGTAACTATTTATCAAAACAAATAATGGGTTATCCGAAAGCACTTTACTGCAGAGTTCCACAAACGGATAAAGTTCGTTTTCAAGTTTCCACATCTCACCGTTCGGTCCACGACCGTAACTGGGTGGATCCATTATTATAGCATCATATTTTTTTCCACGCCTAATTTCTCTCTCAACAAACTTTTTGCAGTCGTCTATAATGTATCTTACTTTTCCATCACCAACGTTA
>JAZORG010000067.1:0-3512 GCA_045656465.1 Christensenellaceae bacterium
AGGGAAGTTTTGCTGTCTAATTGCGGAGAAGTAGAACTTTTTGGAGATATTCCAAAAGAGGACGAATATTATCTAAAAGAATATTATACCGATAAAATATTTTTTTCAAACGGATATGGTAATTAAAAAAGTTGACAAAAAGAAAAAAGTGTTGTAATATAATCATAAAAGAATAGCCTAATGGCATAGGACAAGTAGCACGTAACGAGTTTTTCAGAGAGTGGGTGGATGCTGAAAACCCATAAACTTTAGCGAGAGCGAAACCACCTGTGTTTGGCAAGGGGCTGCGCCTTATAGCAGAAAGAGTGGCTACAGGTAACTGTAGCAACAAAGGTGGAAACACGGTTATTATCGTCCTTTGGCATTTGCCAAAGGACTTATTTTTTACAAAAGATATGAATTCATTGGAGGAATGATTATGAAAATAACATTGAAAGACGGTTCGGTTTTAGAGTTTAGCGCATCGCAAACCGTTGGGCAAATTGCAAGCGCAATATCCGAAGGGTTGTTTAGAAACGCTGTTTGTGGAAAAGTTGACGGAGAACTTGTTGACTTGTCCTTTGTTGTTGAAAAAGATGCGGAAGTTTCTATAATAACCTTAAAAGATAAAGAGGGGTTGGACGTTTATCGTCATACCGCATCGCACGTGCTTGCTCAAGCTGTAAAAAATATATTCCCTACGAGTAAATTAGCAATAGGTCCGACAATTGATAGCGGGTTTTATTACGATATAGAATTTAAAACACCTATTACGCAACAGGATTTAGTTAAAATCGAAAGCGAAATGAAAGAAATTATAAAGAGCGATTTTCCAATTGAAAGGCTTGTTTACAGCAAGAGAGATGCCGTTAAAATATTTAAGGATTTTTCTGAGCCTTATAAAGTTGAACTTATAAACGATTTGCCTGTTGGTAGTGTTATATCTTGTTATAAGCAAGGCGAATTTATGGATTTGTGTCGTGGTCCACACCTTCCGTCAACAGGTAAAATTAAAGCATTCAAACTCACTAGCGTTACAGGCGCATATTGGAGAGGGGATGAAAAGAATAAAATGCTTACCCGTATTTATGGAACGGCATTTGGTAAAAAGAGCGAATTAGAGGAGCATTTAATTGCCCTTGAAGAGGCTAAAAAGAGAGATCACAATAAACTTGGTAGAGATTTGGGAATATTCCTTACCGAAGAAGTTGTTGGGCAAGGCTTGCCTATTTTAGCGCCCAAAGGTGCAAAGATAATGCAGATTTTATCGAGATTTGTTGAGGATGAAGAAGAACGCCGTGGATTTATGATAACAAAAACTCCGTATATGGCAAAGAACGACCTTTACCGTATATCTGGGCATTGGGACCACTACAGAGATAAAATGTTTATTATTGGAGATGAAAATTCACCCGAGGCTTTGGCTCTCCGTCCTATGACTTGTCCTTTCCAATATCAAATTTATAAAAACGGACTAAAAAGTTATAGGGATTTACCTTGTAGATATAGTGAAACGGCAACTCTTTTTAGAAAAGAGGCTAGCGGGGAAATGCACGGTCTAATCCGTGTTCGTCAGTTTACTCTCTCCGACGGTCATATCGTGTGTACGCCCGAGCAGATAGAAGATGAATTTAAACGTTGTCTAGAACTTAGTTACTACTTCTTAGATTGTCTAGGAATGAGGGAGGACGTTACTTTCCGTTTCAGTAAGAGAGGAAAGGCAAATAAGACCAAATATATAGATAACGATAAAGCGTGGAATGAAACCGAAGCGTTGATGAAAAAAATTCTTGACACAATAGGGATTGAATACGTTGAGGCAGATGATGAAGCGGCTTTCTATGGCCCGAAACTCGACGTTCAGATTAAAAACGTTTATGGTAAAGAAGACACGCTTATTACAATTCAGTTAGACTTTGCCGCAGCGCATAGTTTTGAAATGACGTATATCGACGAAAAGGGCGAAAAACAATATCCGTTCGTAATTCACAGAAGTTCTATCGGTTGTTATGAAAGAACGCTCGCTCTATTGATAGAAAAATATGCAGGCGCATTCCCATTCTGGATTAGCCCCGTGCAAGTAAAGGTAATGAGTTTAACCGAAAGAACGGCTGATTACGCTAAAGAAATAACTGAAAAACTAAAACTTAACGGAATTAGAGCGGAAGTAGATAACAGAAACGAAAAACTCGGCTACAAGATAAGAGAGGCTCAACTAGAAAAAGTTCCTTATATGATGATTGTAGGGGATAAAGAGAAAGAAGACGGAACAGTATCCGTTCGTAGCAGAAAAGAGGGCGACCTCGGTGTTATGAGTTACGAGGATATCCTTAAAAAACTTATAGAAGAAGACAAATCCAAAAAAGCATAAAATCAAAAAAAGGCTTGCGTTAATGCAAGTCTTTTTTATAGTATTAAACAAATAAAGCAAGCGAATACGCAAGAACAAAAAGAGGCAATTAAAGAAATTAAAATAGGAGTAAATAGTTTTTTTGTTTTTGCGCCTGCAAAATATACAGCGGCAACGTAAAAGACCGTTTCACTACTGCCGTAAATAACAGATGCACACCGTGAAATATAACTGTCAACCCCCTCTGTTTTAAAAATGTCTGATAATATTGCAAGTGATCCACTACCTGAAAATGGTTTTATTAAAACTAATTTTGTAAGTTCTTTTGGAATGCCCAAAAGTCCCATAACAGGGGACAGAAAATTAGAAACAGCGTTAGAAATTCCGCTTATTTCAAACAGTTCGGTAAGAACAAATATACTAACTAAATAAGGGAACACGCTAACGGCAAAGGGGATAGCGGATTTTGCGCCTAGAGTAAAAGCATCGTACGGCTTGACCCTTTTAATTACGGAAAAAATAAATATAATTAAAAATAAAGCGGGAATAAAATATTTTGACATTATAGCCTCGGTTTTTTAACGAATATTTTAACAAGTAAAATACCAACCACGGTAGAAACAAGGGTTGCTAAAATTGTGGGTAAAATTATATCGGCGGGAGAAGAAGAGCCAAGAGAAGTTCGAAGAGCCATTACTGAAGAGGGAATAATCTGAATACTAGTAGCATTTATGACAAAGAACATTGTAATTGCATACTCGGTATTTTTATGTTTTTCAAGTTCTTGAATGGATTTAATTCCCATAGGGGTTGTTGCACCGCTCATACCTAACATATTTGCAGATATGTTTAGCGACATAAAATCATTTGCTTTTTGGGGAATAGGTCCGAATAAAAACTTATTTATAGGTCTTAAGCATTTAGCGAGAATGTTAGATAATTTTGTTCTTTCTAGCATTTCAAAAACGCCCATCCAAACAGCGTAAATTACAACCATTTTTAGGGTGAGAGAAAGCGCTTTATCACCACCGGAAAGCATTGCGGATAAAACCCCGTCGGGGTTAGTAAAAATAAGAATTATTGAAGAAAGAATTACTATAAGTCCAAAAATTACGTTCATACTCAAATTTTATGCTAAATTATCCTTGAATATGAAAAAAAAATGTGGTAAAATGATAATGTA
>JAZORG010000068.1:0-2130 GCA_045656465.1 Christensenellaceae bacterium
TTTCAAACAACTTCTTAACAACTTTAATACGAAGTGAGTTTTTAATTTATATACGGAGGAAAAGAGTTTAAGACAGTAACCATAAGAGTTTACCCCATCATTTAAATCAAAGAACCAAAGAAAAAATTTTGTTTATCTTACAATGTCTTTAAACATAGCCGCAAGTTCTTCCTCACTTTCCCTAAAATCCCTGTTTATCCATTCAATTATAATTCCGACTGTTCCGCCAATCATTCTTGAAGTCTGGTAAATTTTTTCGGTTTCAGAAAGATGCGAAGAATCAAGGATGCCTTTTGTCATACTTTCGTCCATGCTTCTGTAAATAAAATACACAAGATTGTTTTTGTTAAGAGCAATGAAAAAGTCCTTTTCTTTTTTTACGCTTCTGTATCTTTCAATAAGGAATTCTTCCGGAGAGCTGTAATCATCAAGGCTTTTCGCGAAGTTTAAAGAGAATTTTTCGGCATATTTTACCAGCACGTCTTCTTTACTTTCAAAATTCCGATAAAAACTCGAACGGCTTACTCCGGCAATTTTAACAAGATCTTTTATTTGTATTTCGCCTATTGGCTTTTTCTTCATCATTCGGATAAGAGCGGTTGTAACCGCTTCTTTAACGCTTTCGTTAAGAGTAATTTCCTGTTTCACGGGACATTTTTCCTCCTATGTCGCAGTTTGGTTTTTTGCTATTTACATTGCCGTTAAAAACTTTACAATATAGTTGTGCGGGACATTTGTCCCACAAAATTATATCGTAAAGGACGGAAAAAGTAAATGGATCTTTCTAACAAAAAAATTATCCTCACCGGCGGCGGCAGCGGTATTGGCGCAGGTTGTGTTAAAGGTTATGTACGCGCAGGCGCAAACGTTGTTTTCTGCGACGTAAACGATGAAAACGGCAAAGCAGTTGAAGCTGAAGCAAACGCACAGGAAGGCGTTTCCGGAAAAGCAACTTATTTCCATTGCAATATTGCAAGCAAAGCTGAAGTTGACGAATTCTTTGCAAAAGCAGAAGAAATCCTCGGCGGAGCAGATGTTCTTTGCCATGCAGCAGCTATCACCGTTGCAGCAACCTGCGAAGGCGCTTCTGAAGAAGATATCGACAGAATCTTTGCTGTTAACTTCAAAGGTACTGTTTTTGTTGACCAGGCAGCATATAAAATCTTCAAGAAAAATGGCACCGAAGGTTCCATCATCAACTTTGCTTCTGATACCGGCGTAATCGGTTCTGCAGGCGATGGTATCTATGCTTCCTCCAAAGGCGCAATCCTTACCTGGACCAGAACCATTGCTGCTGAATGGGGTACTGAAAGCAACGTAAGATGCAATAACTTCAACCCCATCGTAAAAACTCCTCAGTATGAACAGTGGCTTGCACATACCGATCCTGCTATTGTTCAGCAGCATCTTGCTACTTTGAAAACTGAATTCCCCATCGACGGTGCCCTCGGCGAAGTTGACCGCGATATCGTTCCCGCAGTTCTTTTCCTTTCTTCCGAAGGTTCCCGTTATATCACCGGCCAGACCATCTGCGTAAACGGTGGCCGCGTAATGGTAAGATAATCTCCCAACCCTTTTCTATAACTAATCCCAAAGTAAAAACCCCTGTGGAACTCCACAGGGGTTTTTACTTATTTAATTGTAAGGAAATACTGTGAAACGTGTGGTAGTAATTTTCGATAGTTTTGTCAGTCAGACCTCTTGTCTTCCTCTCCTGGACGAACCTCTCAAAAGCCTCAAAAACCGCAAGACTATCAGCTTTTTTGCACTTTATTTTCTTCATAATCGGAACGCTTGCCTTTCTAAAAATATTAGAAAAACAAAAGCGTTTATGAATAAAAGAAAAAAGCCGATAATCCGCATGATTATCAGCTTTTTCCGTGTTTTGGTGGAGACACACGGACTCGAACCGTGGACCTCTTGCGTGTGAAGCAAGCGCTCTAACCGGCTGAGCTATGCCTCCGAACCGGTTTGCGAATAATATTATATCACTTTTGCGGTTTTCTGTCCACAATCCGTAAAAAATTTATAATTCGTTAACCATTGTAAAAAATATCCATGCTAAAATAATCTTATCAAACAAAAGGAAGATATTTTATATGATAATGCAGAAAATCAGAGAATTCATGT
>JAZORG010000069.1:0-11885 GCA_045656465.1 Christensenellaceae bacterium
TATGGAAGTAAGTTGGTTGCCCTCTTATGGTCCTGAAATGCGTGGTGGTACAGCAAACTGTAGCGTAACGCTTAGCGATACTCCTATTGGTTCTCCGATTGTAGATAGACCAGACGTGCTTATTGCAATGAATTTGCCTTCACTCGAAAAGTTTTATAATGAAACTGAAAAAGGCGGATATGTTATCTATGATAGTTCGTTAATAACAAAAGAATGCGACAGAACAGATATAGTTACAGTTGGAATACCTGCAACAAAAATGGCAAGCGATAACGGACTTAATGGTCTTGCTAATATGATTATTTTGGGTAAGGTTATTAAAGAAACTAACGTTTTAACTTTAGAGCAAGTTAAAAACAGTATAACTCAAATGGTTCCTGCAAAAAAAGCGTCTTTACTTGATAATAATATCAAAGCAATAGAATTAGGTTATAATTATTAGCGTAAATAAGCGTCGAATTCTTGAAAAAGGTTCGGCGCTTTTTGTGTCATTATCCTTCATTTATAGCATATATTGAATATAGAAAGCAAAAAAGGAGGATAAAATGTCATTTTTCTGCAATTTTCAATCGGATAGATGTCCAGGTCAAATAAATGGTAATCCGCTTAACGGCCTATGTGAAAAAGTGTGCGTTCAAGTGAAAAAAGTATTTGATGCGTGTATGCAACAAACACAACTTACAGGGATAACGTTAGATATAACAAATTTAACTCCAGCAAATCCTACATATCCGCTTACCTTTGTAAGTGCCAAAAGTTTAACTTCACAAGGTGTTATAAGCAATCTCTTGATTGATCCACTTCCTGAAAGAAAAGGTTCAGCAAGAGTTAGGGCGGATGTAACTATTCCAGTTTCTGTTGCATATACAGATGCAAATGGGGTTGAGGGTGCAGCGACGGCAAGTGTAACGGTAACAAAAGATGTTATACTTAATATTCCGTCTGCTTCAATTATGCCCTATAACGTAGAAGCAATTGTGTCGCTAGTATCTACACAGGGAACAACTGTGTCGAATAATGTATTTTTAATAGACGCTTGTGTTTCTATAATTCTTAAAATAGTTATGGAGGTGGAAATGCTTATTCCCTCTTATGGCTATGCAACGATACCACCCTGTCAGGAATATACGCAGGAAGTTTGCGCAGGATTTTTTGAATTGCCAATGTATCCGGAATAATGATTATAATAAAAAGACGCAGAATTTTCTGCGTTTTTTTATTGCAAAAAAAATTAGTATTGTGCTATAATTAAATTATGAAAATATTTGCGATAAGTGATCTTCATATATCAACAAATACCAACAAGCCCATGGACGTGTTCGGCGGGAATTGGGTTGGTTATATGGATAAAATTATCGCCGATTGGGAAGATAAAGTTTCAGACGACGATTTGGTATTGATTGGCGGGGATATAAGTTGGGCAATGAATTTAGATGATGCTAAAAAAGATATTCTCACTTTAAGCACACTCAAAGGCAAAAAGGTTCTTATAAAAGGCAATCACGATTACTGGTGGAGTGGAATAGGTAAGGTTAGAGATATTCTCCCTGATAATTTCTACGCTTTACAAAACGATTGCATTAAGTTTGGTAACGTAATTATATGCGGTTCTCGTTGTTGGAGTGTTCCTGGAAGCCCTGATTTTGATCAAAGGGATATGAGAATTTATTTAAGGGAAACTGAAAGATTAAGACTGTCATTCCATTCGGTTAATAAAATAAGAGAGGACGGAGATAGGGTTATTGCATTAGTGCATTATCCTCCGTTTAACGTTTATAGAGAAAATTCCTTATTTACAGATATTTTTGAACAAAATAAAATCAATTGTGTAGTTTACGGACATTTGCACGGAAAAAACGTGCGTTCGGACAAGATGATAGAAAAAAACGGAATAAAATACTATCTGACCTCTTGCGATCAAGTAGAAAATAAATTAACGGAGATCTGTTATGAGTGAACAAAAGGATAATTTTGTTGAAAAACAAGATCAAATCAAGGCTAAAAAGACTTGTAAAGAAAAGGCTATTAACTATTTTAAGACCTTGCCGAAGCGATATTTTATAACCGCTTTTTCTGGTATGGCACAAGGGCTTTTTGTAACCCTAATTGCAGGAACAATTCTTGGAATGATTGCTGGGTGGATAGGTAATAACTATTTAGGAAATACCTTAACGTATATAGCAAACATTGCCAAGTTCTTAATGGGAGCAGGAATAGGTGTTGGTATTGCACACGCTCTAGGCAAGAATAAGCTGTTGATATTTGCAGCGGGAGTTGCAGGTTTAATAGGCTCTTTTGCTGATTCATTGATGCCTAGTGTAGTTGCTCCTGCAACTGGTATAGGTGCTATTTTAGTACAAAATGGAGTTGCAACACCTATTGCGATTATTGCAAGTAAATTTGTTGGTGGAACACCTGGAAATCCTATCGCTGCATACGTTGTTACAATGCTTGTTGTGGAAATTGTTGGCACATATACAGGTAAAACTAAACTTGATATATTACTTGTGCCAATGGGTACACTTTTCTTGATTTTTGCTGGTGTTTTCGTTTCCTATCCATTTATTTGGCTAGTAAATAAGTTGGGCGTTTTAATTGCTCTTGCAACCAAGGCGACACCATTCTTTATGGGGATAATTGTTGCTGTGATTATGGGTATTGTTTTGACAATGCCGACGTCGTCAGCGGCAATTTGGGTTGCCGTTGCATCACCAATTCTCACAGGGTATGCAAAAGGTGAGGTTACCGCTGATATTTATAACGCAATGTTAATTGCTGGTGGAGCATCAACAGTTGGTTGTGCTTGCCATATGGTTGGCTTTGCTGTTGCTAGTTATCGTGAAAATGGTTTCGGTGGTTTAATTGCCCAAGGTTTAGGAACAAGTATGCTCCAAATTCCCAACATAATGAAAAAGCCTATCATAATATTACCTATGATAATTTCAAGTGCTATTTGTGGACCGCTTGCAACGTGCGTTTTTGGACTAAAATGTGGTTCTTCTGGCGGTGGAATGGGAACAAGCGGTTTAGTTGGTTTTTTTGACCTTTTCAAATATACAACAATGGATTTCTGGGGCGTGCTTGGAATAATCTTGTTAATGTTTATTCTGCCTATTGCGTTAAACATTTTAATAACTTGGTTTATGAGAAAGAAGAATTGGATAAAAGACGGGGATATGAAATTGCCCGATTAAATGATAAAAAGACGGACAACCGTCTTTTTTCTTTTTGCGTTATACTTAAAGATATCCTCTCATAAAATATTTCAAGGGGGATTGTATGCAAAATAATATAACAGTAACAGAAAATTTGGTTATAGATGGCCGTAAAAAATTATCTATGACAGGTGTGCAAGCCGTTGATGGCTTTAGCGAGCAATTTTTAAAACTAACAGTATCAGGAAATAAAGTATATATAACAGGTGAGAATATAAGGATTGTATCATTTAGTAAAGCGACAGGAAACCTCATTGCAGAGGGGATTTTTAACGAGGTTAAATATAATTATAAAAAGTTACCATTTGTAAAAAGGTTGTTTAAGTAATGTTTGTAACAAAAAGTCAAATATACGTCTTTATAGCCTGTGTTGCTTATGGTGGAGTGAGTGGGATTTTGTTGAGTGTTTCATCAGCGTTAAAGTTTTTTCTAAAACATAGATTGCTTAAAATCATTTCAGATGTTCTTTTCTGTGCGATCATTGCTATATTTTATAGTGAGTTTGCATATTGCTTAAGTTTTCCTAATTTAAGAGCATATATGCCATTAGGTATATTTGTTGGAATATATTTGCATTTGAAAAGTTTTCACATTATACTTGCAAAATACTTTAAAAAGCTTTATAATATATGTAAAGAAAAAATATTAAGGGCTAAATATGTCAGAGCAAGCAAAAAAAGTCAAACAACCAATAACCGAAGAAAAAGCAAAAAGGCTAATCGTTGCAGGAACGGTCGGGGCCGTTCTACTCGTGGTGATTTTAGTTACGGTGATGGTTTATCAGTTAATATCAATAGGTGTAAATAACAAAAGAATAGAAAATTATAACGTTAAGATTGCTCAATACGAGGCGCTTATCGAACAGGGCGAAGAAACAAAAGAAGTTCGCTCTATGCGTTGGTGGATTGAACGTGAGGCAAGGGAACTCGGCCTTAAATACGAGGGGGATAAAAACCTTAACTAATATGAGGCATGGAGTGATTGACGTCGGGTCGAACTCGGTCCGTTTAATGTTAAGTGAAGACGGTAAAACGCTTTTAAAAACGGTTAAAACCACAGGTCTTGCTCATGGTATGGTGGATGATGTACTTACAGAGGAGGCTATGGAGCGTACGGCTCTTGCCGTTTCTTTTTTTTGTAAAAAGGCAAAGACAGAACATGTAGTAGATAAACTTTACGTTTTTGCCACTGCAGCCGTGAGAAAGGCGAAAAATAGACAAGTATTTGTAGATAAGGTTAATGCTTATAGTGGAATTGTTGTTGAAATTATTTCCGGCGAGGAAGAGGCAAAACTTGGCTATTTGGGTGCGCTGAATGGTAAAGATGGTGGTATTATAGATGTTGGTGGTGCAAGTACCGAGATTGTGATTATAGAAAATGGAAAAGAAATATACTCTAAAAGTGTTTATATTGGCGGTGTAAGTGTTACCGATAAGTGTGGACAAGATGAAAAATCTGCGGAAAAGTATATTCTTGAAAAAAGCAAGGCTTTTGATAAAATCCCAACTTCAAAGTTTTACTCGATAGGTGGCACAGCAACGAGTATAGCATCAATGTTGTTGACGTTAAATGTTTATGATCCAAAAAAAGTAAACGGTTTTATTATTACATTGTCAATGCTTGAGAATCTTACACAAAAATTGTATTGTACGTCAATAGATGATAGGCGTAAAATTATTGGGTTACAACCAGAGCGTGCAGAAATTATTGCAAATGGTGCAAAAATCCTATTAGAAGTTATGAAAATTATCGGTGTAGATAAAATCATTGTTAGTGAAAGTGATAATCTTGAAGGGTATCTTATAAATAAAGGAAAAGAGAATGAGTAGAAAAACAAATATAATAAATTATATTATAAATATGGGAGCCACAATGGGGGCGCTTTTAGCGGTAGTGCTTTTATGTAGCGATCGTTATTCCGAAACGATGGTAAATGCGCTTATCAAACTTCTTGTGGGAGCAATATTGGCTGGCTTAATTAATACTTTTGTTCATGAATTTGGACACGTAATTGCAGGAAAATACAACGGTTTTGTGTTTTCATCCGTTACTATATGGTTTTTTAAGTGGACTAAAAGAAAAAAGAAAATTCGTTTTAGTTTTGTAATGATGGGTGAAGAGGCTGGCTATACGGAAATGATTCCATCACGTGGGGAAAATATGGCGAATAGACTCAAAAGATTCAGCTTTGGCGGGATTATTGGTTCTGCTATATGTGTGATTTTGGGTATAATTCCATTGTTTATATCTTCTTTATCAGTTTGGGTTTTTAGTATTTGGTCAATGTTTTTTCCAATAGGTGTTTATTTCTTGTTGTCTTCTGCATTACCTGCTTCAAGTGGTGGGGTAAGAAATGATGGTGCTGTAATTTACGGGCTAAAAAAAGACGATGACGTATCTAAAGTTACGGTAAATTTACTAATTATTCAATCCCAACTTATGGGTGGAAAAACACCCTCTGAAATTGATGAAAATCTGTATTTTGATTTACCACAATTGCCTGAAGATGATGTTAATTTTGCAATGATTCTTAATGCTAGGTATAATTACTATTTAGATAAAGAAGATTATCAAAATGCTAAAATGGTGTCAGATAGGCTTATGTCTATTATTGATTATTTGCCCAAAGATTATAGATTTATTGTGAAAACTGATGCGTTGTATAATGCTTGTACTTTTGATTATAACGAGGAAAACGCAGATGATTTAATGTACGAACTTGAAAAATTCTTAAATAACGTTAACAATGCAACAACGGTAAGAGTTAAACTTGCATACTTGCTATATATAAAAAAAGAGAAAGAGGCTGCTGACATTTTCTTGAATAAAGCATATAAAGAATGTGATAGAAACAAAGTAATTGGATATGGTAAGTATGAGAGGAAATTGTTAGAAAAAATAAGTAACGATATATAATTTAATTGACAACAATAGGTTTTAGTGATATATTTTAATTGTTAAAAATATTGCCACCGGGTAATTTAACGCTCGTTTGCGTATCGTTAGGTCATAGAAGATACGCACTCGGGTGTTTTTTTGTGAGGAGAATAATGAAAAATCCTTTTAAAGAGTTTGAAATAAAAGAATGGGTTTTATACATAGCATCTCTAGTTGTAGTAATTGGGTCTAATTTTTTTGGGGAGAGCATTGAAGTTTTAAATCTAATTGCAACATCTTTAGGTGTTACTGCGCTTATTTTTATTGCAAAGGGAAATGTGTTTGGTCAGATGTTGACTGTAATATTCGGTGTATTATACTCAATTGTAGCACTTAAAAACAGTTATTATAGTGAAATAATTACTTATCTTGGAATGACTGCGCCATTAGCAATTATTTCGATTATAACTTGGCTAAAAAATCCTTTCAAAAAAGGAGAAAACGTAGTTAAAATAAGAAATATTTGCTTAAAAGAATTTTTTATAATGCTTGGTTTAACTGCAATTGTTACATTTGTATTTTACTTTGTTTTAAGGGCCTTAAATACGCCCAATCTTATAGTTGGTACAATATCAATTGCAACGAGTTTTTCTGCGTCCTATCTTATGGTCCGTCGTATCTCATATTATGCTATTGCTTTTATGTTAAATGATATTGTACTTATAGTATTATGGATTTTAGCATCGTTTAATGATAGGTCAAGTTTAGCAATGGTTGCTTGCTTTTCGATGTTTTTATTTAATGATTTGTATGCTTTTATACGTTGGAAAGTAAGAGAAAAACAACAACGTGAGGCAAAATTACATACAAATTAAAAAGAGCCACTCGGCTCTTTTTTTATCCTATATATTCTAAGGTGTTATAACAATTCGGACATATTTTTTTTGTATTATCTGCGCATTTTTCGCAGTAGGTTGCACCACAGTTTGGGCAACCTAAAATATGACCCGACTTGTGTTTTTTGTTACAATTTTTGCATCCTTTCATAACTTGTTTTCTTGAAAATATAATGTGTAATTTAATTTTTTTTATTCGAAAAAATATGAGTATATATAAAATAGAATTTTTTTCATTTAAAACTATACTATAGTTTTAATTTTTAATAAAAATACTTGAAATTTTATATGAAATATGATATAATAAACTCAATAAAAAATAAACATTTTTCGGGTGTAAAATGGAAGAAAGAATTAACAAAGAACTTAACTATGGCGAAAGTCAAATTCAGGTGCTAGAAGGGCTTGACCCAGTTCGTAAAAGACCGGGTATGTATATTGGTTCAACTGATGTCAGGGGGCTTCATCATTTAGTGCAAGAAATAGTGGATAATTCCGTTGACGAGGCTAATAATGGGCATTGTGATACTATAACTGTTCAATTAAATGGCGATGGGTCTTGCACTGTTAAAGATAATGGTAGGGGCATTCCTACTGCTATTCATCATACAGAGGGTATTTCTGCTGTTGAAGTTGTTTTGACTAAACTTCATGCAGGTGGAAAATTCGGCGGTGGTGGATACAAGATCTCTGGTGGATTGCACGGTGTTGGTCTGTCTGTAGTTAATGCTCTTTCGGAATGGTTGGAGGTTGAAGTTTTTCAAGACGGAAAACATCATAAACAAATTTACAACCGTGGTATTCCGCAAGCGCCCCTTAAAGTTGTTGGTGATGCAGACTTTACCGGAACGTGGGTTACCTTTATGCCCGATGATGAGATTTTTGAAACTGTTGACTTTAACTACGATACCATTAAAACCCGTTTAAGAGAACTTGCTTATTTAAATAAAGGCCTTACTATAAAGATGATAGATAGGCGTGCTGATCGTGAACAAGAAGATATGTTCTACTATGAGGGTGGAATTGCGCATTTTGTTGACGACTTAAGCAAGAATAAAAAACCTATGTTCGATAAACCTGTTTATTTTGACGTATTCTATGGTGATACAGAGGTAGAAGTTGCTCTTCAATATACAGAAACGTACAACGAAGTTATATATGCATTTGCAAATAATATTAACACGGAAGAAGGTGGTACTCACCTCGACGGATTTAAAAATACTTTAACACGTATCATAAATGATTTTGGTAAAAAATTAAATGTGTTTAAGGGTGATGAAAAAGTATCGTCTGACGACTGTAGAGAAGGTATTATTGCGGTTATATCCGTAAAACTTACAGACCCACAGTTTGAGGGGCAAACAAAGACTAAACTTGGAAATAGTGAGATGCGTAACTACGTAACAAAAGCTATGAACGAGTATTTTGGTGCTTATCTTGAAGAAAACCCTACAAAAACGAGAGAAATACTTTCTAAATGTATAATGGCGCAAAGGGCTAGAGAGGCTGCTAGGCTTGCTAGAGAAAATACTAGAAGAAAAGGTGCGTTAGAATCAACTACTCTTCCTGGTAAACTTGCCGATTGCTCGGATAAAAACCCTGCATTCTGCGAAATTTTTATCGTTGAGGGCGATTCTGCAGGTGGTAGCGCTAAACAGGGCAGAGATAGGCGTTTTCAGGCTATCTTACCCCTTCGTGGTAAAATTCTTAACGTGGAAAAAGCAAGACTAAATAGAATTTTAGAAAATGAAGAAATCAGAAGTATGATAACTGCATTTGGTTGTGGTATTCACGAAGATTTTGATGAAAGCAAACTCCGTTATGATAGAATTATTTGTATGACTGATGCCGACGTTGATGGTAGCCATATTAGAATTTTACTTTTGACATTCTTTTTCCGCTTTATGCGTCCTCTTGTTGAAAATGGTCACGTTTATATCGCGCAACCGCCATTATATAAGGCAACTAAGGGAAAGGTTGATAAATATCTTTACAGTGATAAAGAATTGCAAGACTATCTTGCAGAAGTAGGTAAATGCGATATTCAGCGTTACAAAGGTCTTGGCGAAATGGATCCAGAACAGTTGTGGGATACAACCATGAACCCCGAAACTAGAACAATGCTACGTGTTACAATGGAAGATGCGATAGAGGCTAATGAAACGTTTACGACACTTATGGGTGATGACCCAGAATTACGTCGTATATTCATAGAACAAAACGCAAAGCTTGTAACCAATCTCGATATATAGAATAAGGAAGGAAAAGATCAATGGCAAAAAAAGAAATAAATTCCGAACTTTCGGCAGAATTTAAGGCCACTCTAGAAAAGACCAAACTTATTAACGTTGAAGTAAATAATGAAGTAAAAAAATCTTTTATAGCCTATGCTATGGCTGTAAACGTTTCTCGTGCAATCCCTGACGTAAGGGACGGTATGAAACCCGTTCACAGACGTATTTTATATGCTATGCACGATATGGGGCTTACTAATGATAAAGGTTTTAAGAAGTGTGCGAAAATCGTCGGTGAAGTTTTAGGTAAATATCATCCTCACGGTGATAGTTCGGTTTACGATGCATTAGTTCGTCTTGCTCAAAATTTCGCAATCAATTTTCCGCTCGTTGATGGGCACGGGAACTTCGGTTCTGTTGACGGTGATAAAGCCGCTGCTTATAGATATACCGAGGCAAGATTAAGTAAGCTTGCGAATGAAATGTTGCGTGAAATAGATAAAAACACCGTAGATTTTTATCCAAACTTTGACGATACAGAAATGCAACCGGTTGTTTTGCCATCACGTATTCCTAATATTTTAGTTAATGGTGCAGACGGAATTGCGGTAGGTATGGCTACAAATATTCCGCCCCACAATCTCGCCGAATGTTTAGACGGTTGTATCGCATTAATGGATAATCCTGATATAACAGTTGAAGAACTTATGGAACTTATTCCTGCACCCGATTATCCGACTGGTGGTGTTTTAATGGGAAGAGCGGGCATAAGACAAGCTTATCGAACAGGTAAGGGTGGCTTTGTGCTTCGTGCTAAATGCGAGATTGAAGAGTTTAATAATGGAACTAGAGAGAGGATTGTTGCAACCGAGCTTCCTTACCAGGTTAATAAGGCGATGCTTATTAAAAGTATTGCTGATATGGTTAAAGACAAGAGAATTGAGGGGATTAGTGATATAAAGGACGAGTCAGATAGACATGGTATGCGTATCGTTATCGACCTTAAAAAAGATGTTAATGCACAAGTAGTGTTAAACACTCTTTATAAACATACAAATTTACAGGTTAAAGATGGGATTATACTTCTTGCGCTCGTCGATGGCGAACCTAAGGTTTTAGGACTTAAGGAAATTCTTCAACATTATATTGCGCACCAAGAACAAGTAATTATTAGAAGAACCAAATATGACCTTGCTAAAACTGAAGAGCGTGAGCATATTGTAAAAGGACTTGTAATTGCGCTTGCTAATATTGATAGAGTTATTGAAATAATTCGTCATTCGGCTGACAAGAATTCTGCTTGTGTAGCATTAGTTGAAGAGTTTATGCTTTCCGAAAAACAAGCTAATGCAATTCTAGAAATGAGATTACAACGTTTGACAAGTATGGAGGTTGAAAAACTTAACGAAGAACTTGTTGAACTTGATAAAACTATTGCTGACCTAAAAGATATATTGGCAAATGATGCTAGAGTAAAAGCAATTATAAGAAGTGATATGGAGGAAATTAAAGAAAAATATCCTTCACCTAGAAAAACAGAACTTTCCTACGATTATGGCGATATTGATGAAGCAGATATGATTCCTGTTGAGGATATTGTTGTTAGTTTAACTCACTTTGGATATGTAAAACGTGTTTCTGTTGACGAATATAAAACTCAACATAGAGGTGGTAAAGGCGTTACCGCACATAAGCCAAAGGAAGAAGATTTTGTCGATAACATGTTTATTGCATCAACTCACGATGATATATTGTTCTTCACGAATAAGGGTAGAGTTTATAGTATGAAAGGCTATCACGTTCCAGAGGGTTCAAGAACTGCTAGAGGAAGAGCAATAGTTAATCTCTTGCAACTTTCCGAAAATGAAAAAGTTCAGGCTATGTTACAGATAAAATCGGGTTCTGAGGGCTATATAATGATGGCAACTAGAAACGGTTTAATTAAAAAGACAGACCTTAAAGAATTTGCAAGTATAAGAAAAGTCGGTAAGGTTGCAATAAATCTACTAGAAGGCGATGAACTTATTTCCGTTCAACATACTTCGGGTAATGATGAGATTATTACTGCGTCATACGAGGGAAAATGTATTAGATTTCCTGAAACAGACGTTCGTCCTATGGGTAGAGATACTCAAGGCGTTAAGAGTATGACCCTAAATGACGGCGATTACGTTGTTGATATGGCTGTAATTAAAGAAGGTCTTGAAGTTATTACAATGACGGAAAACGGATATGGTAAACGTTCTGATATAGAAGATTACAGATTGCAGAGTCGTGGCGGAAAGGGTGTTAAAGCAGGCGTATTCAATGAAAAGACAGGTAAGCTTGTAAATCTAAAACTTGTTTCTGAACTTGATGACATTATGATAATAACCACAAATGGTACAATTATTCGTGTGGCATCAGGCGATATATCCAAGATAAGCAGAGATACTCAAGGTGTAAGAATAATGCGCATAAATGATTCATTGGTTTCAAATATCGCAATCACACCAAGTGTTGAGGAAGAGGCTGAAATTGTTCAAGAAAGCGTTTCAACACCACTTGAACAAGAAATGCAGAGAATTAAATAGATTTAACCACCTAGAGATTGTGTTTATATCAATCTCTAGGTGGTTAAGATTAAAAATAAAAATTAAATTAAAATTTTACAAAAATACAAG
>JAZORG010000070.1:0-10506 GCA_045656465.1 Christensenellaceae bacterium
CCTGTTCTTCAACGACTTTAAGCGTTATATCCGACACAATAATTTTTTTCATACATATACACTCCTACAAATAAATTTCTACGTAAAAAGTTAGAGATGACGCAATAAATGGTTGATTGTATCAAGGGTTAATAAAAAACAAGCAAGAATAGGAAACGTCCGATGTCAATAGTTTACATATTGACGAGGAACTTAACAACCAACGGCGTAGTTTTTTATTTACACTTTATCAAACTTTAGTTGTAACAGCGCCAATAAAATAAAAACGCCCTAACTATAGTCAGGACGAATATTAACCGTGGTACCACCCGAATTATTGCTAAAGCAATCTCTCAAAGTTTTTAACGGAACTATCCGTAAACGGCTAATTTAATACACATCAAACTACGAATCGCCCTGCCTTAACACATATAGGTCTAAAACCAATTGCACAATAAATTTAAGGCAAATTATATTTCGACATTATGCACGCAGATATTTATATAAACATTATATATAATGCGTGCAAAATTGTCAAGCAAAAGAGTGTTTTATCGTAATGTTTTAGCCACTTTTTAAATTAAAAAAAGTCCTAACTATAGTCAGGACGATCATTAACCGTGGTACCACCCGAATTATTGTATAAACAATCACTCTACTGCTCTTAACGGGGCTAACCGTAAACAACTACTTATTTCGCCATTTCCGCTCCGAAATGAGTAACGAATTAACACGCATTGGCTTGCACCCTCCGCCAACTCTCTGTATTATGCGAATACGTCTGTTTTCTTCACAGCGTTTGATTAAATTTTTACATATTATACATCACATTTTTTTGACTGTCAAGCACAAAAACACGCTTTTAATCAATTTTTAATAATTTTTTTATATTGCCAGAAAATATCATTTCACGCTCTTTTTTATTCAATGGAATTTTATTGAATCTTTCAAGTTCCGCTTCGGCATCCCACATAGGAAAATCAGTGGAAAAGAAAAACCTTTCCGCACCAAGCATATCAATTATTTCCTTTGCTTTATATGGGCTTATAAACGGCAACGATGAACAAGTATCAAAATAAACGTTCGGAAGTCCTCTATACATATAAGCGTCGTTCCAACAGCGATATCCACCAAAATGCGCCGCAATAAAGTTAACTTGCGGATATTTTTTTGCCATTTTTACAAGTCTTATTGGCTTAGAAAATTCAAACCTATTATCCCCCGTGTGAAACAATATCGGAAGCCTATCGCCTATAACGCGGTAAAACTTTTCTGCATTTTCACCATCAATGTAGAATTTTTGAAAATCAGGGTGAAGTTTTACCCCCTTAAAGCCATCTTTTATACACAAATCGACCTCAGTCGCAATTTCTTCTTCCGTCAAATCTTGATGCAAGGTCATAAATCCGATAAACTCTTTATGCTCGCCCATTTCTTTTTTTATAAAACTGTTAATTGATCTAACTTGATGCGCAGTTGTTGCAACCGAATGAACAACGTATTTACTTACACCTATTCTTTTTCCGTCATCAATAAGTCTTTGTGCCGTCCCTGCGGGCATCTCCATTTTTATATCGTAAAAATCCCCTATCGCATTAGTTGCTTTTTCTGCAATCTTTTCAGGATATATATGAGCGTGTGAATCAATTATTTCCATTGTATTTCCCTTGTTTTTATTTAATGAATTTCTATTATATTTATTTTTTGTTTGCAACTAAAAAAATGCTAAATAAATTTTTTAAGCCACGTCAAATCAAGTTGCCATTCAGCGATCTTGTTTCTTCTTTGATGCTCTTCATTTGCAGCCCCTAGCGCTTTCTTCATTTGGGTATAGGTACATTTATTAACTTTCATATAATGGTCTTCCGCCCTTTCTATATTTCCTTTTAATTGCGTAAAACCTATGTGGATAACACTATGGCAGTCTTTACAAACAGCGATAACATCCTCTAACTTCTGTATAGCATTATCCTCATCATAACTCCACACTTCGTGTGCGTCTAACATATTTGTCTTTCTTCCACATAACGTACACTTGCCATTTGCTTTATTTTTAGCATCTTTTTTTATAAAATCCCATTGTTCTTTAGATAATATAGAACGCAAATTAGAATACCAACAACTATCTGGAACAAGTTCAAAATTAAGTTTATATTTCAATATTTTCACCATTTATATTTGTTTATAATTATAGAACATATTTATATTAATGTAAAGTACAAAACTAAACTCTCTCCAAATTTATTGAAGAGAGTTTTAATATTAAATTAATTATTATCTTCTTTATTAACTTCAAGTTTTTTTGTCGCATTTCTTTTTAAGTTGTATTTATAGAGAACGTGAAGTTTTGGAAGATTATATCTTAATATAAATAAAGGCATTAAACTTAGCACAAGATTTACCGTTGCAACGGGAACACCAAAGCAAAGCCAATACTGTAATGGATATATAAACACAATTAAATAACCGAAAAAAGCGCCTAATGCGTGTCCTAAAATCCCACAGTTTGCCTCATATATATATCGCTTTATATATTCGGGATTGTTTGGTTGTGCAATTTTATTTTTACGAAAGTTTGCAAACATTCCCAATTCTAAAACTTTATCTTTCCACTTTTTTATACCAATTCTTTCTAAAAATCTGCATTCACGTTTAGATGCCATAAAGTGAGTTTTATCAACGCCAAACCATTTTTTTGGGAAAATCCACCTTGTAAATGTAGCAAAAATACCGTCAACAATAATTACAGCTACTGTTGAAAGCACTACGGCAAGAATAACGTATCCTACGCCAAAACCAAAAATCGGCATTGCAAATATGATATCTACTATTGCTAGTATAATCATACATATTAGAATGGTCAAATAATACAGCATTTTATTTAATATTCAAGTGGAATTTTATAAACTTCTTCATAAAGTTCTTTCCACACCTTATAATTTTCTTCTTTTAGATACTCGCTATTTTGTTTTTCATTAAGATTTTCTTTAGGATATAGCGCAGGCATAAACCATATTGTATATGCTTGAATTTTGCAGCCATCTGCGTCTAATTTATCTGTATCCTCCATAGTTATAAAACAAGGTATCACCGGGACGTTGTTTTTGGCAGCGAGCCTAAACGCCCCCGCTTTCATCGGTCTAGGTTTGCGATAATTAAACCACATTGCTTGCTCGGGATAAATCAGAATTTTCCAGCCTCTTTCTAATATAACTGCTACCGACCTAAAAAACTTTTTCATTGTTTCGGTATTACTACTCAATGGCAAGGTATTACAATGACGGAATAAAAAACCAAATAGACCGCTAAAATTTGTATAATTACCTTCTCTAATTACTTTATATAAATTCTCGCCTTTTTTTAAATGAGGCCTAATTGCTCTATATATTGCATAATTATCATTTACACTAAAATGGTTGCAAGTGAGTATTGCACCGCAATCTTTTAGGGCAATAAAATTTTCTATACCCCTAATATCTTTTATTATAAAATTGCCTTTTCTTATTTGTTTTTCATAATAATTTATTGCAGCACGGTTAGCAATTTTATTAAAAAACCTAGTTGAAAACTTTTCACCAAGATAGTCTATGTCTTCAGGCTTTAATGTAATAGTTTGAGGGTCATCTTCAACGTCCTTATTCCATAAGCCACTCTTTTCGTATTCAGAAATTCTATCAAGAATCTTTTTTCTGTATTCAGATTGCATAATAAACTAATCTATTTTAAAATCCTTATAATTTTCTTTTGCATATATATAATCCTCTGCCGTTTGTTGTAAAGCCTCAAAACCTCTCTGATCCTCAATAGCCTGTGCCTCGGTAAAGGTATCTCTCATATTAAGAAGTTCATTATAAAAAGGAGTATTTACAGCATATTTCCAAAAATGATTTTCATATCTAACACCTTTATATCTCCAAGGCTTAAAGTTAAGTTTAAAATGCACCATTCGGACCTTGTCATCGTCAAATGGATTAATATCTGCAGGAAATGGTGTCTTATTCCAACCGTATTCACAATACTTTACTTGATCTTTACAAAGAACATTCAAGTAATCTTGATCAGGAGCAACCTTAAATACATATTTGTGCATTATTTTTATGAATTTTTCTTCAATATTCTCCCTTTTATATTCCTGTGTATTGATAAGTAAAACGCCCGAATTAAAATAATTTTCTCTTTTTACCCCTAAAAACTGTTCTGAATATCTTCCAAACACATCCATAACCGTCATCGTTTCTTCATGAATAACAGCAAAAATATTATTTCCAACGTCTATGTTGTAAAGATTTGCAACGTCCTCTAACAATACAACATCGCAGTCCAAATATAAAATCTTATCATATTGAGGGAATAAATCAGGAATAAATATACGATAATAAATAGCCTTTGTATAATAATCACGCAAGTGAATTTTATCTTTACTTATTCTAGCCATACGCTCTGCAACGTCAACAAACTTAATCTCCATAATATCACAATTAAACTCATTAAGTTTATCAACATTCTCAGAACTAATTTCTGTATTAAGAACATATACTTTATAAAAATTTCCCGTTGTAGCATTATCTAAAATAGAACGAAGTGCAACACCCAAAAGTGATGCATATATATCATCTGTTGCAAATACTAAAGGAATGATTTTCTTTTCGCCTTGTTGCATTGTAGTCCTCCTTGCAAACAATTCTTATCATATTTATTTCATTTTATTACATAATTATTTTATTACTTTAAAACTCAAAATACAAGCAGAACAACTCTAATTGTCGATTTTTATTATAGAAAAGAAAGATACACTTATTCTCTACTCCCGATACAAAAATTTACTTCTCTACCAGTGGTAGAATTTGTTAAAAATAGTTGCTTTTCACAGCAAAAAATGATAGAATAACATTATTATGAGTAATATTAAAGAAAATTTAGCAAGAAATTTAACAAATTTAAGAATGACAAACAAATTAACCCAGTCTGAACTCGCATCAAAAATCAACTACACAGATAAGTCAATTTCTAAATGGGAAAACGGCGACGCAACACCTCCAATTGATATAATCAAGACTCTTGCAGACTATTATAAAGTAACTGTTGATTATCTTCTTGCAGATAATCCTGAAGAAAATCTAGACAAAAGATATGGTAGTGACAAGAACTCACGAACAAATAAAACGATAATTACTTTACTGGCAATTTCGTTAGTTTGGCTTATTGCAACAGCGCTATTTGTTTATGGAAACCTATATTCTTGGATAAAATCACCTTGGCTAACGTTTATAAGCGCAGTTCCCTTCTCGATGGTTGTATGGCTTGTTTTCAACTGTATATGGGGAAGGCGTTCTCTTATTTTTATCATTGTTTCAATTCTTATTTGGTCAACACTTGTAACTGTTTTTCTCTGCTTTGTTGTTTTTACACCCGCTACACCGTGGGTTCTGTTCACCCTAGGAATTCCACCTCAAATTGCTATTATACTCTGGTCACAGTTAAAATCCAGAAGATAAATAAAAAAACACACGTTGTAAATAATTACAACGTGTGTTTTATCAAACTAATTTTTTTGCAATCAAGGCATAAATCTTCATTCCTTTCTCACGGAACTTTTTTTCATATTCTGTACATATATTTTTAATAAGTCCATTATCTATTTTTTCTGAAACGTCTTCAACCTCAAAGCCGTATTCCACAAATTTAGCATAAGAATAATCAAAAAAATTTTTATCGTCAGTTTTTTGACAAACATAACCTCCAATTTTTAAGAATTTCTTATATTCCTCTACTCTTCTACCACAAGTTAATCTATGACTCTCGTAACTATTCGGAGGAAATGGTGGAGAAAAATTAAGATAAATTTTTTCAATACTATTATCCTTAATATATCTTGGCAAATACTCTGCGCTACAATTTAAAAACTTAACGTTATCAACATTTCTTTTTTCCGCAAGTTCTGCAGCCATAACTATTATGTTGTTTAGGAGTTCAACAGCAATATAGTTAACGTTTTTATCTCTCGATGCTTTTTCTACAATAAATCCACCCTTACCACAACCAATCTCTAATTCAACAGGATTAGAATTTAAAAACATTGATTCAAAATCATAATACTTTTTGTCTTTTACAGCATCTTGCACGTTTACAATATCCCTATCCGGAACAAGCAATAAATGTTGAACAGCTAATAGCCTATCTTCAAGGTGTTTTTTTCTTCGTATTCTCATAAGTTTTTCCTGTTTATTCTAACTGTTAATTTATTATAACATTTTTTTAAAAATAAGTCTATTATTTACCTTTTTTTTGTTGCAAAATATAAAAAGTTATGGTACAATATAATGCGCAAACGGGGTATGGCGCAGTTGGTAGCGCGCTTGTCTGGGGGGCAAGAGGCCGTGAGTTCAAGTCTCGCTACTCCGACCAATAAGAAAAGGCAGTCATAAGACTGTCTTTTCTTATTGTCTGAATAGTGGATTGACCGACTCACTAGTTCACATATGAGCATAAAAGATGCTCCAAATCACTAATTTTATAATGTATATCTTAAATTCAACTTTACACTCGCCTAACATTATTATATTTTTATAATTTATTTTATCAAAATAGTTTGCAGTAAACAGTTGTTTTTTACTATATTAAATGATATAATTTATTAAAATTAAAAATTACAGAGATTTTTTATGACTAATATTAATCTTTTATTCTTAAATAACAAGGATATGTCAGAACTTGGCACTTCCGATATGAAAGCCGTTATGCACGACATAGAACGTGCATACGTTTTGGTCGAAGAAGGCGATGTAATTGCTCCTGGCAAATGTGTTATGCGCTGGGGTAAAACACCTGAAGATGAGAACGTTTATGGGAGAATTAATGCTATGCCTGGTTATATTGGTGGTGAATATAATATGGCAGGAATTAAATGGATTGGTAGTGGTCCGCAAAACTACAAAAAAGGTCTCCCCCGTGCAAGCGTTACTATAATACTTAATGACCCTGATACCAAACTTCCTATTTGCATTGCAGACGGAACTGAAGTAAGCACAAAAAGGACGGGAGCATCTGGCGGTGTAGCAATTAATTTATTAGCGGTTAAAAATGCAAAAGTAATGACTATCTGTGGCGCAGGCGCACAAGCACCCACCCAACTAGAAGCAGCACTTATCGCACGTCCATCCATTGAAACGGTATATGTTTACGATATAAGACCCGAAAGTTCGGAAAGATTCACAAGGAATACTCTTGAAAAATATCCACATTTAAAAGTAATCCCTGTAAGTGATCCAGAACAGGCAGTAAGAGAAAGCGATATTATAGACTGCGTTACCCTTGCTGATAAACCATTTATTAAAGGTGAATGGCTTAAAAAAGGAAGCCTTGTTATGAATATGGCTGACTATGAAGTAGATAATGACTGTGTTAAAAATGCTGATAAGATTGTAGTTGATAACTGGGAAACGATTAAACATCGTATGATAAGCACAGTTGCTCTTATGTGGAAAGACGGACTTATTAAGGACGAGGATATTCACGCACAACTTGGTCAAATTCTCTGCGGGAAAAAACCTGGCAGAGAAAACGACGATGAAAAAATCTATTTCAATGCAGTTGGCGCTGGAATACTTGACCTTGCCGTAGTAACCCGTTGCTACAAAAAAGCAATTGAACAAGGAAAAGGAAGAGTTCTTCCTTTCTGGGAATAATTTTTAACAAAATGCAAAACAGGGTTTGCAATATTGCAAACCCTGTTTTGTTTTATTTTTTGAAAAGTTTTCTCATAAATGCAGGTAATTCTCTAGCCTTTTTAACTTCAGGCTCTTCTGCCAACTGTTCTTCCATTTTAGACACTACGCTATCCGATGCAGTAGCAGGTTCTGGAACAACAGGCGTTTGCTCGATGCGTTGTTGAGCAAGTTCTTCCTCTTCTATTTGCCTAATAAGTGGAGGAACGTTATCCTCTATTTTATTTTCTTGTGTCGCAGGCGCTGTAACGCTAGATCTTACTTCAATTGCTATTTCTGGAGCAATATTTTCTTTATTCGCATTAAACCCGGTTGCAATAACTGTGATTTTAACCTCATCTATCATATTTTCATCAATAGTTGCGCCGAAAATAATGTTTGCAGATGAATCTATAATACCTTGCACAAGAACAGCCGCCTCATTAACTTCGCTAAGCATCAAATCCTTTCCGCCAGTAACGTTTAAAATAACAGATTTAGCACCTTCGATTGTTGTTTCGAGCAGTGGACTTGAAACAGCCTGCCTTACTGCTTCAATAACCCTGTTTTCCCCTTTTGCACGACCTATTCCCATATGCGCTAAACCTTGGTTACGCATTACAGTATTAACGTCTGCAAAGTCTAAATTTATAAGCGAGGGAGTAGCGATTAAATCCACAATACCAACTATGCCTTGCTTTAACATATCATCTGCAACTTTGAACGCATCAAGCATTCCCGTTTGCGCAGGCAAAAATTGTAATAGTTTATCGTTTGGAATGATTACGAGAGTATCAACGTATTTTTTTAGATTTATTACACCCTTATTAGCATTTTCATTTCTTACTTTCCCCTCAAATGAAAAAGGTTTAGTAACAACTGCAACGGTAAGAATCCCCAATTCTCTTGCTATACGAGCAATAACAGATGCTGCTCCCGTACCTGTTCCACCGCCCATTCCTGACGCAATAAACAACAAGTCCGTACCTTTAAGCATTTCAGCAATATTATCCTTACTCTCCTCAGCAGCAGACTCTCCTACGTTTGGATCGCTCCCTGCACCAAGTCCCTTTGTAAGTTTTTCACCTATTTGAAGTTTCTTGTCCGCCTTTGATAAAAGCAAGGCTTGATTATCCGTATTAACCGCAATAAATTCAGCGCTGGATATGTTTGATTCTATCATACTATTAATGGCATTACAGCCACCACCACCAACACCCATAACTTTAATTACTGCCGAATTAACATTGTAAGTTTCTTGTCCGAACATATAAGTTCTCCTTTATTTTTCTATTTTTGCTCTAACGCAAGTTCTAAAAGCGATAGAGCGGTCGATTCAGTAGGTTTGTCCATTAACGGAACTTTAGGTGCTATTACCTCTACAGAACAACCCAACCTACCTGAAACGTGTTCTTTTGCTCCTCTAATATATGCTATTCCACCACCTGTTATCATAAGCGGAACATATTCTGGAATTGAAAAACCAGACTCGTCAATTGCAATTGACAAATTCTCACATAGCACGTCTAGACTCATTGTAACTGTATATTTTAACTCTTCTATACTGTAATACTCGCCATTCTCTCCATCAATCAAATCGTATGCGCCTGTTGTTACTCTACTTATGTTTGTTTTGCGTTTCAACTTTTCCGCAACGTCAAAATCCACAGAGAATCTATCCGTAATAGATGCCGTTATATAACCTCCACCATACGGGAAAGTTTTTTGATATAATATTCCATCGCCTTGAACAATATAAAAGGTGGTCGTTATATACCCAACGTCCGCAACAATAGCCATTCTATCTCTAGTTTCCGCATCAATTAGATAGAGCGCTTGCGCAAGGGTCGATGAAACACATTCAACTTTACGTATTCCACAAGCCTCTAAAACAGGTTTTACTGCCTCTATAAAGTAATTATTACAAAGAACAAATGAAAGCCTACCCTTAAGTATTGCACTACAAGCGCCAACAGGATAAGCCAATCGCCTAAAATCATCGAGTTCATAAACAACAGCAGACCTATTGATTAAAGTATATTTGTTTGAAGTAAGCACAAATGCGGAGTCAAACAAAGCATCTACGTCTTCTTCAGATATCTTTTTCTTTTTAGGGAAAGATATCTGACTATCTTTAACATATACCTGTGTAAATTCACCAGGCACACCGACATAAACGCTATCAATATTCCCCCTACAAGCTTTTTTAACGTCCTCAGCAATTAAAATCAAGATCCTTTTCAACTGCTCAACGTCAAAAAACGTTCCCGCATCAAATCCGTCGTATTCATACGAATAGCGTCCTTTGATAATAAACGTCTTATTTATTCCTCTCTGCCCGACGACGGCTGTAATTTTTGAAGAGCCAACGTCTATAACCGCAACTTCTTTCTTATGCATATTTGCCACCTATATCAGTTTTCCGACCAGTCAACTTCTATCTGACCGTTACTGTTCTTAAAAACTTTTATAATGCTGAACATCTTTTCGTAATCTTCTGCCCTATTATCGTACGCATTAAAACCTGCAACAACTTTTTCCACGCCCAAATCGTCGGCTTTAGAAACCTCTATTTTTACACCTGTATATGTTTCAAATATAACGTCTGGTTGTTCAGATGCCATTTTCTTTACAGTAATCGTTTTAATACAATCGGTTAAATTAACGCTTTTTGCCATTGCAAAAACTTTCTGCATTAATGTGTCGTCAGAAGTTTTTAACGTTTCACCCAAATTAACACTCTCTAACGTTACACCCTCTAATAATAGCCCGATCCTATCTCTTGACACAGGACTATTTTGACTTTTATCGAGAACAAACCCAT
>JAZORG010000071.1:0-13903 GCA_045656465.1 Christensenellaceae bacterium
TTTTGTGATTTTTGAAAAAATATAGAGCAAAAAAATAGAAAATTTATAGATTTCAATTGACAAAGATTTTTTATGTTTATATAATAAGCGTATGAGAAACAATCTTTTTGGGTCGGTAGTTCATCTTACGAGTGATATATCGGGTAGCGATACTTCCGTTATCAATTCTCACATAATAAATTCTGGCGACGTTCACTATCACGACCACGCTTTTTATGAAATTTGTTACGTTTTAGACGGCACATTACCTCATTACGTTAACGAGCAAAAATTAGACTTGCACGCTGGCGATATGATTTTTTTGCGCCCGCAAGACAGACACGTTTATGTTCGTGATGCAAACTGTACCTATTATCACAGAGATATTGTATTTCAATCAGAATTCTTTGAAAGCGTTTTGTCCTTTCTTCACCCTGACCTAATAAAAACTTATCATAAGAGCGCAATCCCGTTTAAGATTAACCTTTCAACAGAAACGATTCAGCGTTTTGAGAGAAGAATTACCGAGTATTTTTCTTTGCCTGCTGAAAACGTTAAAATGCGCAGTATCTTTGCCAAAACCTTACTAATTGAACTTTTATATTATTACAATATCCCCTCATATAAAACAGAAAACGATTATCCGTATTTGATAAACTTTATCATACAAAAACTAAACCAACGCCACGTATTAAGACAAGGCATTCCCTATATTTTTTCCAACTTAAAATATAGCAAAAGTCATATATGTAACACATTTAAAAAATATATGGGTGTTTCTCTAACGGACTACATTAACGATTTAAGACTTAATTACGCTGCAAGTTTATTAAAATTCACAAATAATTCAATTTACGACGTTTCGCAAGAATGCGGTTTTGCATCGCTTTCATACTTTAATAAACTTTTCAAGCAAAAATATAACTGCACCCCTGCTAAATTTAGTAAAATTCATAAAGACTAAAAATTAAATGACTAAATTAAAGTCCTCCGTGTTCAAACACGGAGGACTTTAATTATATATGACAATATTTTATGAATTTTCTCTTATAAAATTAAACACTAACTCTTCGCTAAGTGGATAGGTTCTTGCTCCAACGAAACGACACTTATATGCTGATGTTGCGCTAGCAAATATGCAACTGTCTTTTACACTCTTTCCCGATAGATATGCCCACAAAAATGCGCCGTGGAAAGTATCACCTGCACCATTGCTATCAATTGCTTTTACCTTAAAAGTAGGATATTTTAAGGCTTTGCCATTTTCACAATAATATCCACCATTCTTTCCATCAGTTACAGCAAGCACTTTGGGGTTATAACGTTTATGTAATTCTATAAGCGCTTCTTCGGGAGTTTTCTTTCCCGTAAGCCCCATCGCAAATTCCGCAGACGGAATAAGTATATCTACAAGTGGTAATAGATTTTCTATACCCTCGTAAAGTCCACCTGCATCCAGGCTCACTTCAACCCCTTTTTCTTTTGCATAAAGCGCACATTTTACTGCACCGTTTATGTAATTTCCGTCCAAATGCAAAATTTGGGCATTATCAATTACACTTAAATCCACGTTATCTTCGGTGTCGGGAACACTTCCTCTGTTAAACACACAAGTTCTGCTCCCGTCCTCTTTAGATAAGAGAATATAAGAAACGAAAGACTGTTTATCATCGAGTATTTTAACGTTATCGGTGTTAACGCCGTATTTCTTAAAATCCTCAATGAGGTATTTGCCCGCTGTATCAGATGCAAATCCACCTATAACGCTTGTAGATGCACCGAGTTTTGACGCTACTACAAGAGCATTTCCTACAGGGCCACCACCCGATACAACTATTTTATCCCCTTTGACTTTAGTGTCTTCTTTAGGATATTTTTCTAGGCTTATTAACGTGTCGTAAACACACGCCCCCATTCCTACTATTTTTTTCATGCTTTATTCTCCGAACCGAGAAGTTTTATTTTTGAAATTGCAAAGTCTTTTACCGCCTCTATCGGTTCTTTCATAAAGATATCTATTGCAATCTTATTTACGTCGCCCTCCATAACCTTATCGAGAAAAGCGTAACAAAGGTCTGTACCGAAGTTGATTTTACCTATTCCCGCTTTTATTGCCTGTTTAATCTGCTCGTCGGGAACTCCACTACCACCATGAAGAACAAGCGGAATTTTTACCGCATTTTTTATTTCTTTAATCCTATCTATTGCCAAAACAGGGGCTTGTTTATACCTGCCGTGAGCAGTTCCTACTGCTATCGCCAGAGCCGAAACACCCGTTCCGTCAACGTATTTTTGAGCATCTTCAACAGTTGTATAATCTGTTGGAACTCCGTCTGCCGCTTTACCTATATGCCCTAACTCACCCTCTACACCGATATTTAATTCTTTACATATTGCAACAGTCTTTGCCGTGTGTTTAATGTTGTCGTCAAGTTCTTCTTTTGAAAAATCTACCATAACGCCTGTAACACCGTTTTTAATTGCTATTGCCGCAGGAATATATCCTGCGCCGTGGTCTAAATGAATACATACTGGAACAGTTGCCTT
This sequence comes from Christensenellaceae bacterium, assembly GCA_045656465.1. GTDB lineage: Bacteria > Bacillota > Clostridia > Christensenellales > Borkfalkiaceae > UBA1259. The sequence continues at coordinate 2,527 of JAZORG010000071.1, forward strand.
TTCTGCTGCCTTAAGAGCGATAGGACATAAAAAATCTGCAAATCCCGTAGTTGCAAGTCTTGAATAAAACTGCATAATAACGGGCGATTTCATCTCTTCCGCTGCGGAAATTACACCCATAACGGTTTCCATATTGTAAACGTTGAATGCAGGAATTGCATAACCTTTTTCTGTACCTTTTAAAACGGTGTCCAAATTAACTAACATAATATTTCTCCTTAATTGTTCTAATCTAATTTTATTTTTTTGACCACTTACAGTCTTATATCTTTTATATCGCCTATCACGCCAAAATCAGCATAGTCGAATATTTTTGCATCTTTATCATTGTTAACGGCAATAACCGTTTCTGCACCCGATATGGCGGTGGTATGTTGCACAGCGCCAGATATTCCAAATGCAACGTAAACCTTTGGCGTAACCATTTTACCTGTTAACCCTACCTGCGAGGAATATGGCATTTTTCCCATATCCACTACCGCACGTGATGCACAACATTCCGCATCGTATTTTTTGGCAATTTCTTTCAATTGGTCAATATAATCAACTGCACCCTTACCAAAAGAAAAAATCACGTCTTTTTGTGTTTTTTTAGGTGTTCTTACGGTAGCCATTGTAATTTTACTTTTGCAAATTATATCCGCTGTAATATCGCCTCCCTGCGCAGGTCTTGTCATTACTAACCCACCATTTTCCACTCTTAACGATATACAGTCAGCACACAATCCCGAATTTGTTAATACTGCGATTTCTGCTGATAACACTTTTAGGTCGTCATCATCTGAAAACAAAACAGTTCTAGCGTTATTTTCTGTTAAAAAACTTGCAATCTCTTCTGCCCTTTTATTTTTATAGTCGATTTTCTTTGCGACTTTAGTGATACCTAAAGCTATTTCATCTATATTTCCTAAATAATATACTTCGTTTAGTTTTTCTTCGCTTAAAATAATCTCTTCATTCTCTCGCTGTTGATTTAAACCACATTTGATGACATTTTCTAGTTCATTTGCGGATATAAACTTACAAAATCTTCTTCCAACCTGGCTCGTATATGCTTTTATAACCTGTGTTGGAGAGCCGTTTAATCCTAACTTATCGTTTGAGATTTTTAAGTCCTTATTATCCCACACGGTAATACTGCTTTTCCTTGAAAATATTGAAGGAAAACGAAGTGAATAGATTTTTTCAAAAGTATAAATGGTATTTTCTGTAAAATTTCCTGTCTTTTTTAATCTTGTCTTATACCCCGTTTCGGATATTTCAATTACCTTGCTTATAAAACTATACCCCAGTCGTTTTGCAAGCATCGGAGGAACTTGCGCTGTATCCCCGTCAACACTTTGTCGTCCGCAAAAAACGATATCGGGTGCAATTTTTTTTACCGCTTCGCACATAACCAAAGAGGTTGCAAGCGTGTCGCTTCCAGCGTATAAACTGTCAGAAACAAGATATGCGTTAACGTTTAACCTTGTTAAATCTTCTAAAGCATCTTTAACAGACATAGGCGCCATAGCAAGAACGCTTATCTTTTTTGCATTCAATCTTAATGCGCACTCTAATGCAGAACAATCAAAGGGATTTAATTCACCCTTAAAATATTTGAGCATTACAAGCACGTGTTTATCTTTCATCTGCTAATTCCACCAAAAATTTACTTATTTTTTTATACTTTTCAAATAATTTTTTATATTTTATATTGTTTTCTTTTATTGGTTCGGTTTTACCTATAACTTTTCTGCAAACTGCACTCGCCTCATCAAAGTCCTTAAAGAACCCTGCGTGTATTCCTGCGCACATTGCCGAGCCGAAAGAAGAATCGTTTCTCTCTGTCATAACAAGCGTTAAATTTAAGCAGTCTGCAACAATTTGTCGCCAAACTTTGCTATTTGCACCTCCGCCTATAATAAAAGCGGAATCCCCAACGGTAATGCCCTTTTGTTTTAAGTAATCCAAACTATCTAATAAACTAAACGCAACGCCCTCCATAACCGCACGAACAAAGTGTGCCTTTGTATGCATTGCCGATAAATTTGTAAAACCGCCTCTTAAATTGGGTTTTGCGTGAGGGGTAAGTTCGCCCGTTAAGTAGGGGTGAAAAATAAGCCCGTCTGAACCGATAGCAACTTTTTCAGCCATACTTGAAAACTCTTCAAAATCTCCGCCGAAACAATCTCTAAACCATCGTAGCGACGCTGCGCACGATTTTGTTGCGCTACCAGGATAATATAGTTTTTCTTTAAGATGTGAATAATTTATTACGTTTTTGTCAGCAACAATCTTATTAGAAACGATACAAATTCTGCCTGCGGTTGCGAGTTTTAACGTCATATCCCCACAATTTACTGCGCCTGCCGAGAACACTTCCATAACAGTATCGGTTGACCCACAAATTACTAAAGTACCCTCTTTTAGCCCACTATCGGTTGCGCCCTTTTTATTAACTTTACCAACACAATCGAGCGGATTGACTATTTGTGGCATACTATCTGTTGTCAAACCTACCAATGACAACAAATGATTATCCCAAGCGCCTAAATCATAATCAAACAACATACTTCCTTGCGCTTCAATATAGTCGGTTACAAAATCGCCTGTAAACATTCCCCTTACGAAGTCTTTTGCAAAAGTAACCTTTTTTACTTTTTTATAGACCTCAGGATAACTGTTTTTTACGTACATTATCTCTGGAAGCGACCAAATAGTATCAACGTTATGCTTGCACTTTGAAAAAATCTCTTCGCCAAAGTTTTTTTGCAAAAATTCTTTTTCTTTTACACTTCTAGTATCCGTCCAATAAACGGAATTGCAAACAGGAATAAACTTGTCATCCATTAGAACAGCTGTATGAGTAGCGGCATCAAAGCAAACACATTTAATATCTTCTGCGTTTATCCCCACTAAAACAGACCTAATGTTTTCACACGCAGAACTATACCAATCTAAAGGGTTTTGCTCTGCTTTACCGTCTTCACCATAAAAGGTCTTGTATTCGGACGTTGCTGTTTTTATCACAACGCCTTTTTCGTCTATTAAGGTGGCTTTACTTGCTCCACCGCCGAAATCTATACCGAGTGCGTACATATTACTCCTTATCAATATGCGGTTTAATAATGTGTGTAAAAGTTTTTTTCTCTTTAACGTCTAAAACACAAACGTCTGGTTTTTTAGTTATATCTTGATTACTATTAATGTTGTCTGGAAGCGATATCCACGGTTCAATGCAAATATAGGGAGCATTGGGTTTTGTCCATAGCAACAAATGCTTAAAATTCTCGTCTATATCAACACTTAAAATCTCGCCCGATTTGTTATGTGTTAAGGTTATGCGTTTTGATTTTATATCCTTAAAAACAAGCGCATCTAAATAAAAATGCTCGTAGTTTAAGTTTAACCTATCCGTCATTCCTAAATCTGTATAGCCGTCTGTAATATAACTTCCATCAAGCGTAATTGCCTTAAGATTTTCTTTTTCGGAAAATAAAATTGAATAATCGCTAAAATTCCCTTTCAGAGCATATCCCTCGTGAGAGCCTAAAGTAAAATACATTTTTTCCGAGCCTTTATTTAACACGATATATTCAATTGTTAAACAATCGGTAAGAGTATATTTAACAAACAAATCGAACTCAAACGGGAATATTTCTTTAGACGATTGGTCATCAGAAAGCACAAACGTTACTGAATTTTGAGACTTTTCAACTAAAGAAAAATCCACCTTTTTGGCATATCCGTGCTTTGGCATATTATACTTTTTTCCGTTTAATAAATAACTATCGTATAAAAGCGCACCGCAAAAAGGAAAAAGAATGGGTGCGTGTGATGCCCAAAAATTCGGATCACCTTGCCAAATAAATTCTTTTTCTTTATCTTTTAAACTCACAAGTTCCGCACCCCTAAAATTTATGAGTGCGGAAAGATTTTTGTTTGTAATTTTTACTTGTTCTGCCATTTATGCTCTTCCTCTTGCGTACAGAAAATGCCACGGTCTTTACCTGCCATTATCCATAAACAATAGTTTTTGTACCCTGGAGCAACAGAGAATGGATGATATCCTTTGGGAACTTCGACCATATCGCCCGATTTTACTTTATAGGCTTCGTCGAGATCTCCCTCTTTTGAGTAAACCATTTGAACGCCAAATCCCTGTGGCTTATCAAATTCAAAATAGTATATCTCATCCAAAAAACCTTCGGTAGGCATATTGTCTAAATCGTGTTTATGAGGTGGAAAACTTGCCCAATTACCATCCTCTACCCAAAACTCTCCTATATATAAAAGGTTTGCTTGAACTTTTTCCGAAAGATTAAACGCTGCCGTACGTGCGTATGCGCCCTTGCCGAGTGCCTTTGTTACAATTTCTTCACTTCTAATACATTGGGGCTTGAAATATTTATCTGCGGGTGCTTTTGCTACTGCAATTTTAACCTCTTCGCTAACACAGGTTACTGTAAATTCGGTATCCTTACCGACATAAACCAACTCCGAAACACCGCTAAACACGTCTTCTCTCTTACCAACGCCCTTAAATTCAAAACCATTACCACTAACGTCGCAAGAACCACGCAAAATCATAAGTGCAAACTCTTTGTTCTTTTCGGTAACCGTGTAACTTTTGCCCTTTTGTAACATCAAAAAGTCAAGTTCTGCATACGTTAAAGGACTGTTTCTGTCAGTTATCACTCTTTCGTATCCGTATTTTTCAACGTAACTCTTTTTTAAATTCATTTCCCTTCTCCTTATAAGTTTTCAAGTATCATTTCTTCAACGGAAATAACTCTCTTGTCTTCTGGACAAGTTGCTTTTAACAATTCGTATTCTGCAGGGTTTTCGGTAACGAGAGTAGTGCAATTCATTCCATCAGCATCTCTCCAACGGTTAATTGCTACCGTGCGAATAACGTCTGGCATATATTCATTCATTAAAAGACTGCCTGCATAATTTGCCTCTTTACCGATTAATAGCATATCTTTGATAACGCCAACTTTTCCTATAAGTTTTCTTCCAAAATCAGGGTTATCAAGTTCACGAGCGTAAGCAAAGTTATCCTGCATAGAATATTGTGTTTGGGATTTTTTAACCTTTAGTTTACCGCTCTCAACAAGACTTAAAAGATATTCGTTAAAACCTATTACTTGCGCATTTACCTCTATACCCCATTCTTTGTATTCGTGTTTAATCAAACTTAAATCAACAGGGTCGTAAACCACAACTGTCTTAAATTTGTTTGCATATTCTGCAAATTTCTTTGCGGCGCTTAACGTTTCATCCGTTTTACCAGATAAGAAATATATTGAAGTTCCGCAATCGTAAAAACTGCTAAACGTATAATCTGCACCCGCCGTGTCGAGAAGTTTTTTAACGTTCTTTACCGATTTAGAACTTTTTATAGTAGCGTCTTCACCCATAAACACAAGCGTGTCAGACTGCTTTTCAGTCAAGAGGTCTTTTATACAGTTACATATTTCCTTACAATATATATTACCACATTTAATATAATTTTCAATAAGTTTTAAAATATATTCGGGAGTTTTTCCTTCTAAAATTAAAGCAGTTCTCATTTCACGCACAAAAACCTTAGGGTCCCAACCCGTCATACAGTTATTCGTGCAAGCACCACACAGGGTGCATTCATAAAGGTTTTCTGCAATATCTTCAGCGCAAACGTCGCCACTTGCAACTAGCGAAGCGCACATTGCCCTCGCCCTTGCGGTATTTCTTTCCAATCCCGTTGCATTTCCTATCGGACAAATGTGTCTGCACATCCAGCAAAACCTACAATTAGCCATTATTTCTTTTGATTTTTCTGAAATATTCATAATTTTTCTCCTTTTTATCCGATTTATAATCCAAGCTTAAACGGATTCATTATTCCGTTGGGGTCAAGCGTTTTCTTTATTCCTTCAAATACTTGCATAGCAGGTCCGTATTGTTCTTTCATAAGTCTTCCGAGTTTAAATCCAACGCCGTGGTGATCGTTTACTACACCGCCGTGCTTTAGCGCAGTTCTTATACCCAAGTTCCAAATAGCGTTGTGCAAACGCATTGCCTCTACAGGGTCTTTCGGAACGTCTTTTTCTTCAATAATAAATCTATCGTACATCATACTACCCCATTCGTACCAATGAGAGAAGTGCGCAATAAATTTAGCCTGCGGATAATTTGTTTCAATTGCCTTTTTCATTTCCCAATAGATTTTTTCTATTTTATCGTAAGATGCAATAGTATCCATTGTACCGAACATCTGTGGTAAATCCATCATATGCCCAGGGTAGAAGAATGTAATTTTTTCTTTCCACCATTTTTCACCGTACTCGCTACCCAAATCTTCTGCGCCATAACGGTTAAAGGTTTCAAGAAGAATTTTCTCTTCAACGTCAACGAGTTCTTTAACACCCTCGTAGGCAATATTCATAAATGCGCCAGGTTTAGCAACGCCTACAATCTTTTTAATTAAACTTGCGGTTTCCGCCTCGTCATAAAGACGCATAACTGACGGCTTAAACTTTTGAAGTATTTCACGGCTTGCAACAAAAGCAGAGTGCATATCCTTAAACAAGAATCCTCTAAAGCGTCTAACTTCCGGTTGCTCGTAAATTCTCATTTGCGCTTTAGTAATAACGCCAAGTGTTCCCTCTGAACCAATAAAAATTTGGTTTAGGTCAGGGCCTGCTGCGTGCTTTGGCGTTGCAGAAGTATTGATGATATCGCCGTTAGGTAAAACTACTTCCATTTGCAAAACCATATCATCGATTTTTCCGTATTTATTAGAAACAACACCTATACCCCTGTGCGCTAAAAATCCGCCTACGGTTGAGCAAGTTAACGACGACGGATAATGCATTGTAGCGTATCCTTTTTCGTTTGCCGCCCATTCAACGTGTTTATAAATTGCGCCTGTTCCTACCTCGATATACATACCTTCGGTATTTACTTCATAAATCTTGTTCATTCTCTTTGTATCGAGCAAAATTCCACCGGCAACGGGAATTGCACCACCTTGAGAACCTGCTCCGCCACCCCACGTTGTTACGGGTAACTTATAGTAATTTGCAATTTTAATTACTTTAGAAGTTTCTTCAGCATCTTTTGGTGCAACTATAAAATCTGCTTGTGGCATCTTTCTGCCTCTGTCTGCCCACATTCTAGACAGCCAAAAAAAGTCAACGCTGTGCGATAATTTGTCAATTTCCTTAACCGAACAGTTTTCTCTGCCGACAGCATCTTCAAGTTCAGTCAATATTTGTGTAAATAAAAAATCGTTCATAAACCCTCCTTGTAAAAAAATATTTCATTTTTACATTGTTTTATCGTTTATAATTATAATACAAATGGAATTTTATTTCAACTATTTTGAAATATTATTCCGTATTTGACAAAAAAAATTTTTTGTATTACAATAATAATCGAAAATAAATTTTACGGAGAAAAAATGAAAACCTCACTCAACATTAAAATACTTTATGATAAAATGGGTTCTGCAGAAAAGAAGATTGCCGATTTTATAATGGCAAATCCTTCTGCGCTTATTCCTCTTTCTGTATCTGAACTTGCAGAAAAATGTAATTGCGGTGATGCTACCGTTGTTCGTTTTGCAAAACGCTTGGGTTTTGATGGTTACCAAAGCTTAAAAATAAGTATTGCCAAAGATGAAAACCTTTCTAACGTAAACGATAATATTACCAAAGACGACACGGCTTTCGGTGTCTTTGAAAAAGTTTGTAACGACGTTTATTGTTCGCTTGAAAAAACAAAAAACGCTATCGATAAAAATCAACTCGATAACGTTTGTAAAGTAATACTTTCTGCTAATAGAATTTTACTTTTCGGGCTAGGCAACTCTGCCTCTGTTGCAATGGACGGCGCACATAAACTGTTAAGACTTGGCCTTAACGTTAGTTGCTACACCGATAACCATATGCAATCTATAGCCTCTGCACACTTAAAAAGCGGTGACGTTTTGATAAGTATATCACATTCTGGGAGTTCTAAAGATATTGTTCAGGCAACTGAACTTGCACAACAAAAAGGGGCAACTACCATTGCTCTTACGAACAAGGGAAAATCACCCTTAATTAAATATTGTGATTACGTTCTTAACACCGTTTCCGATGAAACAAATTACACTATTTTAGGGCTGAACTCCCGAATTGCTCAACTTGCTATCATTGACACGATTTACTATTATCTTGTTTGCAATATTACCAATTCCAAAGAACGCACGGGCGAAACGGAAAACGCCCTTCACCCTAAAAAATACTAATATATTATTAATTAAATAACTAACCGCCAGCCATTAAAAAGGCTGGCGGTTTTTTCTAAACTAAAAATGGTTGTTTGTTTACTCTATGAACTAATATTTCATCGACGACAGCGTTACCTCTATTTTTAAGCAAGAACATAACTATATCGGCAATTTCTTCGGGCATAATCATACCCTCGGGCGTTAGGTCAGGGCGAGAAACCTTTACCATATCCGTATATACCCCACCTGGGGATATTGCGTGTACCCTTATTCCGTCTTTATAAACCTCTGATGCAAGCGATTTGGTAAATCCTAAAAGGGCGTGTTTACTTGCAACGTATGCGCTCTGTTGAGCATACCCTGCGTGAGCCACAACTGAAGAAAGGTTTATTATGCTTGCCCTGTTCGAATTTTTTAGGTCGGAAAGTGCGTGTTGAGTAAGAATATATGGCGCTCTTACGTTTATATTCATAATCTTATCAAACAATTCTACTGTTGTTTTTTCAAAATCGCAGTTCATTGCAACCCCTGCGTTATTAATTAAAATATCTAGTCCACCCGCTTTTTTAATCGCTTTTGGATATTCATTATTTATAAAATTCTCGTCAGTAAGATTACCGCTAAACACGTAAGTTTTTACGTTGTATTCTTTAATTAAACTTTCGGTTTTTAGCAACTTTTCAACATTGTTTCCACCAAATAAAATAACGTTAACACCCTCTTTTGCAAGTTCAACACAAATTGCTCTGCCTATTCCACCACCTGCGCCGGTTACAAGCGCAATTCTTCCTTTTAAACTCATATCATCACCTCGTCAAGTGTTCATTTGTTCTTTTGTACAGTTTAACATATTTACTTATATTTTTCAACTTATTATTTATAATTGACTTTGTTTATGTTTTATGATAAAATCTATACATATTATATGAGGTGAAATTATGTATAGTACTTATCATAAAGACGTTATGAGTTTAAAAAACGAAAAACCGTGGGTAGGTAAAATGAAACCATTTAAGATTATCAATCAAGTTTATTACGTAGGCACATATCAAGCCTGCTGTTATTTGATTGATACAGGCGACGGATTAATTATGGTTGACCCAGGCTACAATAACACTACCTATTTAGTATTAAACAGCATATACGAACTTGGATTTAAACCCACAGATATCAAATATATAATCGCAACACATTGGCACGGCGATCACGCTGAAGCAGTTGAAGCATTTGCCGACCTTTCAGGTGCAAAAACTTTAATTGGAAAAGAAGATGCAATAAAAGCAGAGCAATATTTTAAGGCGGACATTTTAGTTTCAGATGGCGACAAACTATCTTTAGGCAATATCACCATTGAATTTTTAGAAACCCCTGGACATACAAAGGGAACGTTATCATTCTTCTTCAACGTAACGGATGGCGATAAAACTTATAGGGTTGGACAATTCGGTGGAGCAGGCGCAAACACCTTGGTTAAAGATAAATATGATTTTGACGGTTGCGTCGAGGCTTATAAAAGTTCCCTATCACGCTTAATGAATCAAAAAGTTGACGTGTTTATCGGCAATCATTGTTGGAATAACAACACTAAAGAGAAATCGGACCTTATAGGAAAAACAGAACAAAATCCCTTTATCGACAGCGAAATTTGGTGTAAATTCCTATCTTTTTGTGAAAACAGAGTAAACGAAATAATCGAACAAGGCAAATAGAATTATTTAATAAATAAACGTGGCGTAGTGATTTTCACTACGCCACTTCTATATGTTTTTATTATACAAATTTGATTTTTTATTTTGCAAAATCTAAAAGTGCTTTAGCATCAAGTTTATCAAAATCTTTAATAAATTCAGCAAGTTCAATAGCAATCTTTTTAGCACCACCGATATCATTACTTTCAATGTTCAACGGCAATAACGGATCGTGCAAAGATAAGCGGAGCAAGAACCAACCATTGCCCTTTTCTTTATTAAGATTTACTCTTACACCTTCAAAGTTATTAGGAGCGAGCGACCATCCGTCTTTTTTACTAGCGTATTCGTTGAGTTTATCAATAACCTCTTGTCCGTAAGATTTAAAGTCATCTAAAAGAATATTCATACGGAATTCAATACTTTCTGCAGGTTCTTTAAGCGTTTCAATAAGTGATGCGAGAGTATATCCCTCTTTCTTGCCTCTTGCAAGTTCAATAAGAAGTTTAGTTACGATATAAGCGCCATCATCTAAAAAATAATTTTCCTTAAATGCGCCATGCCCTGACGTTTCAATTGCAAGTTGGCTATCTTGACCTGCTTTATTTAATTTTATCGATTCGTTAATAACGTTTCTGTATCCACGCTTAAATCTATGGTGAATACCGCCTTTTTCTTCAATAAATTGCGCTAACCCCGTTGAAGTTATAGAGTCGGTTACAATAGTCGTTCCCGGATGTTCTCTTAAAAGAATTGCAGAAAGCATAGCGATTATTCTGTTACGATTAAGTTCACTTCCGTCAGATAAAACAGCGCCTGCTCTGTCAACGTCTGTATCGAAAATTATACCCAAATCTGCATGGTTTTCTTTAACTGCCTCTGTAATACTTTCCATAGCCTCTTTGTTTTCTGGATTAGGAATATGGTTGGGAAAACTTCCGTCTGGTTCTAAATAACGGCTTCCTTCAGTATCTGCACCAAGGGGTTTTAAAACCTTATCTACGTAAAAACCACCTGCGCCGTTTCCTGCGTCAACTACAATCTTAAAGCCCTTTAACGGTTGTTCTTCACCTGTGGTCATTCTAATCTTATCTGCAAGAATTTTTGAATACGTATCCATAAATTCACCGCAAATTAACTTACCTTTTTCAAGACCTGTTTTATCGGTACCCTCTGCGTAAGCAAGAATTTGTTTAATATCTTCTTTTTCAAGACCACCTTGGCAAGTAAAAAACTTAAACCCGTTACGGTTAAAGGGTAAATGGCTTGCGGTTATCATAACCGAACCGTCAAACATATATCCCTCCGTTACGGTTGACATAAACATAGCGGGTGTTGATGCCATACTAAAATCGGTAACTTCTATTCCCTGTTCTACCATTGAACAGCATATCCATTCCATAAGTTGCTGACCAGAAAGCCTACTGTCCCTACCAACAGCAACACG
>JAZORG010000072.1:0-9824 GCA_045656465.1 Christensenellaceae bacterium
AAATTTGCCTCTTCATCAGTAAAATGCGGTAGCGTGGCTGTATTAATCCCACATATCACTACTTTATTTGCCATAAAACCTCCTTTATGTAGAAATTTTGGAAGGTTATTTAAGTATGAACGTAATTAAAAAAATTATACGTTTAACTTTTTTATGACAATTAAAACTTTTGGGCCTTGCATTTCGCAAAGCCCAAAGGTCTAATTATATGTCAATTTTCCTTGTCTAACAGTTATGCGGTAATTACCGAGAATATATTCTCCGTCTTGACCAGCAACGCTTAAATGTAGCGTTCCCGAAACTGTACTTTGAATTGTAATCAATTCAATCGTATTATCCAGCGTCATACCTTGATTTGTGTTGCTACCCGTAACTACAATAGTTATCTGGTCTCCACCGACAAGTTCTGTGCTTGTTGCAGAGTTTTCGGTATCTAATCTCGTTATCGGTTCGGTTTTGGTGATACTCTTACTTGTAACTGTTATATCCTTATAAGATATCGTAAAATTGTTTTGTACAAAAGTTACTTTGTAATATCCACCGACGTTATCGGTGTAGTTTGCATCGCTAGAACTGAACACAGGCGTTGCGTAAACTTTATAATTTCCTACGTTAGTAACTGATCCTGTATATCTATAGCCAACTTCATTCTCCACATAATAATCTGTAAGTCCTTGTAAACTATCTCCCGAAAGTAGGCTTGATCTTAATTTATAAACCATACCGTCAAAGGAATGAGCGTTCCCATCGTAAATGGTTTGATAAGATGAAATCATTATAGAGATATTAACATATTTAATAGTAAGTGTTCCGTATTCAGTTTGAGCGGTAAAGTTATAGTTATACGTTTTATCAACGCCGTTAGCGTTTACTATATTAAATTGTATATCGTTAGTTTCGGGGCTACCTTCATTCACCTTTAGTGCAAACGGCAAATTCCCTTTTGCAACCGCTTCATGCCCCTCTGCATAAGAGCCACTAACAACAGTTATTTCATCTTTTTCTAGTTTTTCTCTGTCATAGGTTTTTTCAGCACTACCCGTCTTAAATGCTATATCACGTTTATATATTTTAACTAGTCCATAATCAAAGGTTACGTTATAATTATTTTTGTATTCATAACCGTCCTCTGATGAAGAGCCGTTTTTAGTAACCGACCAATTACCGTCGGCAACACTTATTGAATTGCTATAAGTGTTTGCATCTGAAGAACTTATATTTACTGTGGAATTTATTTGTAGAATTTGATTATCGAATAAGTTGTAAGAATTTATTCCGTCCCCTACAATAATCAAAGTTCTATGTTTATCTGTAAACTCTTTATTATCGTCATAAATTTTATCATAATTTATCTCGACAGAAATATCTAGTTTGTTCACGGTAAGTGTTCCACTTACGTACGTTATATTATAGTTATGCTCAACAGGTACGCTGTCATAACTCCTCCGTATTTTGCAAGTTTCTTCCACCACGTAAGTTTTATTGTTCTGCCTCGTATCCTTGTATAAACCTTTTACCGTCAAATCGGCAAAATGCCCTGATACAAGGTTGACTATATCTACGCTCGAATTATTTGTAGTTGAATAATATTCTCCGTTATACGTTATGGTTTTATCCTTTGCCGTTATGGTTATATCTCGTTTGTTTATAGTTAGTTTTACTTGGTCTAAATTAACATTATAGTTTGGTGAACAATCTTCTGAATTTCCACCTATCCAATAAATCTGCCAAATAATTTTGTCTTGTTCTCCCGAGTATGTACCCCAATCCACGTCGCTAGTTCTAATGTCTATCTGCTGACCTGATACGATACCGTGTTCACTATTAACATAAGAAACGTCTGCGCCAAAAATTCTAAACGGCTCATCAGTATAGGTGGTCGAATTTTCATAGGAAAGCGAAATATTGCGTGGATCTATCTTAAACGTTCCACCGATTATGCTGATTTCATAATTATCCCTTTCGCCATCAAAATTATCTCTCGTGTCAGTAATTTTATAAACCGATGTAGTATTTTCTATCTCTCCATCTAAAACGTTCTTCAATTTCGCCCAGTCTGTATATGTTATCTCGTGCCAAGCAACAAGACCATCTTCTTTGTCAATAAATTGATAATCCTGTTCTTCTCCGTTATATACCCTGCTACCTGATTGTGTGTAAATTGTAAGCAATCTTTTCGCTATATTAAGGTCGCCTTTAAGCCTACTAAAATTATAGTTTCCCTCCTGTCCTCCGTTTAAGGATAGGTTTGTTATTGCAACAACCTTTATATACGTGCCTGCGTTGGTAGAAGTTCCAGCGTCGATACTACAAGTTAAAGTTACGCTCTGTCCCTCGTAAAGCCCCTCGGTTGAAGAAAGGTCGTTCTCTATCTTAAACACGTTTACAGAAAGGTCTTGCTCGGTAAAATCCGAAGTGTCATCATAGTCCTTGTTGATATTCGCCCAAACGTTAACGTCTCTAGCAATGATTTTTAATGTTCCGTTAACGCAAGTTGCAAGATAGTTATCTGTAACAGGTATTTCTTTCCCATCAACTGATTTTATAATGCGGTTTAAGTTTAAAACGTTATTATTTTCAATATTATCCTTAACGTCGGTTATTGAGCCTGTTACGGTTATGTCGGGGGTATGCCCGTCGATTAAACCGCTTTCAAGAACGTCAACAATACCACTCGTCAAATATCCGTCATCGGTAAGTGCAGTTGAATCATAAATTTTACTATTGCTATTCGCTGTAAACGTAATGGGTCGCTTATCTATTGTAAGGTTAACGTTAGACGTATCAATATCATAATTTTCCGTAACCGAAACGTTACCCTCGGATATTTTAACAACAACGTTATCGCCCGAGTAACTTAATGCGTTAACGTCTGACGTTTGAACGATTACGTCGTGCCCAAAGATTATACCGCTTTCTTGCACGCCGTCTTTACCGCCCAAAATTATGTTCGTATTCGTTAAGGTCGATAACTCTAAAATTTGGTCGTTATAAGTTTTGCTATCCGTAACAATAATAGAAAGGTATCGTTTTGTTACCTCAACCGTCGTTTCAGGGAAGGTAATGGTATAATTTTGAGTAACATCTACCTCACTTAAATCTTTAATAACAACGCTTTTTACCTTTGCGTTTTCAATCTTGCCTACAACTATAAGTTCTCCAAAATATTCTATCGTTTCAAGTTCTATAAAGTGTCCATCGACAAGTCCCTCAACGGAAAAGTCATTACATTGATGTTTTTGCGCATCATAAATAGCCGTTACAGGCTTTGCGCTAACCGTTGCAGGGCGTGGCGTTACAACTAAATCGCCTATTTGCTTTTTGATTGTGTAATAGTTTGTTACGTCCTCATTGTTTTCGTTTAATATGCAAAACGTAGGAGTATTTTTAATAGAACCTGTATCTATTAAAGAAGTTTCAAATTTTATATCTAACGTATCGGCAAAAGCAAGCGTATCGCAAGTGTAATCCTCACATTTTAACGGCGTTGCATCATATACCTTAGTTTCTCCCTCAACATTAAGAGTAATACTCTTTTTACTTACGGTAAGGTTTCTAGTATTACAATTTATGTCGTAGCAATTTGTTACGTCCTCGCCCAACGTATTAGTAATAATTACTGAATCTTCATCCACACATACAGGGAAATTACCTGTCTTTTTTGGCATATCAAACTGATATTCCGTCATTTTATCGCCATACTCGAGTGCGCATTGAATTTCTGGACGCTCACCATAAGAAATTGTTCTACTTGTAACCTCCACGTCTATCTTTTTAGGACTTATCGTTAAATCAACGGGGTCTGTATAATTCTTTTTACCAAAGGTGCGTTTTGCATAAGCACGAACGGAATATTCCCCTACCTTTTCGGGCAATCCGTCCTCCCATTCTTCTTCGCCTTTTGCTGAAAATTCATAGCCCACGCCTCTAAATAATGCGCCTGCATTGCAATTGTATTCCCCACCATAAACAACTTCTGAAACGGAAAGTTGTAAGGGTTTAGTAATAATTCCACGAACGGATAAAAATGCTATAAACAACGCCAACACAGCCCCGATAACAGATAGTATCGGGACTTTGTGTCTTTTGACAAAGTCAACTGCTTTGGCGATTTTTTCTATTTTTGTTTGATAATTTTTGTATAGCATTTGTTTTTCCGTTTATTAATTAATGTATAGTTTACCGAAGTTATAATTTATCTTGTAATTTGATGAAACGTCTATTCCGCTTGCGTTATTAATCCTAAAGTCAGATAAATAGTTATCACATTCCCCGAACTTATCAAGCGTAGTATATTTTGCCGTAAAACCATGTTCGCTTACAAGCCCATTTTCCGCACCGTTATTAAGGTATTCATCAAGCGTAGAATAACTGTTATTTCTCATAAACACGTAAACGTCGTTCTTATCTCCGCTTATGGTCGTATTCTCGTCCTCCCACTCAACGGATTTGGATTTGGTAAATACAATAATATCTCTATGCTTAACCTCTAGATTACCCAACATGTAGGTGATTTGATATTGCGAAGAAACGTCCTCACCACTTTCGGCATCTACAATCTTTACTTTAATATTGTTTTGCATTTTGCCAACGTTTGTGATTTCAGGTTTATATACAACTCTTATTTGATGCCCTGAAAGAAGTATGCCGTTATAAGTTACCGCCGTGTTGAACAGGGGCTTACCATCATATACTTTTTCAGCATCGGGTGTGAAAATTGCTAGTTCAATTTTGGGCATAGTTTCTTTTTCATCAGCAGAAGTTGTTCCCGTTACTTCAACAGGTATCCAACCCAAACCGTCAGCATAAACTTCTACCCAAGCGTGAGCATTTTGACCTTTAACTCTTATCGTTTGATCGCCTATTGCATCCACCATATAACCCGAAACAAACCTTGCAGGAATACCTACCGCACGGTAAAGCATTGTTGCCGTTGCCGCATAGTGTTGGCATATACCTTTTCTCATTTCAAGGAATTGATCGATAATATCACTATTAGAATCAAAACTAAAGTCTAAATCGTATTCAGCATAATTTTGTACTTGGCTTGCATAATAGTTTATCTTGTCCTTAAAATTTGTTCCGTCATAAGAACCGAATTTGCTTAAAAGTTTAGCCTCAAGCGTAGAGTCAATGTTTAAGTAATTCTCATATACAAATTCACGGTATGCAAGTTCTAACTCTTTCAACTCGCTTGAAAGTTCAATTTCTTCGTATGTCGATAAGAAATCAAAAGCGTATGCATTTAGCGTATAACTTAAACTGTTGTAATTTAAGTTTATATCGTTGCCTTTTCCACCACTTGCGGTAAAGTAAGGCGTTAGATTGAAATAACCACCTGTTTTACTTGTAATTTGAACGCCAAACGTTGCTCCGTTAGTCTGTTCTAATAATTGACCTATGTAGTATAGGGGCGAAATATCCGTTTCATAAATGGTAGCGCCCTTAAATTCGTTTGATCCATAAACGTAATCGCCTACGCTTCCGCCACGCAAATATACGCTTCTCGTTTTATCAGTATATAGAGTGAACAATTCTTTATCGAACAAATCTCTAATTTGATCGGTATTTAGAGCAAGTTTAGATCCAGCGCCTGAACCGCCAGAACCACCCCCACCAGGGCCACCTCCGCCAGGATTACCTGGCCCATCGGGCTCTTCGGGTTCTACCGGTGGGTTAACAGGTGGGTCAACGGGCGGAACTATCGGTGGAGCTACAGGGTCATCAGAGTCCTCTGCCAAAATCTCAAGAGTTCCGTTGGCTACGGTTATTAGATAATTATCTGTAACGTCCGTTTCGGTATTCTTATCCTGTATCTTAAACTGCATTGTGTTAGTTGCTTTGCCAATGTCTAATATTTCCGCATAATCGTAAGGAATAATCTCGTGATTTGATAATAATTTTCCGTTATGCGTTACGTTGATATTGTAAAGCGGTTGTCCGTCATACACCTTAGAATCTGAAGGCGTGGTTATCTTAATAGTTCTCGGAGTAACCGTTAACGTTCCAGCGATTACCTTAAAGTTATAATAACCTTTAACGCTAACCTCAACTCCGTCAACATCCATAACGATGTCGTATTCATTGTTATTGTCTATTATTCCGTGAGTAGTTTTCTGAACGCCACTCACAAGTACGATATAATGACCGTCTAACAGTTCGCCCAAAACGTGATCGTATTTGGTTTCATACAGGGGCTTGCCGTCATATTCTTTTGATGCGCTCTTGGTCTTTATTTCATAAGGAATTCTCTTAATAACGAGGTATTCTGCAGGGTCATAATTAATATCGTATCTTCCCTCTACCAATTCATTAGTATCTTTATTGTAAACGGCATACATATTATGGTTAGGAACATTACCAGGTTCTACAATACTAAACAAATCGCCAACAAGTCTTAATTCGTGATTTGAATCGAGGTCAGATTGACCCTCAACAACGTAAGTAAAATCACCGCAAGTTAAAGGTGTGCCGTCATAAACCTTTGATGCACCCTTATTTTGAATGGTTATCTGTATCCTCTTTATAGTCAACATTCCGTAGTCGTGCGTTACCTTGTAACCCGCAACTTGATTATCCGTTCCTATTTCATAGACTGCATATTCGTTGCTATTTACTATGCTACCTACCCAGTCTAATTCACAGGCAGTTCCTTTTAATCTAATTTCGTGTCCTGGTAAAAGCGTGCCAGAAATCAGTTCAAAACCCTCTTCAGTCAAAGGCTCGCCGTCATAGAACTTTTCTGCGTCTTTTGAACGCACTTTAATTTCGCTAGCGTAAATTAAAAGTTTACCCCATTTTTCCGTAACCTTATATCGAGATGAAACGTCATTGTTACCAGCATCGAGAATAGAATAGGTCATCACGTTGTCGTATTCGCCCATATTTATATATGATACGTACTTACCTACAACAATTCTATCGCCCTCAAGTAAAGTTCCATCCGTTATGTAATTATTTTCTACTTTAAGAGGCGTGCCATCATACGTTTTATCGTCCGAACCCGTATGCAAGGTTATCTGCCTTTGAATAACTTTCAACGTGCCAGGAATTAAGTTTATTTGATAGTACATATCGGTTACGTCAGTTCCAACACCATCAAGAACAACAACTGTGAAAATATTTTCCGCTTCATCTGCGATTTCTTTTATGAGATTTATAGTCGAACCGCTAATAGCAGAATGTGTATGTCCTTCGAGCATTTTATTTTCGCCGAAAAGTGAATATAGTTCGCAAATTGCATTATGTCCGTCATATTCATGCTCATAATCGTGAGTAAAAACGTCTAATTGAATTTTAATTATATTTAGGTAACCTTTTTGAACGTCAATTAAATATTGATTTGTTACGTTAAATCCGTCTGCATTCTCAATTCTTACTACGAGGTCGTTTTCATATTCGCCTATATCTATCTGTGTAGTAGATGTCTCTATAATAATCGTTTCGCCCTCGACAAGCCCCTCCTGCCATTCGTATTCGGGCAGAGAAATGTTTGAGCCTGTATATTCAATATCTGCGCTACTTGCTTGAATTGTAATAGGTCTTTGCGATATCGTAAGCGTTCCGTAACTAACGTTAGAAACGACGTAATGGCTTGTAATATCGTTGCCCTCTGAATCTATAATCTTATAGCCGAACCCTGAATTTTCATATTCGCCGACCATATTAGGCAAAGGATATCCTATTGAATCTGTATCTGCAACCACGTAATGATTAAGCGGAATATTTCCCGACACAACTTCCCAAGCCAAAACATCGTAAGGATTAAAAGGCTGTCCGTCATAGGGTTTTTGCAAGGAAACCGTTTTTATTTCAAGAACGTTTTTACGCACTTCGTCATAAGCGCCACCCGTAACCTCTACAGGCACCCAACCAAAGCCATCTACGTAAATTTCCACCCAAGCGTGCGCATATTTTTCAGTAACTACCGTCCATTGTTCGCTTAAAGCGTTAACCTTGTAACCGCAAGTGTATCTAGCAGGAATACCATAAGAACGGTAAATCATTGTTGCAGCCGCAGAGAAGTGTTGACAAATTCCCTCTTTACCCTCGGTCAAGAAATAATAAACCATATCTTGATTGCTAGGGAATTCTTCAAAACTTAAATTATAGGTAGCAGAATTCTGCACGTAATCTTTTATTTGGTTAACTAGATTAACACCCGTTGAGTAAAAGTTTGTTAAATTACGTAATCTTGATTTTAGCGTTTCATCAATTGTTAAGTAGTTTTGATAAACAAACTCACGATATTTTTGCTCAACTTCTGATAATTGACTGTTTATAGTGTAATTTTGGCTCTCTAAAAGATAGTCGTAATCAGCGTTTACCATTGCGCTGTAACTGTTGCTAAATCTAGAAAAACGCACGTCGCTATTTTCGTCGGTAATACCTGTTATAGAATAGTAAGGCAAATAATATGCGCCCGAATCGTCGAGATTTTCTATGTAAACTTTTTCAAACGATTGACCTGCGTTGCTTAACGATAACCCAGCATAATACAAGGGACTAACGATACTTTCTGTATTTTCTGGCGCTGTTTCAAAACCGCTACCATTGTAATCGCCAAAACTCTCATACCTTAAATAGTAAGATTTAGCATTATCCGAATAGAATTTAAGCACTTCTCTTTCGGGATTATCGCCCAGTCCGTTTCCGCCCTTTTGGAGGTTGTTGTCAAAACGCTGTTGACCACCACCGCCTCCGCCACCTTCTCCTCCGGGGAATTCACCGCCAGGGAGTTCGGGTAGTTTGCCAGTCGCAATCAATCCTGCAAGCATACCTAAAAGGTCTTCGATAGATTTTCCACTTTGGTCGCCAAACAGCCCTTCAAAGTCAAGGTTGCCTAGTAATGACTCCATATCGAACTGACTTAAATCAAGCCCAGAATTCTCTAAATCTAACTGACCGAAACGGTCGAGGTATTTTTTTGCCTCTTCTATCTTTTCCCAGTCTATCCACCCCTCTTCGTGAACAACTAAAATACCGGGGGCTTCTATAATCCTATATTGGTCTTCAACCGAATTACCTTGCGAATCAACTATTGCGTAGTGGAAAAGGTTCAAACTTGCGCCGATTTCCGTCTGCGAGCCGTAAGGCGTTACGATTAGATTATGCCCTTCTTTTAACGAGCCATTTTTTATACCCGAAAGTTTGCTTGTAAGTGGCGAATTGTCAAACGCCTTTTCGGCTGTTCCAGAATATATTATAAGACGTTTAGTGTTTACGTAACCTGTAGAGATAACGCAAAAGCATGCGCATATCGAAACGAAAAGCGCAACCAAAACACCTATTATAAAATAATACCCTTTGAGTTTTTTCTTCATTTATTATCCCTTAAAATTAACGTTAATTAGCATAAATAACAAGTTTTCCGCAAGACTTAATTACTTGGTATTCACTCGTTACTACGTTACCCTCTCCATCTCTTATAACGACGGTAAAAAGATTGTCCGATTCCCCAACTTCCGTTCGCTTTCCGTAAGTTATTACTTCTATGTGATGTCCGTCTTTTAGTTCTCCGCCAGTATGCGTATATCCCGTTGCAGTCAATGGCTGTCCGTCATACGCTTTAACTGCGCCTGCAGATGAGATTTTAAGTATTTCTCTCGGTATAGTTACTACGCCGGTAAGCACAAGTACTAAACTTATTATTACCGTTACAACCATCGTTGCAACAAACCCCGATACAACGTAAAACCACTTTTCTTTTTTGTCCATACTTTACCTACAAATTAAATAGTTCTCTCAAGGTGTCTTAAGTATTCTTTTGTTAGCGTCATCTTGTCCGCTCCAAACACCTCTTCTATGTGGGCGCATAACCCGTC
>JAZORG010000073.1:0-2514 GCA_045656465.1 Christensenellaceae bacterium
TATCGTAAAAAGATGGACGATAAAGGTATTAAGCCTGAAGACGTTAAGTCGCTTAGTGATTTAAGCAAATTACCATTCGTTACAAAGCAAGATATGAGGGACAATTATCCTTTTGGTCTTTTTGCCGTTGATAAAAAGGAACTCGTTAGAATACATGCTTCAAGTGGTACTACGGGAAAACCCACGGTTGTTGGTTATACTAGAAACGACTTAAATATGTGGACGGAATGTGTTTCACGTATTGCGTGTATGGGGGGAGCATCAAAAGACGACGTTGCTCAAATTTGTTTTGGGTATGGAATGTTTACCGGTGCTTTGGGACTTCATTATGGTCTTGAAAATATTGGGGCAACTATCGTTCCATCATCAACGGGTAATTCAGAAAAACAAATTATGTA
Source organism: Christensenellaceae bacterium (assembly GCA_045656465.1). GTDB lineage: Bacteria > Bacillota > Clostridia > Christensenellales > Borkfalkiaceae > UBA1259. The sequence continues at coordinate 399 of JAZORG010000073.1, forward strand.
TATGAAAGATTTTGGCACATCATTACTAGTTGCAACTCCCTCTTATGCTTTAAGGCTTGCAGAGGTTGCTAATGAGATTGGCGTTGACCCTAAAAAAGACTTAAATGTTAAAATTGGCCTTGTTGGTAGCGAATTACTTACAGATGCGATGAGAGATGAAATGCATAAAGCATGGGGAAATGATATGCTGGTTACATCTAACTACGGAATGAGCGAACTTATGGGTCCGGGTGTTTCTGGTGAATGTGAATATTTATGTGGTATGCATATAAATGAAGATTATTTTATCCCTGAGATTATTGATCCTGTTACGGAAGAAGTTTTACCTACTGGGGAGAAAGGAGAACTTGTTATTACTTGTATAAAGAAAGAAGGTTTGCCTTTGATTCGTTATAGAACTAAAGATATTACAAGACTTATATACGAGCCTTGTAAATGTGGAAGAACATTCTGTCGTATGGAAAATTTATCAGGTAGAAGCGACGATATGCTTAAAATTCGTGGCGTTAACGTTTTCCCAAGTCAGATTGAAGAAGTAATTTTGAGTTTTAACGAATTGGGTCCGCATTATGAGATTATCGTAACTAGAGAAGGATATACTGATAAACTTGAAATTCGGGTTGAACTTGCGCATTCGACAGACTCGTTTGGAGAATTACAAAAAATTGCGGATGCTGTAAGGGGAAAATTAAAGGTTATATTAGGACTTGATGCAAAAATAAAATTAGAATCGCCAAACACTTTACAACGCTTTGAGGGTAAAGCTAAAAGGATAAAGGATTTAAGGAGTAAATAAAATGGAAGAAAAAATTATAATGTTAGGTAACGAGGCCATTGCTAGAGGTGCTTACGAAGCTGGGGTAAAAGTATCAAGCGCATATCCTGGAACACCGAGTACAGAGATAAGTGAATACCTAGCAAAATACAACGACGTTTATACCGAGTGGGCACCAAACGAAAAGGTTGCAGCAGAGGTTGCTTTCGGCGCATCTTTTGCCGGAGTTAGAAGTCTTGCTTGTATGAAACACGTTGGACTTAATGTTGCAAGTGATCCACTCTATACTTTTTCATATACTGGCGTAAATGGAGGTTCTGTATTTGTAGTTGCAGACGATCCAGGGCTTGCAAGTTCGCAAAACGAACAAGACACAAGAATGATTGCTCGTGCCGCTCACATTCCCGTGCTTGAACCATCTGATAGTCAAGAGGCAAAAGATTTTATAAAATTTGCTTATGAACTTTCTGAAAAGTACGATACTCCTGTTATTTTGCGTACTACAACTAAACTTTCACATTCACAAGGTGTTGTAAATCTTGAGGAAAGGATTGATGTTGAGGATAAAAATTACGAACGAAACGTAAGAAAATATGTTATGATGCCAGCATCTGCAATTGGTAGGCACGTTGTCGTTGAAGAAAGAGACAATAAGATTGCAATTGATGGTTGTGATTTTCCTGTAAATAAAGTAGAGCTAAACGATAAAAAAATAGGTTTTATTACTAGCGGTATTTCATATCAGTACGTAAAAGAAGTTTGCCCTAACGCAAGTGTTCTTAAATTAGGATTGGTAAATCCGTTACCCAAAAAACTTATTGAGGACTTCATTTCTAAAGTGGATGAAGTAATTGTGTTTGAAGAACTTGAACCTGTTATTGAAGAGCAAGTTAGGTCTTGGGGGTACAACGTTAAAGGTAAGGAATTATTTACTAGACAAGGAGAATACAGCGCAAATCTTCTTAAAAAAGCATTGTTTAACCAAGATGATGCTGTTTTTACAAAAAATGAAGTTCCCAACCGTCCTCCAATTCTCTGTCCAGGATGTCCTCACAGAAGTGTATTCTCTGTCCTTAATAAACTTAAAATACATGCATCTGGAGATATTGGTTGTTATACGCTTGGCGCAGTTGCTCCGTTAGGAGTAATAGACAGTACGTTGTGTATGGGCGCCAGTATTTCTGCATTGCACGGAATTGAAAAGGCAAAAGGCAAGGAATTTATAAAAAATTGGGTGGCAGTTATAGGTGATTCAACCTTTTTACATACAGGTATAAATTCACTTGTCAATATGGTTTACAATAAATCAACGGGAACGGTTATGATACTTGATAATCGTAC
>JAZORG010000074.1:0-15553 GCA_045656465.1 Christensenellaceae bacterium
TCCAAATAATACGGATTTTACTTGGGCAAAAATGATAGCAAATCTTAAAAAACAAAGTTATCTTGGCGGAAAAGGAAATTACACTATGACAATACACTCAGAAGATGAGTATATGGGCGAAATGGATAGCATAGTAAAAATTTGTGGAAATTTATATTACGACAAAGATATTATGTTTGGTTATGAGCGTTATTTAGAATATAAAGACGGAAAATATACTTTGTTTCAAAGGGAAAATGATAAAACCGAATGGGAGGTTTTTGAATACGAAAATTTTTACGATTGGCAAGTTATAACTGCAGAACTTTCAATGTTAGCGGAAGTTTTTGGTGGACTTGAATTTTCTTATGATGAGATAGAAGACGAATTTAAAACAGCGATACCAGCCCAACCTGAGAATGGAGAGCCTGGTCAAAATTACAACATAAAAATAATAGATGATAAAATGGCTAAATTATACGCAACTACGGAGGCTAGTATTGTTGGTTCAGCCCATACGGATATATTTGAAATAATTTATGGTAACACGATTATAGAACTACCCGATATTCCTACGCAAGATTAAACCTTTACAAAATTGTTAAATAAAAAAAACTCCGAACGGAAATTTCGGAGTTTTTTGCTTGTTAAAAGAATATTTTGCTTGTATATAATAATTATGCCAAACTTGTTGACAACGCAACAAATGAATGTTATAATAAAACTTGTTGATAAGTCAACAAGTTTTTTCATAAGAAGAATTTTAATAGTGGGGTATATTTTATGGCTGTTAAACTTTTAATAGATTCAGCGTCAGATATAAGCAAAAGTCAAGCGGAAAAAATGGGTATAACGATGTTACCTATGGTAATAAACTTTGGGACGGAAGAGTTTTTTGATGGCGTTGACCTTTTGCCTATTGATTTTTACAAAAAACTTACGTCGGATAAAAACCATCCCAAAACAAGTCAAATTTCGCCTTACAGATTTGAAGAAATATTTAGAGAACTTACCAAGAACGGAGATGAAGTGGTGGTAATATGTTTATCCTCTAAATTATCAGGAACGTTTGAGGGCGCAAAGAGAACGGCTGAAGAGCAATTCAAAAACAAAGTTTTTGTCGTTGACAGTTTAAGCGCAACGGTGGGCGAGAGATTACTTTGCGATTTTGCATTAGAACTTATAAATAAAGGAATGTCTGCAAAAGAAATTGCAGAGCAATTAGATAATGCAAAGACAAAACTTTGCGTTATTGGTGTTTTGGATACGTTAGAATATTTAAAACGAGGAGGACGAATATCTTCTGCGGTTGCGGCAATAGGTGGAATGCTTAAGGTAAAACCAGTTGTTTGCATTAAGGAGGGCGAAGTCAAATTAGTGGCAAAAGCGCTAGGATATAAGCGTGGGCAAACGGCGTTGATAGAGTATGCCATAGAACAAGGAGAGGTGAATTTTGAAATGCCCTATTGTGCGCTTTGGTCGGGAACTGATGATTGTAGAGTAATTGAATTCAAAAAAGAATGTACTAAAATTTATGGAGAGGAAAAACAAATTGCCCATCACGTTGTTGGTAGCACTATAGGTACGCATATAGGCCCTAACGTAGTAGGTGTTGCTTATTTTAAGAAATAATTTTGATTACACATTTTCACATATACACAATCACGCCGACGGAAATTTCCCGTCGGCGTGATTGTTTTAATATTTTATACAATAATCATTCTATTTTCGTTTTGCTTTATCATAGTTGCAAGTGAATATAAATCATTTGCTAAAACATCTTTTTCAAAGCATTTTAGAGCGGTTTTTTTCAGTATGGCCGTATCGCTTTTTCTAGTCAATACGGGAACTGTTGCGTTAGAAGATATAAGCGAGATTAAATCTTTACTTTGCTCGCTAACCGCTAAAACCTTTGCATATAGGCTATTTTGCAAGCACTCGTCAACTAAACTCTTTTCAATACCCAAAAGGTTGGCGGTTAAAATTCTGCGGATTCTCGTTGCGGGATATCTTTTTGTGCTTACCTTTTCCACAATCTCTTCAACCGTATGGTTATCTTTACAAAAGGCTTTAATTCTATTTTCTAGCCCCTCCGTGCAGTCGGAAATCTTTTTAAGATCTTCGGTTGTTGCGGTAATAAGACTAGCAACGGTCAATTTATCAAATACGAATGGATATCCGTTTAAATCCTTGTAAACAAAAGAGGGAACGTTCTTTTTTACTTTCTTTTTATTTTTTGTTTTTAAAACTTCCCTTATGCTAGTTGCGCTTGTGATAAGTTTTTTTAATGATTTGTCATTGTGATCGCCCTCTCGTTGCATAGGGTGAATTTCTATATTACTCTTTATTTTAAGCAACGCTTTAGTATATTCTAAACCAAGTATATTGTTGGGGGAGGATAAGAGGTCGGGATTAAACTGGTCTTTATTCACTTCTTTTAACGCCTCGAATTTGGCTTTTGCAAGCGAAATTCCGCTATCTAGTTTTTCCTTTAACGCCTTTTTATATTCACGGCTTTCATTGTTTAAGGCGTTGGCGAGAGCAACGTATTCTTCTTTACTTCCGCTTTCAACTCCAAAACATATTCCGTCAACAACGCCTAAAGAATTGATAATGTTTATTGCGCCTTTAGCAAAAACTTCTGCATTGCCTGTTGCTAAAACGGTGGGCAATTCAATAACAAGGTCCGCGCCAGCAAGAACAGCGTGCTTTGCACGTGTAAACTTATCTAAAACAGCGCACTCCCCACGTTGAGTAAAGTTACCGCTCATTATGACTATTATTTTTTCTGCATTAAGTGCCTTTTTAATATAGGTTAGATGTGTTAAATGACCTAGATGAAAAGGATTATATTCTGCAATACAAGCGCAAATTTTCATAAAAAATATAAAAACCCCAAACTATTTATTTACTTTTTTATTTAAATGTTGTAAAATAATACGGTAAATAATATTTTACACTATTTTGTAAAAAAAACAAAATGTTTTATTAGAAAAATAAAAGGAGCATTTAGATATATGTCAAAGGTTTTGGAAAACATTAAAAAATCAGCATCAGCATTAAACAAATGTATAGTTCTTCCCGAGGGGGAAGATAGCAGGGTTGTTATCGCTGCCGCACAGGCTGTAAAAGAAAAACTCGCAAGAGTTGTTCTTCTTGGTAATCCCGATCAAATTAAGGCTAATAACCCCACGGTTGATCTTTCGGGTGTTACGGTTATCGACCCCGTTTCTTATGAAAAGACTTATGTTTATGCAGAAATGCTTTTTAACGCAAGAGCAGGAAAAATCAACAAAAAAACAGGCTTGCCCGAATATGCAGACGTTGAGGCTGCTAAACAGAGCATTTTGAAAGATTATACAATGTACGCTGCGCTTATGCTTAAAGCAGGGGACGTTGACGGTCTTGTTTCAGGTGCTTGCCACTCTACGGCAAACACTCTCCGTCCGGGACTTCAAGTAATTAAAACTGCGCCCGGAATTAATACCGTTTCAAGTTCGTTCATTATGGTTGCGCCAGAGGGTGAAAATAAATATAATCCCGACGGTGTTGCTGTATTTGCAGACTGCGCAATTAACATTGAACCCGATGCACAGCAAATTGCAGATATCGCAATTTCTTCTGCAGAAACGGCTAAAAATATTGCTGGTATCGAACCTAGAGTTGCTATGCTTTCTTTCTCTACAAAAGGCTCGGGTAACGACGATAAGTTCTTCAAATCAGTTCCTAAAATGCAAGAAGCAACCGCAATCGCAAAGGCTGCTGCTCCTGATTTGGCTCTCGACGGTGAATTCCAATTCGACGCTGCTGTTGCCCCAGAAGTTGGTAAGTTAAAAGCACCCGATTCGCCCGTTGCCGGTAATGCAAACGTATTTGTATTCCCCAACATTAACGCAGGTAATATCGGTTATAAAATTGCTCAACGTTTCGGTGGATATATGGCGTTAGGTCCTATTTGCCAAGGCTTTGCTAAACCTATTAACGATTTATCACGTGGTTGTAATAGCGACGACGTAATTGCAGTTATAGCAATCACCGCTTTACAAGCACAATAAAAAATATAAAAACCATAAAAGGAAAGTATTACAATGAAAATTTTAGTTATTAACGCAGGTAGTTCATCTCTTAAATATCAACTTATCAATATGGAAGATGAAAGCGTAGTTTTAAAAGGTGTGTGCGAACGTATAACCTTTAAGGGTGGTATTCTTACACAGAAAACTTATGATGACAGAAAACTTGTTATTGAGCAGGATATGCCCTCTCACAAAGAGGCTATGGAACTCGTATTAAAGGCTATGCTCGACAAGGAAAACGGTGCACTTAAATCTATCGACGAAATTGGCGCAGTAGGACACAGAGTTTTGCACTCTGCAGAAGATTTTCACTCTTCAGTTGTTATTGATGACGAAGTTATCGCAATTTGCGAAAAGAACGCAGAATTAGGACCTTTACATATGCCAGGGAATATCGCTTGCATTAAGAGTTGCCGTGAAGTTATGAAAGGCGTTCCGATGGTTGCCGTTTTTGATACGACGTTCCACTCTACAATGCCTCCAAAAGCATATATGTACGGAATTCCATATGAAGTATATGAAGAACACAAAATAAGAAAATATGGTTTCCACGGTACGTCACATAAATTTGTTAGCGAAGAAACAATAAAACTTCTCGGTGATAAGAGTGCAAAAATCGTTATTTGTCACTTAGGAAACGGTTCTTCAATTTCTGCAGTGAAAGACGGAAAATGTCAAGACACGTCAATGGGCTTTACACCGTTAGAAGGTCTTGTTATGGGAACACGTAGCGGTGATATTGACCCGGCGGCGGTTGATTATCTCCGTGTAAAACTTGGTTTAAAGCCTGAAGAAGTCGTTAATTATCTCAACAAAAAATGCGGTGTTTTGGGCGTAAGCGGAATATCAAGCGATTTACGTGATTTAGAAGCAGCGGTAGCAAACGGAGACCAAAAAGCACTTCTTGCACTTGAAATGCTTGCATACAGGGTAAGAAAATACGTTGGTAGTTATATCGCTGTATTAGGCGGTGTAGATGCTGTAGTATTTACAGGTGGAATAGGAGAACATTCACCTAGAATTCGCCGTTTAGTTATGGAGAATATGGAATACTGCGGAGCGAAGTTTGATGATCAAAAGAATATAGATTACGATTCGGGTATCGGCTATCTCAATGCAGACGACAGTAAAGTAAAAATTATCGTTCTTCCTACAAACGAAGAATTGTCTATCGCAAGGGAAACAAAAAACCTCACGTTAAACTAATAAAAATTGCGCAGTTTGTTGTAAAGCGATAAAAAATTTGTTAAAAAATCGTTGACAATGAGCGACAAATAGTATATACTTGTTAGGCTTATCAAGTTAGGGATATTATGATATTAGATCTTCGTAAACTTAAAAGAAGCGGAAAAGACCGTAGTGATTTTTTCTTCGAATACACCCCTCAAGGTCAACTTGTGGACATTCCTTCGGCAGACGTTTCGTCGGTAAAGGTTACAGGTAGCATTATTTTGACAGGTGATCACAGTTGCGTTGTAGAGGGCGAGGTGGTTTTCGGCATAAGTGGTGAATGCACTAGATGCTTAAAAGAAACTGAGCGTTTTTATACGGCGGAGTTTTCAGAAGCGGTAGAAGAAAATAATCCTGACGGATATTCATTAAAAAACGACACAGTCGATTTGTCTGCGATAGTTGATGAGTTGATTACCATAAACGCACCGATAAGTTTTCTTTGTGATGATGCTTGCAAAGGAATATGTGTTTGTTGCGGGGTAAACCTCAACGAAAGCGAGTGTAAATGTAAAAAATAAGGAAGGTATAGAACAATGGCAGTACAGAAAAGTAAAACGTCAAAACAGAGAACGAATACGAGATATGCGCAATGGAAGTTGGAAACACCTAATCTTTCCGAATGTCCTCAATGCCACGAACTCAAAGCGTCACACGTAGTCTGCCCCAAATGCGGTTATTATAACGGCAAACAGGTTGTTGACGTATCCAAGAAAGAAAAGAAAGACTAATTACGAGTAGTTAACTTTTCAGCATAATGAAAAAAGTTAGAGCCACTTGATTTTCAAGTGGCTTTTAGCGTTTAGGGGGAATGACTTAATTAAGGGGCTATATGTTTAATAATATAAATATACGGGCTGATTTAACTAACTTTATAACAAGTAATCACCGCCCGATTGCAAAACGCTATCGGGCGGTGATTACTTGTTATTATAATGATTGTTAAATAGTAACTAAAACTGCTGTGGCGTGTACGCAAATACCCTCTTCACGCCCGACAAAGCCCAACCCCTCTAGGGTGGTTGCGCCTATTCCCACCTTGTCGGTAGAAAGGGAAAGGGCGTTTGCTAGATTTTGTGTTATTAAAGGAATATGTGTCAAAAGTTTTGGCTTTTCTGCCATAACGGTTGCAGAAACGCTATCGACACGGTAACCTTGTTCTTTTATCATTTCAAGCACTTTATTTAATAAGTCCATACTGCAAGCATCTTTGTACTTGGGGTCTTTATCGCTAAAATGATAACCGATATCCCTTAAAGACAGAGCGGATAAAATTGCATCCATTACGGCGTGCGTTAAAACGTCTGCGTCGCTATGTCCTAAAAGTCCTTTGCTATGTGGAATTTCTATACCACCTAAAATAAGTTTTCTGTTTTCAACAAGTTTGTGACAATCAAATCCCGTGCCTAAACGGGTAGGGGAGAGAAAATCCTCCTTAAAGGTTAGTTTAACGTTTTTCTCTTCGCCCTCAAATAGATAGAGGCTGTTAGTATATTCTAAAAAAACTTGCCCGTCGTCGTTAAAAATTTTATTTTCACCCGCTTTATATGCTTTCTTTATAAGTTCGGTCTTAAATCCTTGCGGAGTTTGAACTTGATAAAGTCCGCTTTTTCCTATATAAGAGTGGGTGGTTTTTCCGTCCTCGCTTTTTACTACCGTATTCTTTTCGGGAATTACGGGTATTGCGCCACCGTAAGTTTGAGCGTGATTGATACAATCTTCAATCATTTTAATGCTAACGAAAGGTCTTGCACCATCGTGAATTAAAACGATATCGCCCGTCGCTAATTTAAGAGCATTCAAAACAGATTGTGTTCGTGTTGCACCACCTAAAACGACCTTACAAAAGTCGCCGTAAAGATTTTCTAGTCTTTTATAATCTTGCTCGCTTGCTGTGATTATATACTGCGATATTTTTTTACTAGCCTTAAAAGTGGAAAGACATCTTTCGATAGGGGTAATCCCACCAACCTCTTGCCAGAGTTTATTTTCCTTAAAACCTGCACGTTCGCCCTTGCCAGCACAGGTAAGTATAAGTGTTACGCTCATTTTCTACTCCGTTATAATCTGATACAATTTATCTGCATCTTCTTTTCTTACCGTTTCTTTTATCATAAGAATTTTAAATTTAACCGCACCGCTGTTAAATCCAATTTCCACGATGTCGCCCTCTTTAATTTGATGAGAGGGCTTAACTGTTCTGCCGTTAACGCTAACTCTTCCACCGTCGCACGCCTCGTTTGCGATAGAACGGCGCTTTAACAGTCTTGAAACTTTTAAAAACTTATCAATTCTCATAAACACCTTAAAAAACTCGAAAAAAGTCTAAAAAAAGAGAAAATAAAAAAATATTTTTAAATTATTCTTTAATCGCTTGACTTTCTTGACGATATAGGATAATATTTTATAATGCATTATGATAGGTTAATATCGCATCTTATCGCCATTTTTGGGAAAAACTCCCCAAAAAATCTGCATTTTTATGCGGAAAAAGGCAGTAAAAAACCGTAATTAACCTAATATCAACAGAGTTTATTATACTATATATTTATAGTTTTGTAAACTCGTTGACAAATTATTGTAATATTTTTTTAAGGAGTGTGTTTTAATGACACGTGTTCTACCTGAAATTGTAAGCGGCAAGGTTACAAGAAAAACGTTTAGCAAAATCAAAGAAGCGATTGAACTTCCGTACCTTGTCAAAATCCAGAAGGACTCCTACGATGCGTTCATAAAAGAAGGCATTGGCGAAGTGCTTGAAGACTTTTCACCCATCACGGATTATTCCGATCACTTTGAAATGTACTTTTTGGATTACAGTCTTGAAGGCAAACCCAAGTATGACGAGAAAGAATGTAGGGACAGAGATGCTACTTTCTCACTTCCTTTAAGGGTTAAAGTAAGACTTGTAAATAAAGTTACTGATGAAGTTATCGACCAAGAAGTGTTTATGGGCGATTTCCCGTTGATGACCGATAACGGCTCGTTTATAATCAACGGCGCAGAAAGGGTAATTGTTTCGCAATTAGTTCGTTCTCCCGGTGTTTATAACGGCGTTGAAGTGGATAAATCGGGTAAAAAACTTTTCAACACCACAGTTATTCCGTCTAGGGGTGCTTGGCTTGAGTTTGAACAGGATTCTCAAAACGTTCTTTGGGTACGTGTTGACAGAACTAGAAAACTCACCGCAACCGTTCTTTTGCGTGCGCTCGGATTCGGTAGTGATGCAGAACTTACAGAAAATTTATTCCCTGGCAATAAAATGATTGCGGATACCGCTTCAAAAGACACTAGCAAATCTGAAAGCGATAGTCTTATTGAACTTTACCGCCGTCTCCGTCCGGGTGAAATCCCCACGGATGAAGCAGTAAGACAACACCTTAAAAACTTGTTCTTTGACTCTCGTCGTTACGACCTTGCAAGGGTTGGTAGATATAAATTTAATAAGCGTTTAAGACTTGGTGCAAGAATCGTCGGTCTTACTTCTGCTGAAACCGTTATCAGCCCCGACGGTGAGGTTCTTGCTGAACAGGGTCAAGTTATATCTAGGTCTGTTGCTGAAGATATTCAAAACGCAGGTATAAATTACTTCGTTGCTGATATCAATGGCGAAAAACATAAAATTATCGCAAACAACGTGGTTGACTTTAAGGCTGTTACGAACATCAATCCAAGATTGTTCGGTCTTTTAGACTACGTTTATTATCCTTCGCTTGAGTTTTCTAAAGTAGTTTGCGCAACCGCAAAAGAAAACGGAGTTGAAGCGACTGCAGACATACTTAAAAAAGAAATTAACGCTTTCTTCTATATTGACGAGAAAGAAGTTAAAAACGTTTCCGATGAAAAACCCGAAGATATTAAGAATGAAGAAAAGGCTCGTGAAACGAGGATTAAATTCATCAATGCGTGCGTTAAATTCTATGACCTTATTGAAAACGGCGTTCCCGAAAAAATCGAGGCAGAGGATAGAAAAGTTCTTCGTCCCCTTATGGACAAACTTAACCATAAACACATTACCGTTGACGATATCGTAGCATCGGTATCAGTTAACCTCGATCTTGAATTTGGTATTAACACCGTTGATAATATCGACCACCTCGGTAACCGTCGTGTTCGTTCGGTTGGAGAATTGCTCCAAAATCAATTCCGTATCGGTATTGCAAGACTTGAAAGGGTTATAAGAGAAAGAATGGGAACACAAGATCCTAAAGACGTTTCTCCTCAAGGCTTAATCAACGTTCGCCCCGTAAGTTCTGCTATCAAAGAATTCTTCGGCTCATCACAACTTTCACAATTTATGGACCAGACGAACCCGATTGCAGAATTAACTCACAAGAGAAAACTTTCTGCATTAGGACCTGGCGGTCTTAACCGTGACAGAGCAACGTTTGAAGTGCGTGACGTTCACCACTCTCACTACGGAAGAATGTGTCCGATAGAAACTCCTGAAGGACAGAACATCGGTCTTATTTCTTCGCTCGCTGCTTACGCTAAAGTAAACGAATACGGATTTATAGAATCTCCTTACAGAAAGGTTGAACACATAATGAACGCTGACGGCGTTGTGGAAACAGTTGTTACCGAAAAGGTAGATTACCTTACTGCAGACGAAGAAGATAACTATATCGTAGCGCAGGCTAACGAACCGTTAATCGACAATAAATATTTTGCAAACGAACGTGTTTCTTGCCGTCATAGAGATGAAATTACCGAAGACGTTAAAGAAAAAATGGACTATATGGACGTTTCGCCAAAGCAACTTATTTCAGTTGCTACCGCACTTATCCCGTTCCTAGAGAACGACGATACCAACCGTGCGCTCATGGGTTCTAACATGCAACGTCAGGCAGTTCCGCTACTTTGCCCTGAAAACGCAATCGTTGCTACGGGTATTGAAAGAAGAATAGCATACGACTCGGGTGTTATGGTTAACGCTGTTGAGGCGGGTGTTGTTAAATCAGTTGCTAGTGACCTTATTGTTATTAAAGAGGACGACGGCAACGAAAGAGAATATATATTAAAGAAATTTGAACGTAGTAACCAAGGTACTTGTCTTAACCAAAGACCTATCGTCGATAAGGGCGAAAGGATTGAAAAAGGTCAGACTATTGCCGACGGTCCTTCTACAAAGAACGGAGAACTTGCTCTCGGACGTAATATCCTAGTCGGATTTATGAGCTGGGAAGGTTATAACTACGAGGACGCTATCTTGCTTTCGGAAAAACTCGTAAGAGAAGACGTGTTTACTACAATCCATATTGAAGAACACGAAATAGAGGCAAGGGACACAAGACTCGGCGAAGAAGAAATCACACGTGATATTCCTAACGTCGGTGAAGATGCCCTTAAAGACCTCGACGAAGATGGTATCGTAAGAATTGGTGCTGAAGTAAATAGCGGTGATATCCTAGTTGGTAAAGTTACGCCCAAGGGCGAAACTGAACTTACCCCCGAAGAAAGACTTCTCCGTGCAATATTCGGTGAAAAATCAAGGGAAGTTAGAGATACGTCATTGAAAGTTCCCCACGGTGAAGGTGGTATCGTTGTTGACGTTAAAATCTTTACACGTGCAAATAAAGACGAACTTGCTCCCGGCGTAAACAAACTCGTTAGAGTATATATTGCTCAAAAACGTAAAATTTCTATCGGGGACAAAATGGCAGGCCGTCACGGAAACAAGGGTGTTATTTCAAGAATTTTACCCGAATCAGATATGCCGTTTATGGCTGATGGTACACCTCTTCAAATAGTGCTTAACCCACTTGGCGTTCCTTCTCGTATGAACATCGGTCAGGTTCTTGAAGTGCATTTAGGTTTGGTATGTAAACAACTCGGCTGGAAGATTGCAACGCCTGTATTTGACGGCGCAACCGAAAGCGATATTAAAGAATTACTTCGTGAAAACAATATAGTAAATCCCGACGGCGAAGTTGACGGTAAGATTCAACTTTACGACGGAAGAACGGGCGAACCCTTTGAAAACAGGGTTACGGTCGGTCAAATGTATATGATTAAACTTATTCACCTTGTTGATGATAAGATTCACGCACGTTCGACAGGTCCGTACAGCCTTGTAACGCAACAACCGCTCGGTGGTAAGGCGCAGTTCGGTGGTCAGCGTTTCGGTGAAATGGAAATCTGGGCTTTAGAGGCATACGGCGCAGCGCACATTTTACAAGAAATTCTTACCGTTAAATCTGACGATATCGTAGGTAGGGTAAAAACTTACGAATCAATAGTAAAAGGCACAAATATTAGCGAACCTGGTATTCCCGAAGCATTCAAAGTGTTATTAAAAGAATTGCAAAGTCTTGCACTCGATATGAAAGTTCTTACCGAGAATAAAGAAGAACTTGCAATTAAAGATCTTATCGAAAGCGATAACGACGATATGCCATTTATTCGTGAAAAAGTTGTTCAAGATGAAGTATCGCTTGATGATTTCGATCAAACTGATATCGGCGAAACGGTATTTGAAGATGCTGATAATGACGATGATCTCGGCGACGAACTCGGATTCAACAATATGTTTGATGACGATGACGACGATATCGACACAACCGTTCCGACAGGCGAAGACTTAGATGACGATTTTGCAGACTTCGAACTTGACGAAGACGACGATTTATAATGGGGAGGTTAAAGGAAAATTATGTTTGAACTTAACAATTTCGATTCTATACAGATAGGAGTAGCTTCTCCCGAAAAAATCAGAGAATGGTCTTACGGTGAGGTAACAAAACCCGAAACCATTAACTACAGAACACAAAAACCCGAAATGGGCGGACTTTTCTGCGAAAGAATTTTTGGACCGACAAAGGACTGGGAATGTCATTGTGGAAAATACAAACGTATCCGTTATAAAGGTGTAGTTTGCGATAAGTGTGGTGTTGAAATCACAAAATCCAAAGTTCGTCGTGACAGAATGGGACACATTGAACTCGCAGCGCCTGTTTCACACATTTGGTATTTTAAGGGCGTTCCGTCCAGAATCGGTCTTATGCTCGATATGAGTCCTAAGGCTTTGGAACACGTGCTTTATTTTGCAAGCCACGTTGTTTTAGACCCCGGTACAACACCCCTTCAATACAAACAAGTTATTAACGACAGAGAAAAAATCGAGGCAGAAGAACTTTACGGCGAAGGCTCGTTCAAAACAGGTATCGGCGCAGAGGCTATTAAGGAACTTCTTATGGCTATCGACCTCGAAAAAGAGAGCGCAGAAACCAAGAAAATCATTGAGGAAAACGGCTCTGGTCAACGTCGTATCCGTGCCGTTAAGAGGATAGAAATAATTGAGGCGTTTAGAAAGAGCGGTAACCGTCCTGAATGGATGATTTTAGATGTTCTTCCTGTAATCCCCCCAGAACTTCGTCCTATGGTACAACTCGATGGTGGTAGATTTGCTACTTCTGACCTTAACGACCTTTACAGAAGGGTTATAAACAGAAATAACCGTCTTAAAAAACTTATGGATCTCGGCGCTCCCGAAATCATTATAAGAAACGAAAAGAGAATGTTGCAAGAGGCAGTTGACGCTCTTATCGATAACGGTAGGCACGGCAAGGCTATCACGGGCGCAGGTAATAGAGAACTTAAATCTCTTTCAGGCATGCTCCGTGGTAAACAAGGTCGTTTCCGTCAAAACCTTCTCGGTAAACGTGTTGACTACTCGGGACGTTCGGTTATCGTTGTAGGACCTGAACTTAAACTTTATCAATGCGGTTTGCCAAAGGAAATGGCTATTGAATTATTCAAACCGTTTGTAATGAAAAAACTTGTGGAAAATAACATTTGCCACAACATTAAGAATGCAAAACGTACGGTAGAACGTGCTAAAACAGTTGTTTGGGACGTATTAGAGGATGTAATCAAAGACCATCCCGTAATGCTCAACCGTGCGCCTACACTTCACAGATTGTCTATTCAGGCATTTGAACCCGTGCTTATCGAAGGTAGAGCGATTAAACTTCACCCGTTAGTTTGTGGTGCGTTCAACGCAGACTTCGCCGGTGTCCAGATGGCTGTTCACGTACCTTTATCGGGAGAAGCACAGGCAGAAGCAAGATTCTTGATGCTTGCATCTAACAACATCTTGAAACTTTCTGACGGTAAGCCTGTTATGAGTCCTACCCAAGATATGGTTATGGGATCTTACTATCTTACAATTATAAAGAGAAAGATAGGCGAAAAATATAACGAAAAGGGCAGAAAAGACGAAAACGGAAGGGTTTACGGCGTACCCGAACACACCGTTTCTTACACTTCTCCCGAAGAAGCCATTATGGCTTATCAGACAGGTAAGATAGGTCTTCAGGACGAAATTATCGTTCGTCGTTCTTGCGTTGTTGAGGGCGAAACGGTAACCGGAAGAATTAAAACTTCTGTTGGTAAAATTATATTCAACGAGGCTATTCCTCAAGATATCGGCTTTGTTGATAGAAAAGAAAAAGAAGATTATCTCAAATACGAAATAGATAAACTCGTAGGTAAGAAAGACTTACAGAAAATCGTTGGTGCGTGCTTTAAGCGTCACGGCGCAAGTAGTGCAGCAGACGTTCTTGACAAAATTAAGGCGTTAGGATTTAAATATTCTACAATCGGTGCAATAACTACTAGTGTGTTCGATATGCATATGCCCAAAGATAAACAAGTTATATTGAAAGAGGCAGAAGCGCACGTTCTTAAAATCGAAACACTTTATAAAAAAGGTTATATAACCGACGACGAAAGATATAAGAGAGTTGTAGGAATTTGGAAGAAAGCAACCGACGACGTAACCGATAAACTTATGGATACGCTCGATGAATTTAACCCGATTCTTATGATGGCAAACTCTGGTGCTCGTGGTTCTAAAGACCAAATTAAACAGCTTGCCGGAATGCGTGGACTTATGACTGACCCGAATGGTAAAACAATTGAAATTCCCGTTAAGTCGTGTTTCCGTGAAGGACTTTCCGTTCTCGAATACTTCATTTCTTCTCACGGTGGACGTAAAGGTCTTGCCGATACCGCTCTTAAAACGGCTGACTCAGGTTATCTAACCCGTAGGCTTGTTGACGTTTCGCAAGAAGTTATCATTAAAGAAGATGACTGTTTTGCAAACGCAGGAGAAAAGGTTAAGGGTGTAAAGGTTTCTGCTATTAAGGGTAGTAAGGGCGAAGTTATCGAAGGTTTAAGAGATAGAATTGCAGGTAGATTTACCGTTAACGATATTATCAACCCCGCAACGGGCGAGGTAATGGTTAAGGCTAATGAAATGATTACCGAAGACGATGCAGACGCTATCGTAAAAGCAGGCATTGAAGAAGTAGAAATCAGAAGCGTATTTACTTGTAAATCAAAGACGGGCGTTTGCGCAAAATGTTACGGTAAGAATATGAGTAACAACAACCCCGTTCAAATCGGTGAAGCAGTAGGTATTATCGCTGCTCAATCTATCGGTGAACCTGGTACACAGCTTACCATGCGTACGTTCCATACAGGTGGTATTGCAAGTACGGGCGACATTACGCAAGGTCTTCCTAGGGTTGAAGAACTTTTCGAGGCAAGAAAACCCAAACACGCTGCGATCGTTTGCGAATATAGCGGTGAGGTTGTAATTGAGGAAAAAGATAAGATTATTCACGTTATAGTTAATACTGACGACGGTAATAAACAAGATTACACAATACCTTTTGGTACAGGTGTAATCGTAAAGACTGGCGACAGAGTAGAACCGGGTTCGGTTCTTACAAACGGCTCTGTATATCCACAGGATATATTAAAGACCAAGGGTATCAAGGGTGTTCAAGACTATATTCTCCGTGAAATTCAGAGCGTTTACCGTTCACAAGGCGTTGATATCAACGACAAGCACGTTGAAATTATCGTTCGTCAAATGATGAAGAAAGTTCAAGTTGAAAACCCAGGTGGAACAGATATTTTACCGGGTGAAAAACTAGACGTTAGCAGATTTGAAGAAGAGACGATGAATGCACTCGAAAACGGTTTAGTTCCACCTCAAGGTAAGAGAATTTTACTTGGAATTACCAAGGCTGCGCTCGCAAAAGAAAGTTTCTTGTCTGCAGCATCATTCCAAGAAACGGCAAGAGTTCTTACCGAGGCTGCAATTAAGAATAAGGTCGATCCGCTAATCGGTCTAAAAGAAAACGTTATTATCGGTAAACTTATTCCCGCAGGTACAGGTATAAAGAACTATAAGAACGTTGGTCCTCAAACAGTAATAGCAAGACTTGTTGAAACAGAGGAAAGAGAATAACAAAAAC
>JAZORG010000075.1:0-17781 GCA_045656465.1 Christensenellaceae bacterium
TTAATTCAGGTGATTTAGTCGTAAGCCTATCTGGGCGTGATAGAGGAAGTATTTTTCTTGTCGTGAAAGTTGACGATAAAAATGTCTATATTGTCAATGGTAAAGACAGAAAGGTGGATAAACCCAAGAAAAAAAACAAAAAACATATTGACAGCGTATTAGTTGCAGGGGAGAAAGAACTTGCAATAAAGATACAAAAGGGTGAACCCGTTGGAAATGAAAGAATTAGAAAACGGATAAAAGCCCAAGCAGAAAAAATACAGGAGGATTAAGTTTGTGTCAAAGGACGACGTAATAGAAACCGAAGGCGTGATTGTAGAAGCATTACCAAACGCAACGTTTACGGTTAAATTATCAAACGGTCACGTAATAACGGCATATATTTCGGGAAAACTTCGTATGCATTATATAAAAATAATTCCCGGTGATAGCGTAAAACTGGAAATGAGCCCTTATGATTTAACAAAAGGAAGAATAATCTGGCGAAGCAAAAACTAAAAACATAAACGAATTCCAAAAGGAGATATTAAAATGAAAGTAAGACCTTCAGTAAAGCCTATGTGCGACAAATGCAAAGTCATTAAAAGAAACGGAAAAGTAATGGTAATTTGTTCAAAGAACAAAAATCACAAACAAAGACAGGGTTAATCCCGCCGTTAACCCAACAGGGTTAAACGAGAAAATAACCGTTAAAACGTGCTAGTAGTAATCATTCCATACGAAAGCGTGTTTTAACATTGACATAAATAATACAAAATAAAAAAAGGAAAAAATACGGAGGTATTTGACAAAGATGGCACGTATAGCCGGCGTTGATTTGCCGAATAACAAGAGAGTAGAAATCGGTTTGACGTATATTTACGGAATCGGACTTACAACGGCAAAGAAAATAATTAGCGAAACGGGTGTTAATCCCGACACAAGAGTAAAAGACTTAAGTGAAAATGATGTTGCAAAACTTAGAGAATATATCGAACACAACCTTAGAGTAGAAGGTGATTTACGTAGTGAAGTAAGCCTTTCTATAAAAAGACTTATAGAAATAGGTTGCTACCGTGGTGTTCGTCACAGAAAGAACCTTCCCGTTCGTGGACAGAGTTCCAAGAGAAATGCGAGAACCAGAAAAGGTCCTCGTCGTACCGTTGCTAAAAAGAAAACGGCAACTAGATAAGGGAGGTAACTAATAATGGCAGCAGCAAAAAAAGTAGTAAAAAAACGTAAAGATGCCAGAAAGGTTGATAAAGGACAAGTTCATATTCAGGCATCATTCAACAATACGTTAGTAACCATAACCGATATGCAGGGCAATACAGTATCTTGGTCTAGCGCAGGAAGTTTAGGCTTTAAAGGCTCAAGAAAGAGTACCCCATTTGCAGCGCAAATGGCAGCAGAAACAGCAGGAAAAGCAGCTAGAGAACAGGGTATGCGTTCTGTAGAAGTGTACGTTAAAGGACCTGGCGCAGGTAGAGAATCTGCAATCAGAGCACTCACAAACTGTGATATGGAAGTAACTCTTATTCAAGACGTTTCACCCATTCCTCACAACGGATGCAGACCGCCTAAAAAACGTAGAGTATAATGGAGGATAGATAAATGGCTAAATATACAGAATCCAAATGTCGTTTGTGCAGACGTGAAGGCGCTAAACTTTTCCTTAAAGGAGAAAGATGTTTCAAGGGTGTTTGCGCTTTTGAAAAAAGGCCCGTTGCTCCTGGTCAGCACGGTATGAGCAGAAAGAAAGTTTCCGAATACGGATTACAGTTGCGTGAAAAGCAGAAATGTAAGAGAATTTACGGTGTACTTGAAGGTCAATTCAGAAAATATTATGAAAAGGCTGATAGAATGAAAGGTATCACCGGTGAAAATATGCTTTCACTTTTGGAAAGAAGACTTGACAACGTTATTTTCAGAATGGGTATCGGTTCATCAAGATCACAAGCTCGTCAACTCGTAACACACGCACACTTTACTGTAAACGGTAAAAACGTTAATATCGCTTCATATAGCGTAAAAGTAGGCGATGTTATCGCAGTTAAAGAAAGCAAAAAAGACAACAAGTATTTTGCTGAAATTAAGCAGATGAAAGTTGGTGCAATGCCCAAATGGCTTGAATTTAACCCTGAAACCTTAACGGGTAAAGTTCTTGCTCTTCCGGTAAGAGAAGACGTTGACGTTCAGATTGCTGAACACATGATCGTCGAGTTGTACTCTAAATAATTAACATATAAAATAATAAATATTCGATGGGTTTTTGCGGGGGGACAGTTATGGTTTTCCACGCCGTTACACGAATTCCCGCAATTATCTATATCGAAACTATTTTTTAAGGAGGTAAATTTCTTATGATGGAAATTGAGAAACCAAAAATAGCAGTGGAAGAAAACGAAAACAGAAGTTATGCAAAAATCGTTGTTGAACCTTTGGAAAAAGGATTCGGATTAACACTTGGTAATGCTCTTCGCAGAATATTACTTTCTGCACTCCCCGGAGTTGCAATTCAAACTATTAAGTTTGCAGAAGACCTTGGCGTTAAACACGAATTTTCGGCAGTACCCAAAATTAAGGAAGACGTTACAGAAATTATTCTTAATTTGAAGTGCGTAACAATTAAGTCCACCAACACCGAAAAAGATTACAAGAAGGTAATCAAACTCGTTAAACAAGGTCCTGCTGTTGTTAGGGCTGGAGACATTGAATGCGATGCTGAACTTGAAATCTTAAATCCAGACCTCTATATCTGTACGATAGATGAGGGGGGTAAGCTCGAAATGGAACTTACCGTTGGCAGAGGTCGTGGTTATCAGGGCGCAGATGAACACAAATCAGACATTATAGATACTATTTCAATAGACAGTATTTATACACCTGTAAAGAAAGTTAGTTACAACGTAACAGCTACTCGTGTTGGTCAGAGCGTTGACTTTGATAAATTGACTCTTGAAGTATGGACGAACGGCGCATTTGCCGGTAGAGACATAGTAGCTCTTGCAGCAAAGGTTATCGAAGATCATATTAAAATGTTCGTATCACTTTCAGAACTCGGCAACTGTTCAATCTTGACCGAACCGAAAGGCGATATTCAACAGAAAATTCTCGAAAAGACTATTGAAGAAATGGATTTATCCGTACGTTCTTACAATTGCTTGAAGAGAGCAAATATTCACACCGTAGAAGACTTAACAAAGAAAACGGAAGACGATATGCTTAAAGTCCGCAACTTGGGCAAAAAATCGCTTGACGAAGTTATATTTAAACTCGAAAGCTACGGCTTAAAGTTAAAGGACAAGGAGGACTAATAAATGGAAAGGAAATTAGGCGTAAACGCTACGCAAAGAATAGCACTTATTAAAAATCAGGCTTCTGCACTTTTATGGCACGGTAAAATCGAAACAACCGAAGCTAGAGCAAAAGAAGTTGCAGCATATGTAGCAAAAATTATTACTCTTGCAGTAAAAACCTATGCAGATACAGTTGAAGCAGAAGTAAAGGTTAAAGATGCAAAGGGTAAAGAAACAACTAAAACTCTTGTTAAAGACGGAACAAAGAAACTTAATGCAAGAAGAAAAATCATGACAATGGTTAATGATTTGCAAGAAGTTAAAGGTTTCAAGGAAAGTAAGCCTGACTTTAAGAAGAGAACTAAAGCAATTAAGTATCCTCTTATCGAAAAGATCTTTGACGAATATGCGCCCAAATACGCTGCTCGTAAAGAAGAAAAGGGACAAGGCGGTGGATACACCAGAATTTATAAACTTGGAGTTCGTAGAGGAGATGCAGCTGAGGTTGCAATCATCGAATTAGTTGACTAATTAAAAGAAAAAACGCACGGAATACCGTGCGTTTTTTGCATATATAAAAAAACAATAAAATATAATATAACGATGGTATTATCAGATTTAAGATGTGGAGAAAAATGTAAAATCATTAAATTTAATAAAATCGGAAAGACAACTGAAAGGTTAAAGAAAATGGGGCTAACCGAAAATATTAAAGTCTATGTTGTTCGATTTGGTATATTAAACGACCCAATATTAATAATGGTACGTGATTTTATGCTTGCAATCCGTAAGGATGACGCGAAGAATATTATTGTGGAGAAATTATGAATTATACAATAGCGTTAGTAGGAAATCCTAATTCAGGTAAAACAAGTCTTTTTAATGCTCTAACAGGACTTCGGCAAAAAGTCGGTAATTGGACAGGTGTTACAGTAGAAAGTAAGGTTGGATTCTATAAGAAGGACAAATCAATTTCAATAGTTGATTTGCCTGGTGTATATTCTTTATCGGGAGATGGAGTTGATGAATATGCAACTATAAATTACATAAAAAACAATAAGCCCAATGTCATTATAAACATAGTTGATGGCACAAACCTAGAAAGAAATTTATTCTTAACCACACAACTTACACGACTAAATATTCCATTTGTTATTGCTGTAAATTTTTGCGACCAATTAAAAAAGAATAATATTAAGTTAAACGTTAATAATTTGTCTAAAATGTTTGGTGTGCCTGTAATATTGGTTTCAGCACTTAAAAGAATCAATATTGAGCATTTGGTTGATACGGCTATTAAAAGTTCCTCGGTATCGAATTTTAATGTGAGTTTAAGAAATGATAAAGAAACGTATTTATATATAGAAAATAATATAGATGAACTTATTCAAAGAAAAAAAACAAAGGCAGAAATTTTCACTTATAAAGCAGATTGTTTATTGATGCATAGACTATGGGGTATTCCGATATTTTTTCTAATAATGACATTTATCTATTTTGTTTCTATAAAAATCGGTGGAGTTTTAGGTAGTGTTATAAATACATTCGTGCAAAAAAATAATGATACGTTAAGGTTTTTTTTGTCAAATAATAAAATATATGACTGGATTATTTCGTTAGTGTGTGATGCCGTTGTAAAATCGCTTGGAGGGGTTTTATCTTTTTTACCTCAAGTTGTTTTATTGCTTATGTTGATGGCAATAGTAGAGCAAACAGGGTATGCATCTAGAGTAGCATTTATTTTTGATAGGTTGTTGAGAAGCTTCGGGCTTAGTGGAAAATCAATTCTTCCTATGATAGTTTCCTGTGGGTGTACAACAACGGGGATAATGGCGACAAGAACTATAGATACCCTTGATGAAAGAAGAATGACTATTTTTTTATCTCCATTTTTGCCTTGTAGTGCTAAGACTGCTGTATTTGCATATTTTGCAAGTGCATTTTTTAACGGAAGTGCGCTCATTGCTACTTCAATGTATTTTTTAGGAATAATATGTGTTTGTTTGTTCGGTACAATATTAAAAAAGATGAACGTATTTCGTTCAAAAGATAGTTCTTTTGTTCTAGAAATTCCGAGTTTAAGAATTCCGTCAGTAAAAGATATTTTTGCTGTTGGTCTAGAAAAGGTAAAGGAATTTATATCGAAAGCAGGTTTGATAGTATTTTGCGTAAGTGTTTTTTTGTGGTTGTTTAAGAATGTTGGGATTACCGGTTACGTTGGAGATAACGTGGAAAAAAGTTTTTTATATTGGTTTGGAGAAATAATAAAATACATATTTTATCCACTTGGATTTTGTAATTGGCAAACTTCTGTGGCTATTATTTCTGGTTCATTTGCTAAAGAAGCAGTAGTGGAATCGTTAAATATTTTGGCTAATGATAAAGGTGCATTATTCAATAACTCATATTCTGTTTATGCTTTTATGGCATTTATTCTTTTATCACCGCCTTGTGTTGCAAGTATTGCAACAGCAAAAAGAGAATTAAATAGCTTAAAGTGGTTGGTATTTATGATGCTATTCCAGTTTTTAAGCGCATATATAGTTGCTTTGCTAATAAATCTTTTTGGGATTGCAGTTGAGGCGTTTGATGGCTTGCTTTTATCTTTAATTATTGTTATAATATTAATGATATCATTAATTTTAAGCATTGTAATATTAAAAAAACGATCGTGTAGATTATGCGGAAAATGTAAAAAAGGTGAAACACTATGTCGCAAAAAGGTAAAACGCTTTACGATTTAATGAGAGAAGCAGACAATAAAGAAGAAGACGCTTGCTATCCTGAAGAGTGGGAAGACGAGCGTCAGAAAAACTTAAAAGAAAAATATTTTGAATATTATGACGATATTAAATTGACCCCAAAAGATGATTGGTAAAAAAGCACCGTAAGGTGCTTTTTAGTTTATTTGTTCTGATTTATTATCTGGGGATTCTGGATTGTTTTTTTCTGGTTTTTTCCTAAATCTAATTTCTGCAATAATAATTGAAACAATACTCATTGAATCACTTAACATTCCTGCAAGGCTTGTAACTATACAGTTATAGATAATCCACATTGAGAAAGTAGGTAGGTTTATCATACGAATTTTATGTGGATCTTTAGCACCATAACCTATTGTAGATAAAAGTTTTGCGGTTATAGAAAGGATGCTTATTAATACAGCAATAAAGGTGAGCGCATTTGCATTGTTTGTCCAATGTGAAAGGGCGGATAATGTTGCACCCCAAGTTAAAGTAATTGTAATTATTCCCGAAACAACAGTTATAATAGAGAAAAATACAATCCACCATTTGTTGCTTTTATTCTTTTTTACGTTGTAAGCAAATACAAAATTTCTAATAACGCCAACGACTTCCATTACTGTGCCTGTAAAAGCACCTAATAAAAGATATTGAACGCAGAAACAAAATGAGCCGAGAGATTTAAATAACATAAGAGTCCAATGCTTATTAAATTGAACCGAAATAATATTCATTGCAATTGCTATAAAACCGATTGCTTGTATAAGAACATCGTAAAACGTCATATTAAACCCTTTTGTATTTTTTAGATAACAACGATTTCAATTATACGCTAAAAAAAAGAAACAATCAACATATTTTGCTGTAAAAACAAATTAATATTAAGAAAAAAGATAAAATTAATAAAAATCAATTGACAAAACAGCCAAAAAAATTTAATATATAAAAAGGATAAAAACTTTAATAAAACAGAGTTTATCCAAGCGATAAAGGACCACTCTAAAAGAGTTGAGGCCATACGGACAGCCGGGTCCACTGCCGAGTGGCGGTATTCCGCCTTATTGATTGAGTTAAAAGCTCAAATTTTATAAGTTGGTTACTTTATAACCGAATGCGTGATTTACGCAAACTTGTGAAACGGTCAATAAAGAGTAGTAAAAGTTTTGTTGCTATATAGACTCTGATTACCAATATCATCTATTAATGATTCAACAGTTAAATTAATCTGTAATTATTTATGGAATATTAAGATATTAAGTGCAAGTTGTAAGTTACGACTTGCATTTTTAATTTATAAGAGGTGTATTATGAAAGACCAAAGAAAAGAAGAAAATCAAATTAAAGCATCGGACAAAATTATTGAACTCGTTGATTTAAGTAGGGAATTTGATGACGGCGTTGTAGCTGTTGATGGCATAAATTTATACGTTCGAAAAGGTGAATTTATTACCTTTTTAGGGCCGTCAGGGTGTGGGAAAACGACCACGCTCCGTATGATTGCGGGGTTCGATAATCCAACTGGCGGAAAAATTCTTCTTAATGGTCAGGATATAAGTCAGTTGCCTCCCAATAAGCGACCCATAAATACAGTTTTTCAACGCTATGCGCTTTTCCCTCATCTAAACGTGTTTGAAAATATCGCTTATGGACTAAAGTTGAAAAAGGTTAAAGTAACCTACAGCGATAAAAACGGTAATAATGTAGAGAAAATTGAAAAGTTAAGTAAACGTGATATTGCATTAAAGGTTGAAAAGGCGTTAAAGATGGTTGACCTTGAGGGGTTTGAAAAACGTAGTGTATCTACTCTTTCAGGTGGTCAGCAACAAAGGGTTGCAATTGCTCGTGCGATTGTAAATGAACCGAAAATTCTTCTTTTAGATGAACCTTTGGGTGCGCTTGACCTTAAAATGCGTAAGGATATGCAGTTAGAACTTAAAGAAATGCATAAAAAACTAGGCATAACTTTCATATATGTTACGCACGATCAAGAAGAAGCGCTTACAATGAGCGATACGATTGTAGTTATGAACGACGGTGTTATACAGCAGATCGGTTCGCCAACAGATATATATAATGAACCGAAGAACTCGTTTGTTGCCGATTTTATTGGCGAGAGCAACATTTTCAGCGGAACAATGGTTGGTAATAAAAAGGTAAGGTTTATAGGTAAGAACTTTGATTGTGTTGACGATTTTGAAATCAACGAAAAAGTTGACGTTGTTGTAAGACCTGAAGATGTAAAACTTTTAGATAAGGATCAAGGACAAGTAAACGGAAAAATCATTAATTCAATATTCAAGGGTGTTCATTATGAGATGGTAATGCTCGTAGGAAAGGCAGAAATTATTATTCAAAGCACAACCGAAAGAAAGGTTGGCGAACAGGTAAGTTTGCTTATAGAACCTAACGATATTCATATAATGAAAAAAGAGTTTACAGCAAACCGTTACGACGGATATATTACAAAACGTAATACTGTATGCTTTGGTGACGGTGAATTTGAGTGTGACGTAACACAGCTTTATCCTGGCTCAATTTTAGACGAAGAGGGTTATCTTATAACATTAGAGGGTGATAGAATTGATTTGACAGACATTGACGTAAACGTGGAAGTTGGTCTAAAAGATATTGAAATAAGCGACGATGCAGAAAAGGGTGGCGCAATTGGTAATATTGTCTCTATAATATATAAGGTTGATCATTATCAATTGATTGTTCGCACAGATGAGGAAGAAGAGGATTTTGTAATAGATACAGAAGATACTTGGAACGAAAACGATAGGGTAAGTGTAATAATACCCAAAGAAAAAATTAAGTTGACGTTAAAGCAGGAGATAAAGAGATGACAAAAGAAAAGGTAGATTTGCCTTTGGCAACAAACAAAAAAAAGCCTTTCCGCCTTGTATTTAATAGGAAACAACTGTGCATACCGTACGGGGTGTTTTTGGCTTGTTTTGTCGTGATTCCGCTTTTACTAATAGTATTTTACGCATTTACCGATAAAGACGGCGGAATAACGCTTAACAATTTTATAAGATTTTTTTCAACGCCAACCACGTTGACTACGGTAATAATAAGTATATTGATTGCGCTTGCAACTACCTTTATATGCGTGGTGCTAGCCTATCCTGTTGCGTACATTCTTGCAAATAGTAAACTTAATAAAGACGGAACGCTTTTAATGCTGTTTATTGCGCCAATGTGGATTAACTTTGTTTTAAGAGCAATGGCGATGAAAGATTTATTGACGTTGACGGGGATATTCGGTATCAATAACTATGTAAACGTCGTAATCGGAATGGTTTATGATTATCTTCCATTTATGGTATTGCCAATATATAGCGTGCTAATAAAAATGGATAAAAGTCTTGTTGAAGCGAGCAAAGATTTAGGAGCAAGCTCCTTTAAGACGTTTATTAAAATAACTTTTCCGTTATCTTTGCCTGGAATTGCAAGTGGAATTACTATGGTGTTTATGCCTGTGATGACGTGTTACGTTATTTCTGACACTTTTGGTAACGGTTTAATTACTATAATCGGAAAACTTATAGATGAACAGTTTACGACCTTCCAGAACTGGAATATGGGTTCGGCAATGGCGATGGTGCTACTTGTTATTATGCTTGTTTCAATGTGGGTAACAGGTTCGTTTAAGAGTGAAGACGGTAGGGGGACAAACCTATGAGAAAGTTTTTTAACATTTTTTATATACTCCTCATTTTACTCTTTATTTATGCACCAATATTTACGCTTGTTGTTTACAGTTTTGTCGATACGCCTATTGTCAATATCCGAGAAGCGATAAATATAGGTTTTTCGTTAGAGTTGTACAAAAAACTGTTCAACGATGCATCGCTTATGAAAATTGTTTGGGACACGCTTTTGCTTGCCGTTATTGTTGCGGTAATTGCAACCTTATTAGGTTCTTTAGGTGCAATTGGAATATTCTACAGTAAAGGTAAACTAGGGAAAGGTGTTTCAGCTGCATCTAGGATTCCCGTAATAAATGCGGAAATAGTAACGGCAGTAGCATTAGTATTGTTGTTTGCTTTAATTTTTACAGAAAGCCGTTCATATTTTGCAATGGTTATAGGTCATTTAGTTATAACAACGCCCTTTGTTGTTTTGTCGGTAATACCAAAGCTTAAGCAAATGGATCCAAACCTTTATGAAGCAGCGCTTGATCTTGGAGCAAGTCCCTTTAAGGCATTAATTAGTGTTGTCTTACCCGAAATTCTCCCAGGAGTTTTGAGTGGGTTTATGATGGCGATTACATTGTCGTTAGACGACTATATTATATCAGCATATACACGTCCTGCGGGATTTGACACAATCTCAACATACGTTTATGGTGCGATGGCAAAATCAAACGCTAATTCTTCATTGCCCGCTCTTCGTGCGCTTTCGGCAATAATATTTGTGGTTATTATTTTAGTTGTTCTTCTAAAGAACATTAAAACGAGAAAAAAGGAGGAAAGATAATGAAAAGAATTTTTTCTCTTTTGATTGCGATTTTAATGCTTTTATGTTGTTGTTCATTCGTTGGCTGTGTAAACTCTGGCGAAAAAGCAAGCGACGTTTTAAGAATTTGTAACTGTGAGGACTATATAGACGAGGATTTACTTGTCGAGTTTACAGAACAAACGGGAATAGAGGTGCAGTATTCTACTTACGGAACGAACGAAAACTTATATAACGAATTAGTAATAAATCCAAACAGTTATGACTTGGTTGTTCCATCAGAATATATGATACAAAAACTTGCAAGCGAGGGCAGGATTAATAAGTTAGATCTTTCTAAAGTTCCTAATTATGTAGAGAACGTTTCTGAATATATTAATTCTCGCTTAAATGGTATAAAATTTACCGTTGAGGACGGAGAATATAAAGGCAAAGAAGTTGTTCTTTCCGAATACCTTGTCGGATATATGTGGGGAACAATGGGTTGGGTTTATAATACGGACAATGTAAGCATAGAGGACGTGAAATCGTGGTCGGGCGTATTTAAAAATCAATCTCTTTCTAAAAAGGCAACGATTAAAGATGCCGTAAGGGATAGTTATCTTGTAGGACTAGCAATGGTTTACGAAGATGAACTTAAAAATGCTACGGATAATCAAACCATAACTTCGATATTAAACAGAGTAGATCAGCAATCAATTGACAAAGTAGGTCAGAAGTTGCAGTCCTTAAAACCTTTCTTATATGGTTTTGAGGTTGATAGCGGAAAAAATGATATTGTTTTAGGAAATATTGATGCATACGTAGCTTGGAGCGGAGATGCTGCTTATGCGATTGACGTTGCTGCAAGAGAAGTTGAAGATGAAGATGGTGAACTTATTGAAGAAGAAAATATTAGAAATTTAAGTTACTATATTCCCGACGAGGGGAGTAACATTTGGTTTGACGGATTTTGTATGCCCACAGGCAGTACAAATTTTGAAGCCGTATATAAATTCTTAAACTTTATATCAGACCCAGAAAACGTATATAGAAATATGAATTACACAGGTTATACGGGAATGGTTGCCGGCGATTATATTTTTGACGAGGCAGTTATCGGTTGGTTTGATGAGAGCGAAGATCAAGATCCACAAACAACGTATATAGACGTTGACCTTTCATATTTTTTCGGAGATGGCAAAGAATATGTTGTAACAGTATCTGAAGAGGGGTATGGAAGGCTTATTGCGCAGTATCCGACGTTAGAAATTGCAAAGCGTTGCGCAGTTATGGAGTTTTTCCCTAACGATACACTTATGAGCATAAATGATATGTGGGAAACTGTAAAAGGTGAAACCTTTTCAGTTTGGCTTATAATACTTATAGTTGGGTTTGTAATCTTATTAGGTGTTGCAATAGTCATATATAGGAATAAAGACAAAATAAAAGTTCATAAATTCCATCATAATACGCTAACACGAATGGAAAAGAAAGGTTATAAAATAATTAAAATAGAAGAAATTAAATAATACAAGGTAAATATGGAAAATTTAAGAAACAAGAAATGTTTTATATGTGATATGGACGGAGTGATATATCACGGCAACCGTTTAATTCCTGGTGTAAAGGAATTTGTTGAATGGTTAGAAAAAAACAATAAGAACTATTTGTTTTTAACAAACAGTTCCGAGCGTTCGCCTAGAGAATTAGCGCAGAAGTTGTCTAGAATGGGAATGTCTGTTAGTGAAGATCACTTTTATACGAGCGCATTGGCGACAGCGTCCTTTCTAAAAAGCCAATGTGAAAACGGGTCTGTTTACGTTATAGGAGAGCCAGGACTAACGAATGCGCTTTATGAGGCAGGATTTTCTATGAATGACGTAAATCCTGATTACGTGGTTTTTGGAGAAACTCGTTCTCTTAATTATGAAAAAATAGAAAAGGCAGTAAAACTTGTTTTTGAAGGCGCAAAACTTATAGGAACGAATAGCGATTTAACAGCAAAGGTTGAAAGTGGAATAATACCAGCGTGCAGAGCGCTTATTTCTTCAATAGAAATGACTACGGGGAGAAACGCATACTACGTAGGAAAACCTAATCCGCTAATGATGAGACATGCCCTTAAAAAACTTGATTGTCATAGGGTTGATGCTGCGATAGTTGGCGATCGTATGGATACGGATATAATCGCAGGGATTGAAAGTGAATTAGATACTGTTTTAGTGCTTACAGGTGTAACTAGCAGGGAAGAACTTGTTAATTTTGCATATTCGCCAAAATACGTATTAAATAATATAGGAGAAATTGTTCCTTAACATATTAAAGGTCGCTTTAGCCTAAATGGCTAAGCGACCTTTGTCGTTAAAGCGAATATTTAATAGTCCCACGTAGGAATATATTTGTATTGTGCGCTTTCAAACTTCTGATAATACATATTTTTCATGTTAAGCGACATAGCATAAACTAACACAGTATCGTATTCTCTTTTTGTAAGCGTTCTTTTTAACTCTGGAAAGTTTTCGATATCTCCAAACGGAATATATTGACTCATAACGTTAATAAACATTTTATCCTTGTACGGCGCAAGCCAATCAAGGATTTTTCTTGTATCAGAAACACATTGTGGTAGTACGAGGTGGCGAACTAAAACACCGCTTTTAAGCATTCCGTTATTATCAATAACAAGTGGTTTACTATTAATCATAAAGTCGATTGCCTTAGATGCTTTTTCAAAATAATCTTCTTTTCCAGTATAGCGCTTGCTTAAAGCGGGGGAGAAGAATTTCATATCGGGTAAATATATATCGACGTATTTATTTATTATAGATAAAATCTCAATGTTTTCATATCCGTGAGTATTATAAACAACAGGAATATTAGGTTTATAAATATTCAAAGCCTCAATAATTTTATTAGAATAATGAGTTGGATTTATAAGATTTATATTGTGAGCACCTGAATCTTCTAATTCCTTAAATATATTAGCTAATTGATTGGTCGAGATGTATTTACCACGTAAATTTCTTGAAAGTTCGTAATTTTGGCAAAAAACACATTTTAGAGAACAACCGCAAAAGAAAACTGTTCCAGAGCCATTTACCCCTGAAATAATGGGTTCTTCGTAAGGGTGTAAATAATACTTTGCGATCTTTATTTTATCGTTAGTTCCACAATAGCCTTTATTGTCGGATTTATTTATCTTACACTCATTGGGGCATAGATTACATAGATTATTCAAGTTCAAACGCCCCTGTATAAAGTTGATAATATTTGCCTTTCTTTTCTATAAGTTCCTTGTGTGAGCCTCTTTCTATAATATGCCCATTATCAAGAACCATTATTACGTCAGAGTTTTGCACGGTAGAAAGTCTGTGAGCAATAACAAAAACCGTTCTTCCTTGCATTAGCCTATCCGTTCCTTTCTGGACAAGAAGTTCTGTTCTTGTGTCAATAGAGGATGTTGCTTCGTCCATTATCATTACAGGCGCATCTTTTACGGCTGCACGTGCAATTGACAGGAGTTGACGCTGACCTTGAGAGAGGTTTGCGCCGTCCGCAGTAAGCACTGTGCTATATCCGTTGGGAAGTCTTGTTATAAAATCGTGAGCATAAGCAAGTTTTGCCGCCTCGATACACTCTTCGTCAGTTGCAGAAAGTCTTCCGTATCTAATATTTTCCATAACAGTTCCAGTAAAGAGGTTTGTATCTTGCAATACTATTCCGAGTGAACGTCTTAAATCGTCTTTCCTGATTTTATTGATGTTGATTCCGTCATATCTAATTTTGCCGTCGGCTATATCGTAAAACCTATTAATTAAGTTTGTTATTGTTGTCTTGCCTGCGCCGGTTGCTCCAACGAAAGCAATTTTTTGACCAGGATGAGCATAAAGGGAAACGTTGTGAAGTACGATTTTTTCAGGTACGTATCCGAAATCAACGTCAAACATTTGAATGTCGCCCTTAAGTTCAGTATAGGTTAGCGTGCCGTCTTTATGTGGATGTTTCCACGCCCAGCGTCCTGTTCTTTCTTCCGTTTCGGTTATATTACCGTTTTCGTCAATGTTACAACCAACCAAAGTAACGTATCCGTCATCAGTTTCAGGTTGTTGGTCTAAAAGTTCAAATAATCTTGAAGCACCCGCTAAACCCATAACGATTGAGTTTATTTGTTGGGATGACTGATTAATATTACCAGTAAATTGTTTGCTTATTGGGAGGAAAGCAATAATTGAAAGAATAAACACAGTAGGTGGTTCTATTTTACCAAGGATAGTAACGTTGTTAACGTTTAATGCGACTAAAAGTCCTCCAATAAAAGCAAGCAAAACATATAAGATATTACCTAGATTTCCCATAATAGGCATTAAAATATTTGCAAAAGTATGCGCGCTTGTAGCGTCGTGACAAAGCGCATCATTTTTAGTATCAAAATCATTGATGCTTTCTGTTTCGTGGCAGAATACTTTAACAACTTTCTGACCTTGAATCATTTCTTGAATGTAACCTTCTTCATCTGCCAAAGATTTTTGTTGGCGAATAAAGAACTTTGCACTATTGCCTCCAACTTTTTTTGTTACCAAAACCATAACGAACACTCCTAAAAACATAACGAGCGAAAGCCAAATGCTTGAAGTTAACATTATAACTAAAAGTGTTGTTATGCTTATAAGGGAAGAAAGAAGATGGGGGATACTTTGAGAAACAAGTTGCCTAATTGCATCAGTGTCGTTAGTGTAAGAACTCATAATGTCGCCCGTCAAGTGAGTATCAAAGTAGCGTATAGGTAAGGATTGCATTTTATTAAAAACGCTAGTTCTTATCTGGTGCAAGAATTCTTGTGAAACTTTTGCCATAGTTCTTGTCTGTATAAAATTACATACAATTGAAGAGGTATAAACTGCACCCATTATTATAAATAATGTAGTAAGACCTCCTAAAACATTGCTTAAACTTGTGTCAAGACCCTCTTGGATAAGCAAAAGCAATTGTTTTAAAAATATGGATGACGCTACACCCGTAACAGCGCTTATAAAAATACATATAAGAACAACGGTTAATAAAGTACTGTTTTGTGTAAATAGCATAGAAAGCAGTCTTTTAAGAGTTCCTTTTTTTGCTTTGGGGCGAGGGCCACCTTTTTGACCTGAGCGACCTACGCCACGTGGCATTGACATCATTTTAGCCATTATCATCACCTGCCTTATTTTGTGAGTAATATAGTTCTTGATAAATTTTGTTGTTGCTAAGTAGTTGCTTGTGTGTTCCTTGTGCTGAAATAGTGCCGTTTTCCATAATAACAATTAAATCAGCATCTTGAACAGATGAAATTCGTTGTGCAATAATAATTTTAGTAGTTTGAGGAATTACTTCTTTCATAGCTTTTCTTATCAAGGCATCGGTTTTTGTGTCAACTGCACTAGTCGAGTCGTCAAAAATGATTATCTTGGGATTTTTAAGCAAAGCCCTTGCAATACATAAACGCTGTTTTTGACCACCAGAGAAGTTTGCACCTCCTTGTTCTACGTGTCTATCTAAATCAACGTCGCCTATTTGCGCAAGTTTTAATGCATTTAAAATCTCCTCGTCAGTTGCGTTTTTATTTCCCCATTGCATGTTCTCACGAACAGAGCCAGAAAATAAAACGTTCTTTTGTAATACCATTGAAACGGCATTTCTTAAACATTTTAGATCGTATTCTTTAACGTCAACACCTCCAACTTTAACTATTCCTTCATTTGCGTCGTAAAGACGGGGGATAAGCTGAACGAGTGTTGTTTTACTAGAACCTGTGCTACCGATAATTCCGACCGTTTGACCACTTTCAATGCGTAAATTTATGTTTGCTAATGCAAATTTTTCGGCTTTTTCAGAATACTTGAAATTTACGTTTTCAAAAGAGATACTGCTGTCTTTAACGTGTGTTAAAGGATTTTCGGCTTGAATAATAGTAGGTTTTTCGTTTATAACTTCAGCAATACGTTTTATGCTTGCCGTTGACATTATCATTTGTACCATAATCATAGAAAGCATCATCAAACTCATTAGCATTTGAAATGAATAGGTCATAAAACTTTGTAGTTCAGTAAGTTTTAATATTTCTTGATTATATTCAATAATAAGAAAGGAGCCTAAAACATAAATAGCAATAATTCCAAAATAAACGCAGAAGTTCATAAGAGGTCCGTTGAGAGCAATCAATTTTTCTGCTTTTATAAAATCATCACGAACGTTTTCGCTGGATTTTTTAAATTTTTCTTTTTCAAAATTTTCACGCACGTAAGATTTTACTACTCTCATACCGCTTATATTTTCTTCAACAGATTCGTTCATTTTGTCATACCGCTTAAAAATTCTTTGGAAAAATGGTATGGCTTTTTTCATTATAAGGATTAATCCAACTGTAAGTATAGGTGTTGTACATAGGAAGATAAGCGCCATTGTAGAATTTATTGTGAACGACATTGTAAGTGAGAAAATAAGCATAAATGGGGAGCGAACAGCCGTGCGGATAATCATCATATAAGCCATTTCTACGTGCATTACGTCAGTAGTTAATCTAGTAATAAGTGATGAAGAAGAGAATTTATCAATATTAGAAAAGGAAAAATTCTGTATTCCGTGAAACATATCTTTGCGCAAATTTTTTGCAAATCCGCTTGAAGCGACAGCACAAAATCTGCCAGAGAGCGCACCGCATAAAAGTGATAGAAAAGCCAGCAACAAAAGAGCAATACCAAAATAAAGTATAGTGGTGAGAAGATCTGGTTCTCTTGCGCCGAAAATCCATTTAATAATAGATACAGAAATCGTATTAGGATTTTCGGGGGAGAGAGTAATATATTCCATTGCTCCTAAAAGTAAAGTCATAATATATGGAATAAAGCACTCAAAAATAACCTCCATTGCAATAAATAGAGGGGCTAATATAGAGGGCTTTTTATATTCTCTAATTGATTTTGTAATCGTCTTTACGGCAGGGAAAAGAGCGATTGAAGAATTTTGTTGCTGAACTGAGGTTGTGTTGTTAGTTTGTTTCATCGTTGTTCTCCTTTTTGAAAATATCAATAATATATTCTGTCATTGGAAACTTGAAAGAAGATTTAAATTCTTTAGGACAAAGAATGAAATTTAAGGTTGCGCCTTTTGTAATGCAATTGTATAATTTTGCGCATTCACTAGCTGGGTATTTATTAGAAAAATCACCTGCTTTAATTCCTTCTTCAAAAAAGTTAGTAAGTCTAACGTGTGGTGGAATTTTATCTTTTGGAGGAAGCACGCCGGACTCGGCTTTATGAAAGACTGTTGACACAAAAAAA
>JAZORG010000076.1:0-25817 GCA_045656465.1 Christensenellaceae bacterium
TCGCAAAACTCTATGATTGTTCAATAGCCGAGATTTTAGGCATAGAAGAGGATTAAAAAATTATAATGCGCATTATGCATACATTATATAATGTTTGCAAACATTAATTTTAAGAAAAGCAAAGCCTGCTAACCAACAAAAATAATTAATACTGGTTTTTCTCGCTTTTGCTCAACTGCAAAACATTACGTGTCATTATAATTAAAATCCTTATCAATTTGTCATAAAAAATTGACGTAAAAGAAAAAAAGACAGATAAACTTCTGTCTTTTTTTGTTTGGTGCCGCTGATCGGACTTGAACCGATACGGTATCACTACCACAGGATTTTGAGTCCAGCGCGTCTGCCAATTTCACCACAGCGGCGTTTTATTTTCTCTTTTTGTTGCAATCTTTAAGTATTTTTGGTAAAATTAAGTGGTAAACTTATTTTATTTAACAATAATTCTTTTCGCTTGCTATAAGATAATAGCACAATTATTTTATTTTTGCAAGCATATTCGGGGTTTAAAATGGAAAATTTAGTTCTAATTGACGGAAACAGTCTTATCAACCGTGCGTTTTACGCAATGCCTGTTTTATCTACAAAAGACGGGGTTTATACCAATGGTGTTTACGGATTTATGAATATGTTCTTTAAAATGCTCTCTGACGTAAAACCGACTTACGTTGCCGTTGCTTTTGACCTTAAAGCACCTACTTTTAGACATAAAATTTTCGCTGACTATAAAGGCACTAGAAAGCCTATGCCTATGGAACTCCGCCCACAAATCCCGCTACTTAAGGAAGTTCTTAAGTTGATGGGCGTTACCGTTATCGAAAAAGAGGGGTCAGAGGCGGACGATATTATCGGCACAATCGCAAAACACACAGACATTAACACGGTGATTTTTACAGGCGATAAAGACTCTTTTCAGTTGGTTGACGAACAAACGGAAGTCCATTTTACCAAACGAGGAATTACCGAAACGGAAATTTACAACTCTGATAATTTTACAGAAAAAACAGGGATTACTCCCATTCAAATAATAGAACTAAAGTCGCTTATGGGCGATTCTTCGGACAATATTCCCGGCGTTAGCGGTATCGGCGAAAAAACAGCGTTATCTTTACTTCAAACATACCAAAATATAGATAATCTTTACGCTAATATTGATAATATCACGGGCAAATTAAAAGAAAAACTTATAGGCGGAAAAGAGAGCGCATATCTATCCAAAACTTTGGCCACTATCGACTGTGATTGCGGTGTTAATACCGACGTTGAGAGTATGCGTTTTTCTATGCCGTTATCTAGTGAAGTAAGGAAAAAATTTATTGAACTTGAGTTTAAATCGCTATATAAAAAAGATGAATTATTTGACCAATCTGCGTTAGAAGAAACCAAAGATTATACCTCTAACGACAGCCTTAAGGATATAAAAACTCACTCTGTTACGGATTTTGAGGAACTTATTTCCTTAAAATCTCTTTCCCCTGTCGCCCTTTTTGTGGGCGAAGATGCAGTTCACCTTTCGGATGGAAAGACGGAGTTTATTGTTCCCATAAAGAAAAACCTTATCGACGACGGATTTGATTTTTCTGCTATTTTAAACGCTATAACTCCTTTTGTAACAGGCGATAACACGCTTATCTTGTTTAACAAAAAAGATTTTAAGCATAAGTTTTTTGCATACACGTCTGTTACGCTTTCTGCCCCGACAGAGGACGTTAGTTTAATGAAATACCTAACCGATTTTTCAGGCAAAGAGGAAACATTATTAGACGTAATTGAAAGTTACGATCTACCATTAAACGCACCTGCTTGTTCACTATATTATCTTTACAGCACCTTTACGGAAAAACTAAAACAAACGGACACTTTTGACCTATATAAAAACGTAGAACTTCCACTTGCAGACGTTTTGTACCAAATGGAAGTTGCAGGCTTTAAGGTAGATGTTGATGCGTTAAACGAGGCGGGGAAAAAATACACGACAAAAATAATTGAACTTGAAGAACAAATAAGAAGTTTATGCGACGAGCCGACCTTAAACGTCAATTCCCCCTTGCAACTTGGCAACGTTCTTTTTGAAAAGTTGCGCATCGGAAAGGGCAAAAAAACCAAGCGTGGTTATTCAACGTCTGCCGACGTTTTAGAGGCGTTTGAAAACGCTCACCCTGCTATTCCTTTAATACTTAAACATCGCCAACTCCAAAAAATTCACTCCACCTATATAGAGGGTTTTAAGCCGTTAATTGAAAAAGGCACGGGGCTTATCCATACCTCTTTTAACCAGACGGTTACTGCAACAGGTAGGCTTTCAAGTAAAGAGCCTAACCTACAAAATATTCCCGTAAGAGATGACGAGGGAAAAGAAATAAGAAAGTTTTTTGTTCCCAAAGATGAGAACAGAATTTTAGTTGGCGCAGATTATTCTCAAATAGAATTGCGACTTCTAGCCGCATTTTCCGAAAGCGAAAGTTTGATTAAAGCCTTTTGCGAGGGACAGGACGTTCACTCTGCAACAGCATCCAAAGTGTTTAACGTTCCCCTCTCTTCGGTAACACCTAAACAGCGTTCAAACGCAAAGGCGGTTAACTTTGGCGTTATTTACGGTATAAGCGAATTCGGGCTTGCAAAAACACTTAAAATTGAAAACTATGAGGCGAGAAACTTTATCAATTCTTACTTTAAGGAGTATCCTAAAGTAAAACAGTATATGGACGAAAACGTTGCTAAAGCAAAGTCGTGCGGTTATTCGCAAACCGTTCTAAAGCGTAGGCGTTACATTCCCGAACTGCTCTCCTCCAACTTTAATATGCGCTCGTTCGGAGAACGTGTTGCAATGAATATGCCCTTGCAAGGCAGTAGCGCAGATATTATTAAACTTGCAATGCTTAACGTATATAACCGCTTAAAGAAAGAAAATCTTAAATCTGAATTAATTTTGCAAATTCACGACGAACTAATAGTTGATGCGTTTATTAGCGAAAGGGAACGTGTTGAAACCATACTTAAAGAAGAAATGGAGGGCGCAATATCGCTTTCCGTACCGTTAACCGTTTCGGTGGGATGCGGAAAAACGTGGTTTGACGCAAAGTAAAGGTGAAGTTATGAGTAAAAAAATATTTGCCGTAACAGGCGGAATAGGTAGCGGAAAAAGCACCGCTATGCGTATTCTTAAAGACAACGGCTTTAACACGATTTCTTGTGATGAAATTACCACTAAACTTTATAAAAAAAGAAAGATAAAATTGCTCATTAAAAAACTCTTCCCCTTTGCCGTTAAAGGATTTTTCTTTCCCCAATTAGACAGAAAAAAAATCGCAGAAGAGGTTTTTAACAAGTCCAAATCTCATAAACTTTTAACCGATACGATAACTCCGCTTATAATGGCAGAAGTTAAAAAAGAATGTTCTAAAAGTTCTGACAGCGTTTTCGTTGAAGTTCCTATTCTTTACGAGTGCTCCTATCAAAAAGATTTCGATTTCGTTATTATAATTACTCGCAATAAAGACGAGCGTATTAAAAGCGTTATGACCCGTTCTAATATGAGCAAAGAACAGGTTGAAAAAAGAATGGCAAATCAAATTGATTACGACACCTTTGACTTTGCTTGTCAAAAAGATAATCCGCCCGTTTGCCCGATTGAAAATAACGACGACGTTGAGAATTTAAAAGCCCAACTGCTTACCCTTGTAACTAGCCTTTTAGACCTTTAAGTTTTATCTTTAATTTTTATAACAAAAAACCTAGCCATTACTTTTTTTGGCTAGGTTTTCTTATCTAATTTGCGTTATTGTCTTTTACTTTCTTTCTTTTTCCATTTTTTTGAAAGGATAGCATAAGTAATTACTCCACCTAAAACAACCAAAGAGAGTATAAGCGGTGCGTTTGTTCCTGCGCCAAGTCCTCCACCAGAAAGCACGGAAGACACAGATGTGTTTATCATTTCCACGTACAAACAGATAGGTATTATTGAAGTTAAAACACATAGAAGTATTGATACGATTGTGGTTATGAGTAAGGGTTTAGCGTAACTCTTTTCTTCAAACATTACACCTGCAGTCATTCTTAATACTGCGCCGTATGTAATAATCGCCCCTATCCTTAATATCATACTCGTTAAATATAGGGCAAACTGACCACCATATCCGCTTTCGCCCCCCGCTATCTTAAAACATAGATAGGATAATAAGCTGGTGGTTGAATATTCTGTTTGAGCATAGTTATCCTCGCCAATCATTCTAACGTCAATTATCACTCCCTCTCCCAAAAAGCCCATAACGATTAAAACGAAAAGCGTCGTTATTGCCCCAGGTATTATCTTTATTAAGTTTTCTGTACAGGCAAACTGTTTGCCCTTTCCCACCTGTTCTAAAATAAAGGCTAATATAAAAATCGGTATAGGAAATATTATTCCGATAATCGAACCTATACTCATACTCACGTAGTAATATGATTCAGAATAAAAAAAGTCGTAATAGTTATAATCCATATAGATATAGTTGGCTTCTTTTACAATAGTTGCCGTTACGAAAAAGCAAACGAACGCCGTTAAAACGTATTTAAAAATATTTACCTTTTCGCCTTTTTTAAGGGAAACGCCCGTTTTAATGCTACTAATTATAAACAGGGTTACGATTGTGATAAAATTTGCTAAAAGCGCAATTAAGCATATAACGTTTGGAAGTTGCAAGCCAAACCTTGCTAATGCGCTACCTGCTATTTCAGGGTGTGAATTTATATTCGCTGTCGTGCCTGCAAAACTTTGACCGAAAAAGTAAAGCATTCCTCCGCCAGTCTTTGGAAATGCGCCTAAATTTTCTTTAAGCAACGTCCCCGATGCGCCATAAGCATCAACCGAAAACCCTACCCCGAAACTACAACAAAAGAGCAAGAACATAATAAATAGCAACAAACAAGGCGTTACAATCCTCTCTATGCTTTTAAATATTTCAAACGGTGTTTTTTTATTGGTTTTACCATTAACTATTGGCGTGCTTGCATAAACAACAGGTTGGGGAGTTAAAACGGTTTCAGACGCTTTTACCCTTGTTCCGCACTCTACACAAAACGTACCATCTGTAAGCGTTCCACATTTAGGGCAATAGGCTTTACCATCAAGACGAGCGTGGCATTTTGTGCAAATCTCTTCGTTAGACGAGTTTAACGTGCCACATTTTTTGCATTTAATTCTTCCGTCTTGACTCGCTCCGCACTCTGTGCAAAAAACGCTGTCCTCTGCTATGTTGCATCCACATTTAATACATTTCATACCCTTTCTCCTTGCTTTTTATTTAGTAGTTCAAAATAATAATGACTTTCATCCTCTCTGCATTTATTTAGTCCTAGTCTTTCTATCAATCGTCTAGAGGAAAGGTTTAATTTATTGCATCTTGACTTTAATTTTGTCGCCTTAATTCCGTTAAACACGTATTCTTTTAAAACGCTTGCGCTCTCTAACGCAAACCCTTTTCCTTGATAATCTTTTATAAAACGAAAGCCCATTTCCACGCCCCCGTCCTCGTCAAAATTATGGAGAACGAGTTCGCCTATCATTTGCCCATCGTATCTTACGGCAACAGAGTATTCCTCTTTAACGTCTTTTAAGTGTTGCTGAAAATTGAAAAAATACTCGGGCGTGGGGGCTTGCCCTTTTAAATCCTCACGATAATCATAGCCCCAATACTTATTAAGTTCGTCGTCAAGATAGATAATAGCGTAATTCTCTTTATCCCTCTCCTCGATATCCGAAATCACTAATCGTTGTGATTTTAATGATACGGGTGATAAAATTCTGTCAAATATTGTTTTTTCTCTTGAGTTGTTATAAACACTATTCTCTATGACCACCTTGTATTTATAAAGCATTTGAGGATAATAGGAATTTTTTGCTTTTCTCAATCCCTCGTCGCCAACGTCTTCTTCACGGTTAATCGTGTCGATATCCCCTCGCTCGAAAAACTCCTTGCAAAAGAGCATATCTAACATTTGATAAACGCCTTTTATTTCCTTGTTTGCTTTTTCAATATGTATAAAAAGCGTTCTGTCTATCTTTTCACCAACGGCAATCCCTACTATCTTTTTATTTACCTTAAGCACCCTACCACAAACGTCAAAGGAAAAATAATCTTCTAAAACCTTATCCGTCTGTTCTTGCTCATACACTGCTAATCGACTATTTTGAACCCCGAACGAAAAATCTTTACTAAAGCGAACAACCTCTTTAAGGTTGTCTTTATCAACGGCTTGATATTCATAATCGGGATAAAGGTCTAAAAATTGGTGAATAAGATTTCTCTTTTTCCCTAATTTTTTGCCCCTTAAAAAAGAAAGGTTTTCTGCAGGGTAAGTATAATCCGACCAATCTGTGTCTTTATTTATATCACAAATCTTAAAATTGTCAAAAACGCCTTTTTGTGGCTCGGGAACACAAATAAAGGTAACGGATGTGTTTTTTTCTTCTGTTTTTAGAATTTTTGCAATAGCAGATTGCATTTTTTCTTGGCTATATTCTTTAAGCAAAGGCAAAAAATAGCCCTCGTTTATTTTTGTTGACCTTAAAAACAACGCTCGGTCATCTTCAGCAATTTGATAACCGAAATAATCTGCCCACATATAAATACCAAGTAGCGTATAGTCGCAAGTTTGATATTTTGAGCAACTTAAATATTCTTTTATTTTAGGCAAATGCGCCTTGCTAACGTCTTTAAAGTGGAGCATATTCTTCTTTTCAACAAAATCGGTTTATAACGCAAACTGTTAATTTTATATTTTTGTTTTTTGTGCGAGATTATCAGAAAAAGGGACGAAAACGCCCCTTTAGTTTTACTGTTTTTTATTCATCTTTACAAACTCGAGAATCTC
The DNA here is from genome assembly GCA_045656465.1 of Christensenellaceae bacterium. Taxonomy (GTDB): domain Bacteria; phylum Bacillota; class Clostridia; order Christensenellales; family Borkfalkiaceae; genus UBA1259. The sequence continues at coordinate 6,853 of JAZORG010000076.1, forward strand.
GCTCAATCTATCGAGGTCGTCCCTTGTATAATAATCTATATATATTCTGCCCTTTTTGTCGTTGCCGATAGCGTTAACCTTTGTGCCGAACACCCTTTGCATATCGGAAATGAGTTCTTTAAGTTCTGCAGAAAGAACTTGAGGAACTTTCTTTTTAGCCTTTTCTTCGGGCGGGGCAAAGTATTCTTTAACCCTCTTTTCCACTTCACGAACGGAAAGCCCCTCTTTAACCGATGCCTCTGCAAGTTTTACCTGGTCCATTCCGGGAACGGAAATAAGCGTTCTTGCATGACCTGCCGAAAGGTTACCGTTGGCAACCATTTTAATTACTTCGGGCGCAAGGTTAAGAAGTCTCAACGTGTTGGCAATTGCAGGGCGAGATTTACCAATCCTATCCGCCAATTCCTCTTGCGTCATGCCGTAATCGTTCATAAGCGAACGCATAGCGGTTGCCGCTTCAATAGGGTTTAAGTCCTCTCTTTGCAAGTTTTCAATAAGAGAAATTTCTTTTATTTGTCTTTCGTTATAATTTTTTATTATTACAGGAACTTTTTTCAAGCCCGCTATCTTGCTTGCACGGAAACGGCGTTCACCTGCGATAATCATATATCTATCACCGCTTCTGTTTACGATAATAGGCATAATCACGCCGTGCCTTTCTATACTATCTGCAAGTTCTTTAAGCGCTGTTTCGTCAAAGACCTTTCTCGGTTGATTAGGGTTAGCAAAGATAGAAGACACGTCTATTTCACTTACGCTCTCCCCCTTTTCTCCTACTTCTTCATCAAACAATAGGCTTTTTCCGTAATCTTCTTCGGTTTCCGAAAACAATGCGGACAATCCTTTTCCTAATCCTCTGTTTGGTTTCATCTTAACTTTCTCCGTATTTATCCAAAATTTAATTTACCGAATAACTTTTGCCGACTAATTCTTTTTGCTTGGCTGACGGCTCAAAAACTCCTCGGTAAGCGCAAGGTAAGCCTTTGCGCCAGAACACCTTGTATCGTGCAACATAATCGGTACACCGTGGCTAGGCGCTTCCGCAAGCCTAATGTTTCTAGGAATTGCCGTCTCATAAACTCTCTTTCCAAAAAACTTCTTTATCTCTGCAGAAATCTGACGGGATATTATTGCCCTATTGTCGTTCATAGTGAGAACAACGCCCTCGATTTTAAGTTTTTCGTTTAGGTGTTTTACAACAAGTTTAATTGTATTCATCAATTGACTCAATCCCTCAAGCGCATAATATTCGCTCTGAATTGGAATTATTACCGTATCTGCTGCAGCAAGCGCATTTATCGTTAAAAGCCCTAACGAGGGAGGACAGTCTATCGCAATAAAATCGTAACTTTTTCTTGCTGTTTCCAAAACACGTTTTAGCACGTGTTCTCTGTCCTTAACGTAAACCAATTCCACTTCTGCGCCCGCAAGGTCAATGTTAGATGGAAGAATATCTAATCCGTCTATGCACGTTGTTACAACTGCATCTGCAATAGGCATTTCGTCTATCATAACGTTGTAAACGGAGTTCTTAACCTCACTCTTTGCAAAGCCAAGTCCGCTAGTTGCATTTCCTTGTGGGTCAAGGTCAACTATCAAGCACTTATATCCCTTTTTTGCTAGGTACGCTGAAACGTTTACACAAGTTGTCGTTTTACCGACACCGCCTTTTTGGTTTGAAAAAGCAATTATTTTTCCCATAACTCTCTCTCCTTAAGTTTGTCTATTGCTCTTTTCCTTTGTTTTTCATCGGAATTTACGCTGTTTATATTTATTGTCTATGACTTTTATTGAATTATTTTTCGTTGTCTTTATTGTCGTCAACGCTATTATTGTCGTTGCCTTCCGTATGAGTTTTTTCCTCTTCTTTGGGCTGATTGTTTTCTTTCTTTATTTCTTCTTTGTCCTCTTTTTCAGCCTTTTCCGCTCTCGTTTGACTGTTTTTTTCAGTAACGATAACGTTTTTTGCTGACTTTCTTTCAAAGGGGTTTTCTTGCAAGGTATGCTCGTGTTCGTCCATAAACTGCATTATTTCCTCAACAGATTTACCCTCCATAAGCATATCAACTTCTTCAGTAAAGATAGTTTCTCTTTCCACCAAAAGTCTTGCCATATTGTCAAGAAGTTTTTTATTCTTTGAAAGCAACTCTCTAGCCTTTTGTAAACTGCTATCTATAATAATTCTAATTTCCTCGTCTATAATTGCAGCCGTTTCTTCGCTGTATGAAACGTGCGAAGCCATATCCCTACCGATAAACACTTCCTTATCTGAACCGTAGGAAATAGGACCAACCTTTTCGCTCATACCCCATTCGGTTACCATAAGCCTTGCTCGTTTTGTTACCGCCTGAATGTCCCCAGATGCGCCTGCAGATATATCCTTTATAATAAGTTCTTCGGCAACACGCCCACCGAGAGTCATAACGATATCGTCAAGTAATTTTGCCTTTGTGAGGTGGTTGTCATCAGAATCGGGTCTAGTCATTGTATAGCCCGCCGCTTGACCTCTAGGAATAATAGATACTTCGTGAACAGGGTCGCAGTTAGGAAGAAGTCTTGCAAGCACAGCGTGCCCCGACTCGTGGTAAGCGGTAATGCGCTTATCTGTTTCGGTAACGAGCCTACTCTTCTTTTGCGGTCCCATCAACACTTTATTTATTCCTTCGTAAAGGTCTTTATTTGTAATACATTTTCTGTTCGCTCTTGCCGCCAAAATCGCAGCCTCGTTAAGCAAGTTTTCTAAATCTGCACCCGAAAAACCGCTTGTCATTCTAGCAACCGTCTTAAAGTTTACTTCGCTTGCAAGAGGCTTATTCCTTGCGTGAACTTTTAATATTGCTTCACGCCCACGCACGTCAGGTGTGTTAACGTAAATTTGTCTATCAAATCTGCCCGGACGGAGCAATGCGGGGTCTAAAATATCTGCACGGTTAGTTGCCGCCATTACGATTATTCCGTCATTGCTTTCAAAACCGTCCATTTGAACGAGTAATTGGTTTAGAGTTTGTTCTCTTTCGTCGTGGCCACCGCCCATACCCGTACCACGCTGACGGCCAACAGCATCTATTTCGTCAATAAAAACGATACACGGCAAGCTTTTTTTCGCCACGTCAAATAAATCTCTTACCCTTGATGCACCTACACCGACAAACATTTCCACAAAGTCTGAACCGCTTATTGAGAAGAACGGAACGCCTGCCTCACCTGCAACTGCTTTAGCAAAAAGCGTTTTACCTGTTCCTGGAGGGCCTACTAAAAGAACACCCTTGGGAATTCTCGCACCGATTTCAGAGAACTTTTTGGGACTTTTAAGAAAATCTACAACTTCTGCAAGTTCAGCCTTTTCTTCTTCTGCGCCCGCAACGTCAGAAAAACGAACTTTCAAATCACGATTAACCCTTGCGTTTGTCTTTGCAAAGTTCATTGCACTCTTCGTTCCACCTTGCGTTTGCATCATTATAATAAAGAATACAATTGCTATAACAACACAACCTGCAAGCGGAAGTAGTGATGACCAAATTGACCCTGCATTTGGATTAGTGTAGGTAAAATCAATTTGGGCTTTTGACATTTTTTCTTCTAATTCTTTTACCGAATCACTTGCCCTTGAGTAGTTAGTCGTAAACGGCACAGCCCTCGTTGCCGAACTAGTTGCATTGGCTATTTCAATATCAAACGATAAAACGTAACTATCGAACACTACGTTTTTAACGACAACCGTTTCGTAACCACTATATTTACTAACCCATTCGTAAATCTTTTTAGCATTAGAATTTGCTAATTCTTCTTTTGTAATTTTACGATCATCAGAAGATAACTCTATCACAGTATAAAACTCAGAGTAATCAACCGATATGTTTCTGCTTAAACAATTTGTTAAAGAAAGCGCCGCTATCGCAATCACAATTATTCCAAGAACAATCCAAAGCAGTTTGTTTCTTCCTGTCTTCAACTTTACATCTCCTTTTCTAGTCCACGACTAATTTACTATGGACAAATTATTTTATAATAAAAATATACCCAAAAAAAATTTAAATAACCTTGAAAGAAAGTTGATTCTTTCAAAATAATTAGTCATTTACTTATATTCTTATATTATTATACTACAAATAAGGATAAAATACAATTAAATTTATAATTTTAAATAACAAAGAACAAAAAAAGGAAAAGTAAAAGTAGCGCTAAAAATTTATTTTATGCGCTACCCTAAAATTTTTATAAATTTATATGAAAAATTAAATACAAAAATTATAAAAGCATCTAAAAAAGATAATAAAAACACCAACAACAAAAAAGAAATTTACAGGATTTCTTTAACGTTAAAATCAAATAATTCTAAAAAGCCCACCATATAAACAGGAAATGAATTTACTCCTTTATAATCAATGGCTTTTCCCTCGGAAAAAACCATTTTTAAACTCCACCACCCATCAAAACACTTTTTATCAAAACAATTATTTTTCCACTCGTTAATCTTTAGCCTTTTAAGGTTGGACTTAATATCCTCAATGGATAATTCCATTTTCTTTTTCTGTTTTCTTGTTCCGCACCGTTTATAACCCCTACAAACAATGCAATCTTCTTGAAAATCCACTCTAACTCTGTTATACAACACTTCATCATACAACATATCAAAATCAAGAAATAATAGTCCATCAATTCGCTTATTAAACTCTTCTTCACGGCTATTATTATTTTGCGCCAATAAATTACTTCTCTTCAAATCATTCCTTAAAGCGCAAATTAAATAGTCAAGACGCATACAATTTATATAAAACCCAACAATACTTTTATCGTAAAACGCAAGGTTATCATATTTGCGTAATAACTCCTTTCTTTCAATTTTTAATCTTTTTAATAATTTCATTCCGTATTTATTCATTTTATCCCCCAAAAACATAAAACGCAATATTATATTTATTGCACTTTACTAAAAAATAACTTTACATTTATATTTTGTAAATTAATAATATTCCAAAAAGCAATTAAGAATGCAAGATGTTCCACGTGGAACAAAAATCGCCCATAAAAACACACCGAAAAGAACAAATTATAATCTTAAAATTTTGCCATTTTAACGGTCTGAGACAGAATGCCTAAAATTTTTTCCGAGAAAAAATACTCTCATTTTGTGTGAGAACAACGACAAAATTTGTATAATACCATAAAAAACATATATAATCTCAATTACTTAAATCAACTTCGGCCACAACAATACACCATAATGCACCACTTTAATTACTGAACTACTTCAAATATTAAACACTAAAATTTTTTATTTGCTTTGCACCAAGCCACAATTATCCATTTTTATTATTACGCAAAGCAATAATACAATTGAAAGCAATAAACCACGCCAGCAAAATGTTTCACGTGAAACCTTTTTATTTTATTTATTTGTTTCACGTGAAACATTTTAGAATAAATATTATCTTCTTTTTAATAAATGTTGTTTAATATAATTATTTTGCTATTCGATAAGGCGATTAAAGTGCGGTGCAAAATAGAGTTTTTAGAATTTGGTATAAATTTATAGCATTTATCTTTAGTGCGTTATGTTTTATAAACGTTTATTTAGTCTTAATATCTTATGAAAAACTGTTAAAATTAACTAATAAATGAAACGTGAAAAAATATAATTATTCGATGTGTATATATGCATAGCACAATCAAAAAACGTTTTTCATATAATATAACAAAAATATCTCTGTATATAATACACCATAATTACTTTAATTGAAATAGTTTATGACACAAATATTATAATTTTTATAATATCATTATAAATTTATCAAAAAATTAAAATTATGTATAATATGGTTGTGGCGCAATTATTTAATAAATAGCGCTACGCTTTAGTATAGTAAAGTAATTTATTTTTTACATAGTTACTTCAAAAAACAATTAGAAAATAAAAATTCCCGAAAGAATCTTTCGGGAAAACATTTCGATATTATAATATCCTATTTAATTTTACTAAAGTATATATTTCATTAGTAACAAACAATATCGCTAATTAAATTAATGCCTCTTATACAGGCAAATTTGTTAAAACAAGATTTTTTACATAACCGATAACGTTTGTTGTTGAAATTGCATTCAATATTATATTGTATAAACTTATTTTTGAAATAAAATTAGTTAAAAAGGAATTTTGAATAGCAATTGTTATACTTTGGAAAGCAGGAACAGGAATTATAGCAACTACAATGATAATTAATTCTAAATATATAATTCCGCTAACTAATCCTAAAACAATACCGAGTGTATTATCTAAAATTGCAACAAGACGTATTGAGTGAAGTTTGTTTATAATTTTTGAAAGCAAGAAAAATAAAATCTTAAATACTATAAACAAGCCAACCGCCGAACAAGCAATAACTATATAATAAGCAAATGTTGGGCAAATTATCTGATTTAACGTTGTATCCATCGGAAGAGAACCTTCGCTTACAAACTCTAAAACTATATTTATAAGCCAGATAGGCATTCCGTGATCATTTAAATATCCTTCTGTTGCCTCGGTAAGTGTGGTATTCATCACTTTATCGCCGATTAAATTTGTAAATACTCCGCCCAAACCGTTTGAAACTGTTGTAACAACCTTAAATTGATTTTCTAAAAATCCTGCAACTGAAGTACATAAAACAACAGCAAGCAACAAACTTAAGATTGTGCCGAATACGGATAAGAATTGTTTAACAAATCCTTTTGCATATCCGTATATAACGAAGGCACTTACAAAAACAAGCGAAACAACATCTACAATTACGGGTAAATTTACCGCTAATAAATTAAGCATATTATTTCCTTTATATAAAATTTTCTATATAAATAATATCACATAATTAAAATATAATCAACAAAAAACAAAAAAAGGAATAAATTTATAATTTAAAGTCAATAATCACTAAGAAAAAAACACGGAGAACAAAAAGATGGCAAATAAGACATATTCCTTTTCCTCAATGAACAATTACGCAAAAGAGGGAATAGCGCAAGCGCTTAAAGAAACAAATCCTAAAAACTTAAAACCTATATTTATCTGTGTAGGGAGCGATTTAGTGTTGGGTGATAGCCTAGGTCCGCTCGTTGGAACGTTTTTAAGGAGTAGAAAAATAAACTCATACGTTTACGGAACGCTTAACTACCCGATCACAGCAAAAGAGGTTGAATATGCAAGAACGTATTTAAAACAAATGCACCCAACCTCAATAGCAATTGCAATAGACGCTGCAGTTGGAGAGCCAGACGATATAGGTCTTATACGTGTGGTGGATAAAGGGTTAAAGCCAGGACTTGGAGTTGACAAAAACCTAGGAACGATAGGGGATATTAGCATAATAGGGGTTGTTGCCGGAAAATCTGTGCAAAACCATAACTTATTTAACCTTACTAGACTAAACCTCGTTTATAAAATGGCAAAAAATATCGCAGACGGTATCGAAAATTACTTAAATTTCATTACCGACAACCAAACGTATATAGAGAAAAATTCTTTTGGTGCATAAATACTATATCGCCCGCAAGTTCCTTGCGGGCGATATAATTTTATATAAGTTCTTTTATTATATTATATTACAATATATTATTTATTTAGTAATTCTTGTGAAAAATTTATGCGAGAAAGAGTTTCATCTTTTCCTAAAACGTCAGCAACTTCTGTTGCTCCGCCGGCGGTAGCCTCTTTGCCTGTTATGGCAATTCTCATTATCCATAAAAGCGCTTGTTTTTTTATCTCAAGTTTAGCAGAGAGCTCAACTAAAACTGCAAAAAGATTAGAATTGTTCCACTCACTAACTCCGCTTAAAACTTCCTTGATAGATGGCAAAATCTCTTTTGCAAGTTCAACGGAGGACTTTTGCTTTTGGTTTTCAAAAAGGCTTAAATCATATTTATCGAACTCACATAAGAAGTCTACCTTTTCAGGAATTTCAGAAAATATCTGAACTCTACCTTTTGCAAGGTTTAATAATTTATCGTCATCATACTTTCCGTAAACCTTACTTTTTTTCAAAAACTCATACGCACGGTCCTTAAATTCCTCATACGTCATTGCTTTTATATACTCGCCCGATAACCATTTCATTTTGGTTTCGTCAAAAATTGCGGGGGATTTACCTATTCCCTCAAGCGAGAAGTTTTCTATCAACTCGTTAAGATTCATTTTCTCAACGTTACCTTTTGGACTCCAACCTAAAAGCGCAATATAGTTAACTATTGCCTCTTTTACGTATCCTTTATGTACAAAGTCCTCGTAACTTGCATCACCATTACGTTTTGAAAGTTTATGTTGCGCATCTTTCATAATGGGGGGCAAGTGAATATACGTCGGGCGTTCCCAACCGAAAGCGTCATACATAAGATTATATTTTGGTGTTGAAGAAAGGTATTCTATTCCACGAATAACGTGGGTTATTCCCATAAGGTGGTCGTCTATAACGTTTGCAAAGTTATAAGTAGGCATACCGTCGCTCTTAATCAGGATACCGTCCTCGATATCTTTATAATCAACGCTAATTTCACCATAGACCAAGTCATTATAACTTCCCACGCCTTCCGCAGGGATATTTTGGCGAATAACGTAAGGCTCACCTGCTTTAATTCTTCTTTCAATCTCTTCTTTATCGAGTTTAAGACAATGTTTATCGTAACGCATATTTCCTGCGTCGTCTTTTAACGATTCAATCCTCTCGGGCGAACAGAAACAGTAATAAGCACCGCCAAGTTCAACGAGTTTTTTTGCATATTCGGTATAAATATGTTTTCTTTCGCTCTGAACGTACGGGCCATAATTACCTCCAACGTCTGGGCCTTCGTCATACATAATTCCCGAATCACGCATAGTATCGTAAATAATTTGAACAGACCCGTCAACGTATCTTGCGGTATCCGTGTCTTCAATTCTTAAGATAAAATCTCCACCCATCATTTTAGAGTAAAGAAAACCATATAGCGCCGTACGAAGTCCGCCTATATGAAGATAGCCCGTGGGAGAGGGCGCAAAACGTGTTCTTACTTTTGACATTATTAATTCTCCTTTATATGCTTAAAAATATTTGAAATATCTGATTTATTTTTAATTCTATCTAATCTACCCGTATCTCTATAACTATAAAAGTTATTACCGAAAATAACGTGATCTAAAAGTTGAGCGCCGTGCAAATCGCAAAGCGTGTTTACTTGCATTGTGGCAAAATCATCATCTTCGCTAGGAAGAATATTTCCGCTAGGGTGATTATGCGCAAGCAGAATGAATTTCGGTTTTTGAACGGCAATTATACTTGCTATATCCGAAAAGTCTGCAAAAACGTGCCTTGAATGACCGTTGTTGAATGTCATTTTATTAGTGATCCTATATTTTTTGTCCAAAAAACACAGAATGAAGATTTCAGTTTTACAATTTGCAAACTCTTTAGTAAAATAATTTTTAACGTCTTCTGCATTTATGCAATAAACAGGTTCGCTTTTTCTAGAATTTATTAAATCACACAACTTGCCGACCACCATAATTTGAGTGGCAACCTTTTCGCCAATGCCATCAACCGCAATCAACCTATCCTTGTCCGCATTAAAAACGTTTTCTAAACTTCCAAACGAACTTAAAAGTTTGTGGGCGAGATCATTAGTGTTTTTTCTTGGAATTGCATAAAATAATAGCAGTTCTAAAAGTTCGTGATCGGCAAATCCATCTGGATTAGTTAAAAACCTTAAAATAAGTCGCTCACGATGTCCTGCGTGAAGATTTTTGTCGTCCATATAATTTATTTTAACATAATTTATAAAAAAAACAAAATAAAAACCTAAAAAATCCATAATAAACTATATTATTAAGTCTTTATATAACAATTTAAGTTATAATGGTGCTTTTTTAAGAAATTTATAGTATAATATATAAAATTAAATCTACCGTAAAAAGTAAATTTTTTGGAGTTTTTATGAAGAATTACAACGAATATCTAAAAGACCTTAAAACACTAATATCATTTAACAGCATTAAGACCGAAAGAACTGAAAACGCACCGTTTGGAGAGGAAAATAGAAAGGCTCTTGAGTTTTTCTTAAATAAAGCCAAAGAATTCGGCTTTGAAACAATAAACTATGACAATTATATAGGTGAAATTATCTTCGGCGAGGGAGAAGAGATAGGAATTATCGGACATCTTGACATTGTTCCTGCAGGGGATACCGGTTGGGATACCGACCCGTTTACGCTAACCGAAAAGGACGGACAACTTTTCGGGCGTGGGGTAGGCGACGACAAAGGCCCAACACTTTTAACACTTTACGCATTAAAAGAATTAAAGGATAGCGGTATAACCCCAAAAAGAAAATTCCGCTTTTTTGCAGGCTGTAACGAAGAAAGCGGTTGGGCAGATATAGATTATCTTAAAACCAAATCATATTTTCCAAGATACGGCTTTTCTCCAGACGGATTGTTTCCGTTAACCTATGCTGAAAAAGGAATTTACCAAATAGAATTTTCTTTCCCCGCTCTAAAAAACTTTAGCGAGATAAACGGAGGTGTTGCAATAAACGCCGTGTGCGCTTTTGCAACCGCAAAACCAACTGAAAATGGCGTAAACCATAACCTTTTAGAAAAATATAACTTACGCTTTAAGGACGGCAAAATAGAGAGTTTTGGTAAAGCAGCGCACGGTTCTGCTCCTCATCTAGGAGTAAACGCAATAAAACCACTTATAGAATATTTTACCGAAATGGGCGAAAAAACCCATAACGTACTTGAATTTTTGTTCAACGACAAGGAAAATCTTTTCGGTATGAAAACCGAGCAGGGAACTGTTACTATTTCACCTAACGTGATTAAACAACAGGGCGATAAAATACTTCTTACTTGCGATTGCCGTATTCCCGCCCCTCTCACAATAGACGACGTTCTTAAAAAGGTCGATAAGTTCGGATTAAAATACAGAATACTACCCCACCAACTTAAACCTATGATGGTAGATAAAGACGGTTGGTTTGTTCAAGCCCTTTTATCTTCTTACGTAGAAGTTACGGGGGAGAAAGAGGCTAAACCGATAAGTATGGGCGGAAGCACTTTTGCAAGGGCGTTTGAAATGGGTTGCTCATTCGGTATGGGCAAAATAGGATTAAAAGACAATATTCACAACGCAAACGAAAATATTCCCGTTGAATACATAAAAAAATCCTATCAAATTTATAAACTTGCCCTCACTAAACTTGCAACCGAATAAGTTTTGATATATAATAAGAACGAAAGAGGAATAAAAATATGAAATTCGATACGGAATTAGTGGGCAAAATCGGCTCGATGGCGCTCATTAACAAGGAAAACAATATTTTAGATTACACGCTTATCGCAAGGCTTTCTCAAGAACTTAAGCCAGGCTATATTTGGGTAACAAGTGGCGCTGCCGAAACGGGTAGGCTGGATTACATTAAACGTAACGGAAAAGAACTTAAAGGCTCGCCCGAAGACGTTAAAACAGACTATGCCGCTCAAGGTCAGTCAATCTTAATGGCAACATACCGTCAATACGTTGACAGTAAGTATTCTATCCGTCAAGTTTTGGTAGAACACCAACACTTTAACGACGAACAGAAAAGGGCGCACCTTAAAGAAATGCTTATTAGATGCAAGGACCAAAACGCAATACCTATTATAAACTATAACGACGCAATAAGCACGGAAGAGAGCCGTCGTTTTGAAATTCAGTCGTTAAAAAACAAAAACAAAAAGGTCGTTGAGTGCGTAGATAATGATGAAACGGCATCTCAAATAGCCTGCCTTGTAAAAGCGCAAACGTTACTGATTTTAACTAGCGCAGACGGAATATATAAAGACAGCAAAAATCCCGACACGCTTATAGAAGAGATAAGCGGAAAAGATATTTACGAAGTGCTTGATAATATAACCGAATGCGAAAACTATTGTAACGGCGCATCAAGGGCTGGCGCAAACGGCGCAAAAGCGAAATTAGAATACGTTAAAGACGCAGTTAAAAACGGAACGAAAGTAATAATCGCTTCTGCAAAATATTCAATTAAGGACCTTTTGAGCGGAAAAGCAAAAGCAACTAGAATAGGCGTAAAATAAATAATACTGAATAAAATAATAACCAAAACAAAAGCGAGTTAGTTAAATTTAACTAACTCGCTTTCATTTATTAGTATTCTACTAAGACTTGCAAATCTTTAAGTTTTTCTATAACGCTATCAAAAGCCTTTTCGTTTTTTAATATAATAGTGTGAACGTGCACGCCCTCCGTCAATAAAGATAACGGATTAACCCCCGCAGAATTGATTTTTTCAACAAACATATCGACGTCTAATCGAGAAGAGAGATTTAACTCTGCAATTATATTTCCATAAACCGAATGTTCAACAATAACGTCCCGAACTTTTCCTCCGCAATCAACTATCGCATACAACTCTTGTTTGACTTGGCTTTTGCCGTGTTTAACAACGATTCTCTTAACTATCTCGTCAGACGATTGCCTGTCTAAAATATACCCTTTATGTTCCGCCCTTATTGAAAACCCCGACGCTCTTAGAAGCGCAATATCCGCAACGATTATTTGCCTGGTTACCGAATATTCTTTCGCTAAACTGCTTGCGCTAATCGGAACAGAACTCGTTTGCAATTTGGTTATAATATCTTTTCTTCTTTGTTCACCACTCATTTTATCACCCTAATAACTTATTTTTTAAGTATAACATAAAAAAAAATAAATTGCAAGGTGGTTTTATTATTGACAAAAATAATTAAGCATGTTATTATATGTATATACATATGAGTATGCAGACAAAAATAAAGGAGATAAAATATGGAAAAGAAATATGCCGTACTTGTAGTTGATATGTTAAACGATTTCGTAACCGGTGCGCTTAAATGCGACAGAGGGCTAGCAATCGTTCCAAAGACCAAACAACTTTTAGCAGGGTGCAGAGAAAAAGGTGTTCCTGTTATATTTTGTAACGATGCGCACTTAAAAGGAATTGACCACGAACTTAAATTTTGGGGCGACCACGCAATAGCAGGGACAAAAGGGGCTGAAGTTATTCCCGAACTAGATTTGTGCGAAAAAGATTACGTTGTGCCCAAGCGTCGTTATAGTGGATTCTTCCAAACCGACCTAAAACTTCTATTAGACGAACTAGGTGTAAATACAGTAATTATGACGGGATTACACGCACATATGTGTGTGCGCCATACTTCAGCAGACGCATATCAATATGGTTATGACGTTGTTGTTGCAAAAGACGCAACCGATTCGTTTACCGAAGAGGATTACGTTTATGGAATAAAGTATTTAAAAGACACTTACGGTGCAGAAATTTCTGACGTTGACTCTATTTTGAAAATGCTTTAATCGTTAAATTAAAATAGAAGTAAATACTTATATAAAGGCGTGGAAAAAATTACCACGCTTTTTCTTTTCAATTTTGTATATCTTATAATTTACTACACATAATACTACCAAGGGGGAAGTTATGAGAGATAGTAATAAGAAATCAAAGACTAACGGCAAAAGTAAGAATGACACGAAAAACTGTAAATAAGAAAGATAACAAATCTTTTAAGAGTAGTTTTGACGTATTAGGTTCTTACACGGGAACGGATTTAGAGGATAAATACGATAAACCCGTACAAGATGCCGACGATCTTTAACTCGGATATCTTAAATTTTTGAATCCTTAAAAACTGGCTATCAAAAAAGCCAAAAAGAAAAGACGATTAAGCAAAAGTTTAACCGTCTTTTTTTATTGTTGACAAAATTAAACGATTATTGTATAATGATTATGCTTTTTAAGTCAGTTATACGGTTGCGGGGGCAGGGAGAGCCTGTCAATGAGGAAAGTCCGAGCGTTTTAGAAACAGGGTGCCGGAGAAATCCCGGTGAAGGTAACTTTAAGGAAAGTGCAACAGAAAACAACCGCCATTTTTGGTAAGGATGAAAAGGTGTGGTAAGAGCGCACCGCCTTTGCGGTAACGCAAGGGGCATATGTAAACCCCACCCGACGCAAGATTGACAAATCCTTTCACAAGGGAGTTTCACCGAAAGGGTTTAACAAATATCGCTGGGGGATATTGGTAACAATATTCGTAGATAAATGACCGTACACGACAGAACTCGGCTTATCGACTGTCTTAAAAAGGCTTTTTGTGGAGCGTGCAAGGCTAAACCTTGCACGCTCATTTATTTTTTCTAAACAAAAACACGTTATTTCCATTATTATGAAAATAACGTGCTATCCGTTTTCTTTTAATTATCTCTTCCTACTAGTTCATCTAAAGAGATTCCATACAAATCTGCAAGTTTTACACAAAAATCAATGCTTGGCAAAATCTTTCCGCTTTCCCATCTGCTTATGTTTTGATGAGAAGTGTTTATCTTTTTTGCTACCATTGACTGACTTAAACCCAATTTTTCTCTTTGCTCTTTTAACGCTTCACCATAATTTAGCATTTGTTTTTCTTCCATAATAAAATTATAGCACAAATTTGTACCAAATACTTGACTTGCACGTATTTGTGCAATATAATAAGAATACAAGCTCCGATTGTCGCCACACTAACTACGCTTGCGAATACAAAGAGTGCGGGAGCAATATTTCTTATTGCTCCCGCAGTAACTTTTTATTTTATCAGATATGTAACAGAAAATGACTATTTAAGTTATAACTATTTTTTATCCGTTTGGCGTTTTCTCTTAACTTTTCCGCCTTGAATAACAATGCGGTTATAGTCATAGCCCCTAAAGACGGTTGAATCCATACCTGTTGCTGTAAATATCGTTTGAAGATGAGAAACGGCGGACACGAGTTTTTTCTGGCGTTTTTTATCAAGTTCGCTAAGCACGTCGTCCAAAATAAGAATGGGGTATTCGTTAAACCTTTTAAAAAACGTTTCGGTTTCTGCAAGTTTAAGTGAAAGCGCAACCGTACGCTGTTGACCTTGAGAGCCGTAAATACGTACGTCGTCTCCATTAAGCGTAAACTTTATATCGTCCCTATGCGGACCTATTCCTGTAAAGCCAAGGCGAATATCACGTTCAAAACCCGTCTTTAAGTCTTGATACATTGAATATGCAATTTCCTCTTCAGAGCCGTAATAACTGCTTTCGGTTTTTAGTTTAAGCCTTTCTTTGCCGTCTGATAAAAGAGCGTGCTTTTCTTCTGCAATAGGTGCAATCTGCTCTAAAAACTCATTTCTCGCCTTGATAATTTTAGATGCCTCTTTGGTAAGTTGAATATCCCAAACGGGCAATGTGTCTTTAATAAGGGCGTAATCGGATTCTTTTAATAGATTGTTTCTCTGTGATAGAATTTTATTGTACCTTTGCAAAGCGTAAAAATAATTCTTGGACATTTGCGAGAGAGAAACGTTTAGAAATCTTCGTCTATCCTCGGGGCTTTCCTGAACGAGTTTTAGTTCGGAGGGGTTAAAGAACACGCTGTTGATATTCCCTAAAATCTCGCCAATACGTAAAACTTGCATTCCGTTAACGTAAATAGATTTTTTATCGTTTTTATCAAACTTAATGCGTACGGAAACGTCGCCGTAAAGAGAAGTGGCGTTTGCTGAAATTTCGGCTTTCTCCTCTCCGTTTTTAATAACGAGTTTATCTTTATTCGCACGAGGAGAATACCCCGTACAGAGGAAAAAAATTGCCTCTGCGGCGTTGGTTTTGCCCTGCGCATTCTCGCCCGTAAGCAAGTTTATGCCCTCATTAAATTGAATGGTTTCTTCCGAATAGTTGCGGAAGTTTTTTAACGATAGCGAAGAAATAAACATAAAAAATAAAAATTTTAAAATTTTTGCCCTAATAACTTTATTTTAATTTAAAAATATTATATAATGTTTTTTACTTAAAAGCAACAGAAAAAAAGGATGAGTTGTAATGGAAAAGGAAAATTACGAAATTTTATGGGAGCAAACCTTTCTGCCCCAAATAGAAAAAACGGTAAGTAACATTGCCTTCGTAACTTACGTAGATAAACTCAAACCCGTTGACGTAAAAGGCAACAAAATCATACTATGCACGCCTATCGAACTTTTTGCCCGCTCGGTTAACGACCAAGTTATCGGCAGTAAGATGAGAGAGGCTTTATTAAACTGCAATACTTATATTAACGATTTTGAAGTTGTCGTTGCCAAAGATAGGGAAGATTATCTAAAACAACTCGGCGAGGAAGAGCGTGAGCAAATTGAAATGCAAGGCTCGCCTATATCTCCAAAATTTACTTTTGACGATTTCGTTGTGGGTTCTTCTAACGAATACGCTTTTGCTGCGGCTAAAGCGGTTGCAGAAAACCCTGGCGATGCTTATAACCCTCTTTTCATATACGGAGGAACAGGGCTTGGTAAAACGCATATTTTAATGGCTATTGCCAACTACTTAAAGGTGCATAACCCACGCCTTAACGTGCTTTACGCTACTTGTGAACAATTCACAAACCAACTTATAGAAAGTATTTCTAAAGGTAAAGGCACGGGCGCAGACTTCCGCCGTAAATATCGCAACGTTGACGTTTTGCTTATTGACGACGTGCAGTTCCTCGCTAAAAAACAGGGTATTCAAACGGAATTTTTCCACACCTTTAACGAACTCGTTTTGCAAAATAAACAGGTGGTTTTAACTTCTGACCGTCCTCCTAGAGAGATTGAGGTTTTAGAAGAAAGACTTCGCACACGTTTTGAGGGTGGGCTTTTAACAGATATTCAATCACCAGAACTTGAACTCCGTATCGCTATCTTAAGAAAGAATGCCGCAAAACAAAAGTGCGTTATTGATATAAAAGTTTTATCGTATATTGCAGAACTAGCAGACTGCGATAACAGAACGCTTATCGGCAAACTCACAAAGGTAATTTTCGCAAGCAAACTTCACGAAAAGAATATTACAATTGACCTTGTTAACGATGCGCTAAAAGAAAGCGCAGGCGAAAAGCAAGAAGAACTGCGTGCAGAAGATATTATCAACTGCGTGTGCGATTTTTATAAAGTATCCAAAAACGATATTTGCGGAAAGAGAAAGAACAAAGAATTTGTTCTTCCACGTCAAGTTAGTATGTATTTAATACTCGATATGATGAGCCTACCGCAAATGACCGTTGGCTCACTTTTTGGGCGAGATCACTCGACCGTTGTATATGCAAGAGATAAAATAGACCAAAGAATGAAAACTGACGAGAAACTCTCGGTAGAAATTAACGACCTTAAAAAGATGCTATTAAAGCAGTAACATTATGAACACATTTTTAGAAGGAAAATTTGATGCAGTAGTAATCGGCGCAGGACACGCTGGTTGCGAAGCGGCGCTTGCCCTAGCCAGAACGGGCTTTAACACGGCTATGCTAACACTCAATCTTGATAGCATAGCGTTTATGGCGTGCAATCCTTCTATCGGAGGAACGAGCAAGGGTCAAATTGTTCGTGAAATAGACGCTTTGGGTGGTGAAATGGGCGTAAATGCAGACGGTGCGCTTCTGCAGATAAGAATGCTAAATCGTGGCAAGGGCGCAGCCGTTCAGTCTTTGCGTGGTCAAGAAGACAAAAACGTTTACCACACGCTAATGAAAAAAACGCTTGAAAACACCGATAACCTTAAAATTTTACAGGGCGAGGCGGTGGAAATTCTAACCGACCCGACAGGCAAATTCGTTACGGGCGTTAAGACTGCATTCGGCGGAATTTTAGAATGCAGAGCAGTTATCGTTGCAACGGGCGTTTATCTAAACGGTAGCGTCATAGCAGGGGAATGGAGGCAAAATTCTGGCCCGAATGGATTTCAGTCTTCCGCAAGCGGTTTGACCGAAAATCTCATTAAATTAGGCTTTAGCGTGCGCAGATTTAAGACGGGAACACCTGCTAGAGTTGACGCTCGTACGATAGACTTTGATAAACTTGAAATTCAAGACGGTGAAAAGGACGTTTATCCATTCAGTTTTTTAAGCGAACGTATTCCCGAAAAACCACGCCCCTGTTATTTAACCTACACCAACGAAAAAACACACGAAATAATTAAGGCAAACTTACACCGTTCTCCCCTTTATTCGGGAATGATAAAGGGAACAGGACCAAGATATTGTCCGTCCATTGAGGATAAAGTAGTTAGATTTAGCGATAAAGAACGCCATCAACTATTTTTAGAGCCAGAGGGCGAAGACACCAACGAAATTTACGTTCAGGGAATGTCAACTTCTCTCCCACACGACGTGCAGAAAGCAATGTACCGCACGGTAAAAGGGTTAGAAAATTGCGAAATTATGCGTTATGCTTACGCAATAGAGTATGACTGCATTGATTCGCTAGACCTTTACCCAACGTTAGAATATAAAAAGATAGAGGGACTTTATACGGCAGGTCAAATAAACGGCACAAGCGGTTATGAAGAGGCGGCAGCACAAGGTCTTATTGCAGGGCTTAACGCATCGCTAAAAATGAGGGGAAAACCACCTCTAATTTTACGCCGTGATGACGGATATATAGGCGTTTTGATTGACGATTTAGTTACAAAAGGCACTAACGAGCCTTATAGAATGATGACAAGCCGTGCCGAATATCGCATTGTTTTGCGCCAAGATAACCCCGACTTTAGGTTAACCGAAAGGGGAAGAGAGGCAGGGCTTGTAAGTGATGAAAGATATAATAAATATTTGCAGAGGGTAAAAGAATATAATCTCGCAACCGAAGAAATGCAACAGACGGTTAAGCCTAAAGATGCAGAAGAATTATTAAAAGAGTTTGGCTATCAAAAGCCACAAACGGGCTTGAGTAGAGCCGATATGGTGAGAAGAGGTATTCCACTTGCAAAAATTAAAGATGCGTTTGGCGGTTTTGAAAACGTAAGTAAAGAAATTTTGGATACGGTTGAAATTGACGCAAAGTATTCAGGATATCTAGAAAAAGGTTTAGAGCAGATAGAAAAGGCAAAAAAACTTGAAGAAAAGGTATTACCCGACGATATAGATTA
>JAZORG010000077.1:0-11412 GCA_045656465.1 Christensenellaceae bacterium
TATTTTTAGCCTTGTGGCTAAAAGTGATATTAAATAAATTCTTAACTTGCCATAGGCAAATATAACTGCCGTAGGCAATATCACTCGTCGTTAGACGAATATCACAAATCCGTAAGGATTTATGTAGTTGTCGCTTTTCCCTATTTTTTGGTTAAAAATAAAATTTCGTTCATTTTATTATCCACCACATACCGTAAGGGATTGAAAAAAACGCTATTATATGCTATAATAAATTAGTTATTGTAAAAGGAGTGATAAGGATTTTATGTTTGCTTTTATAGAAAACTTGTTCTTAAAAAATAAAGCAAAGAAGATACTGTCGTATGTTGATAAAGTTGAAACGGCATTAACTTTATTCCAGAGTATTGATAATAACGAAGATAAAAACACAAAATTTATTCGCTCTCTATCAAAAAAAGAACTATATGCCGATATTGTTTCAAGATATAATGTTTGCATACAAAAAATCGAAAAGCATAATAAGGAAATACAATCATTAACGTTTGCTTATAATACACTTTTACAAACATATCCCATTACGGATATTTTGGATAATATTTTAGAGTGTAGCAAAGAAAAGATTGAAGAAATTTATTCTACGATTAAAAAGGTTTACGCATACGTTGTTCCTAATTCCTTTAAGCACAAACAACAATATGATACATATAAACAAAAAATTGAAGAAATCGTTTGCGATTATGATTTAATAAAAGAACAAAAAAATATAATTCTTTCTATCATTAAAGAAATTGACAACTTACCCGACGTCTATATTGATACTGAAAATATATCTAATGCGTTAAGCAATGCTTTGAAAGGAATAGAAAAATATAATACTTACTCTCGTAAATATTATCAAATTCCTATTGTTAATGCTGACACTATAGAAAAACATAATGAAAAATTTATCGCAAGACATTTAGATGATATAATTTTTGATAACATAAACGGGAAAAGCCTTGATGTAGAACAACGGCGTGCGGTACTTTGTAATTCTAAATCCAACTTAACAATTGCAGGCGCAGGTTCGGGAAAAACCTTGACAATTTGCGGAAAGGTTAAGTATTTATTGGAAATGGGTTTGGCGAGAAAAGATGAAATATTGTTATTATCTTATTCAAGAGCCTCTGCTGACGATTTAGAAAACAAAATAAATTCTGTTGCAAATGGTTTAGCAGTAGAAACTTTCCATGCTTTAGGGTTAAAAATTTTAACTGAATCAAGTGGTAAGAAAAAAGCAATAGAAGAACAATTAAAGGCTTATATTACACAATTCTTCGAAGAAGAATTGGTAAAAAATCATAAAATAGCAAATGAGATTTTTCAATATATTGCCTTATATTTCTACGCTGCACCGACTTATAAGAAAAAATACAAAAATGATGGTGAGATTTTCAAGGAATTAAAAACTCTTGATTTTAGAACATTAAAAGACCGTTTAGGGAAATTATCTGCAAATAAAGATAAACACGAAACACTTAAAAATGAATTTGTTAAAAGTAATGAAGAACTCGTAATTGCAAATTATCTTTTTACAAATGGGATAAATTACGAATATGAAAAGCCGTATGAAATTGAAACAAGTACACTTGATAAGCGTCAATATACCCCCGATTTCTACTTGCCTGATTATGGTATTTATATAGAACACTATGGCATTGATAGGAACGGAAACACCCCTCAATACGACAAAGAGGCAAGCGATGAGTACGTTCGTTCAATGCATTGGAAACGTCAAATACATAGTGAAAATCAAACAAAATGTATAGAAACTTATTCTTACGAATTTAATGAGGGCGTTATTTTCGATAACCTTAAATCTCGTTTGTTGGAAAATGGTGTAGAATTTAAGCCTTTATCTCAAACCGAAGTTTTTAATGCTTTACATAACGTTTATACAGGTAGAGATTTTAGTTCGTTTTTTAATTTGATAATGACATTTATTTCTTTGTATAAAGCACAAATTAAAGACGATACAGGCTTTGAAGAATTAAAAGCACAACTAAATGATTCTCTATATGATACAAGTCGTGCACGTTTATTTTTAGATATTTGCAAAGACGTATATAATTACTATATGCAAAATTTAAGAGAGGCGGACAAGATAGATTTTGATGATATGATTTTACAATCAATAGATTTACTTGATTCAACCCCCAATTTTAAGTATAAATATATTATCGTTGACGAATTTCAAGATATATCGCAAAGTAGAACAAAATTTTTGCAGAAACTTATCGAACACGGAAATGCGAAACTTTTTGCTGTCGGCGATGATTGGCAGGCTATTTATCGTTTTGCAGGTTGTGATATAAACGTATTTTTAGAGTTTGAAAGGATTTTTATGGGGGCAAAACTAAATTACATAACCTCTACACATAGAAATTCTGCAGAACTGCAACAAATAGTAGAGCCATTTATAACAGCAAATCCAAGTCAATATAAAAAGAATATAAAATCTGCCAAGCACCAAGAAAAACCTGTAAGAATTATTTACCATAAAGGTAATAAAGCAATGGCTCTTGCTAAAGCATTAGAAGATATTTCATCAATAAATTCAAATGCAAAAGTTTTGGTGCTGGGTAGAAATAGGCTAGATATAGACGCTTTTATTTGTAGAGAAATTCAGGTTTTTGATTACAAAACTATAAAGCACTATGATTATCCAAAACTTGAAATATCATACAGTACAGTTCACGGCTCAAAAGGATTGGAAAGCGATTTTGTTATTTTAATTAGTGGCGAAGATGCACAAAATGGTTTCCCAAATAAAACAGAAGATGACAATGTTTTAACGCTTTTACTTGGAAAGAAAAACAACTTTGAATTTGCTGAAGAACGACGTCTTTTTTATGTCGCACTAACAAGAACAAAATCAATCATATATTTGCTTTCCGAAAAAAGTAAATCTTCAGAATTTATACAAGAAATTAAAAGTAAATGCTATATTATGGAAGATGAAAGCGAGTCAAAAGAGGAAAATGAATATCTTTGCCCTTGGTGTAAATCAGGTCATTTAGTTGTGAGAAAATCCGAGATTGACGGAAAATCTTTCTACGGTTGCTCTAATTTCCCATACTGTTCTTACACAAATGACAATATGAAGGCGGTTTACCATAATAATCGCTGTCCAGTATGTGGGGATTTTCTTGTTTTAAGAAAAGGAAAGTACGGTACTTTCTTTGGTTGCCATAATTATCCACGTTGTAAGCACACACAACAAAATGTAGAAACAGAAAAAAGAAATCGAATAGGTTTCTACGAATAATAAAACACCTACGCTATTCGTTGTAATTAGGGCGGGAATTAAAAACTTTAATATCAAACCTTATAGGGTGGGGCTAAGTGTCCTGCCCTGAATTTTGGGCAAAGAAAAAGAACGCAAATCTATGTTCGATTTACGTTCTTATTGGCACCACCACGGGGAAGCAACTCCGCAATAAAATTGCTACGTTGGACTAAGCCGATTAGAAAGGTTGGTCAAAGGCGTCCGAACCGACGGGGTTCTCATCAACCCGTAATGGAAAAAACAAAAAAGACAGAAAAAAATCTGTCTTTTTGTTTTTGGCACCACCACGGGGAATCGAACCCCGGTTTCCGCCGTGAGAGGGCGGCGTCTTAACCGCTTGACCATGATGGCAGATGCTAAAATTAATTTCGCGAAAAGGTGTTTATCTATTTTGCGAAATTAATTTTAGCATAATTTATAAGGTTTTGCAACTGATTAAACAGGGTTTTAAAAAAAAGACCTGCTTTGGCCGGTGGAAAAGCAAATAATAACCCGTTTTGTTAACAGGCGAATGCTGCGCTTATTGAATCTGCATCTCTTTTATGATGACCGGAATTTACATCGGTCAAGAGCTCCGCTCCGCAATACAGACAACAGCTTTCTTTTAATATTACCGTGGATTCTTTTGAACTTTCCCTTGTCGAACCAAGAAGGCTAAAAATATTGTAACAAATTCTTTTATCTATTGCAACGAATAAATTGACATTTTTATTTGTTTTTCATAAAATCTTAATATGCAAAAGAAAAAAGGTATAAAAATCAACAAAATATTTAATTTTAGATTAATGCTCTTTATTGCAATTTGTCTTTGTATGGGTATATGCACTACATACAGTTTTATGCTTGATAAAATTCTTGCTGGAGTTTTATTAAGTGTCTTCTTTACATTAGGAATTTTACTTTTTGGATTATTCCCTTCATCTACAAAAAGAATAAAGGTAAAAACAGTTTTTATTCTTATTTTTCTTTTGTTTTACGTTTTGGGTGGATTACTGTTTTATTTTAGTCTTTCCGATTATAGAAAGGCAGATTTAGGTAACCATTTTTATTCGGTAAACGGTAGGGTTGACGAAGTGGTGGATACGGATAACGGAAGTAGGCTTTTAGTTTCGTCGGTAAAGATTAGTGGGGCAAGAAATGGTAAGTTACGGTACAAAATTTACGCATACGTATATGAAAACAACAAATTTGATGTTGGGGATCAAATAAGTTTTTATTCTAAATTATTGGATAAAAAGATTACTTATGAGGGTAATTTTTCGGCAACCGATATTGTGAGAAAAATTAAATATACGACAGAGTTGACGGCAGAAGAGATTGTTGTTACGGGAAATAGTTTAACGGTGTTTGAAAAAATGAATCTATTCATAAGAGAGACACTCAAAAAAGGACTTGATAGAGAAGAGTTTGCTATTTCTTACGCAATGCTTACGGGGTATGACGAATTTATAGATACCGAACTATTGACCTCATATAGAAGTGCAGGTATAGCGCACGTTTTTGCTGTGTCAGGTTTGCATATAGGTTTTCTAGCAATGGCTTTAGGGTTTTTGTTTGATAAGATTAGAATGAAAAGGTTGCCTAAAGCATTGTTAATTACAAGCGTATTGTTTTTCTATTCGGGCGTTTGTGGATTTTCCTCTTCAAGCATTAGGGCTGCGGTTATGACTGCCGTGTCGTTGTTTTTATCAATCGGCGGAAAACGTTATGACGGATTAACGTCAGTTTCTTTATCTGCGGTACTTATTTTAATGTTCTCTCCTATACAACTGTTTTACGTAGGTTTTCAACTTTCATTTATTGTTGTTATTGGAATGATTGTGCTTTCCCCGTCCATTTCAAAAGCATTTAAGTTTTTACCTAGAAAACTAGCCTCGTCAATCGGTGCTGTTCTTTCGGCGCAACTAGTGGGCGCTCCTATATGCCTTTACGCATTCGGAAAATTTTCTTTAATTGCGATAATTGCAAATTTGATTTTTATTCCGTGTGTTTCGGCTATTTTTATAGCCTTACTCGTTTGTGTTCTTTTGGGTGGACTGTTTAATATTGCTAAAGTAACCTTGTTTATTCCAGGATACGTATTAAAATTTGTCAATATGTGCATATCTGCATTTGATTACGACATTTTTATAATAGGCGGAGTTATCCTTGGCGGTTTTGGGATTGTATATTACCTTGTGTTAATAACTGTTGGAGAAATAACAAACTTAAAGAAGAAGATAAAACTAATATTAACACTTGTATTGACAACCTGTTTTTTATGCGGAAGTACGATAGTTAGTGTAAAGGACAACAAATCAATTGACCTTTTTGTTTTAGGGGCGCAAAATATATGCGCATCGGCGCTAATAACCCCAAAAGAAAATGTGTTCGTATTAAGCGAAGTTAAGCACGTATATTCTTCAAGTAGGTTGAAGCGTCTAAAAGAAAAACAGAAAGTTGACCATTTTGACACGATTATAATATTAAATGGATTTAATGCGGACGAGCAAGTATTTTTAACAAAGTTTTTAACTGTTTTTTCAGTAGGAAAACTCATTTATTTTGGAGAGAAGAACGTGATGAAAGAAGAGATAATAAAACGCTCGTTTAGCGATATAGAATTGTGCGCTTATGGTGATAACTCAAAAATAAACACGGAAAATTATGCTTTTGAATACGCCCTTAACGGACACGCATTAACAACTGAAATAGATGGCGAAAAGGTTGCGATATTTTCACGTTTTGATGAGAATAATGGGTTTATGGGATTAAATGGTGAATACGATATTGTTGTGAGTGTAAATTTAACAGAAAGTGTATGTGCTTATTATAACGCAAAAACTTCTGTGAGTTACCGTGCTAGAGCGGGGGAGTTTGACGGAGAGGAAAACGGAACTTTTAGATACTCTTTTAACTAATAATAGTTAAATAACCCGATAAACAGAATAAATATCGTTGCAAAAAGCAATAAAAAATGCTAGAATAAGAAAGATAGGAGTGATTTTTTGAAATACACGGAGTTTAAGAACGGTCTGGAAGACGGCAAAGCGTTTTCCGTTTATTTGTTTGAGGGAGAAGATGCGTTTTTCAGAGAGCGTGGTTTAACCTTGCTCAAAAATAAATTTGTATCTGAACCTTCCTTAAATTACGTTGTTTTAGAAGATGACGTTTCGTTAGATACGCTATTATCTTCTTTAGAGGGATTTCCTTTTTTAAGTGAAAAAAGGCTTACTTGTGTAAGAGAATTTTATCCTAAGCAAGAATTTTTCAAAAAGGGTTTTGCATCTTATCTGGAAAATCCATCGGAGCAAAGTATTTTAGCAATACTTAACGAAAAACCTTGTGATGCTCTTAAAAAGTATCCTTGTGTTGAAGTGGTGGATTGCTCAAAAGCAGATTACACATTGTTAGTGCGTTGGATTAAAGCACAATGCGAAAAGCAAGGCATTAAGATAGAGGCAGAAACAGCAAAAAACTTGTGTGATTATTGCCTTTGCGATATGACGAGGATAGAAACGGAAGTTAATAAACTTTGCGCCTATGTACTAGAAGAAAAGGTTATTACCCAAAACGACATAGATACTCTAGTCAGTAGAGATACAGAATATAAAATATATCAGATGACAGATTATATAGCGACTAAAAAGTTTGATTTAGCGCTTGCAGTTATAACAGAGATGCTAGGAAAAGGGGAAGCGTCGCAAGTAATTTTGGTGTCTATATACAATTACTTTAGAAAACTTCTTCACGCAGCCATATCTGGGCTTTCAGAAAAGGAACTTGCGATAGAACTTAACGTAAAAGAGTTTGCAGCAAGAAAAATTAAACAGCAGTCGAGCGTATTTAAAAAGCGTGCGCTCAAAATGGCAGTCGATATGCTTACCGATACCGATTATAAAATAAAAAGCGGGCAGGCGGAGGCAGATGAACGAATGTGGCTTGCGGTATTTAAAATTATGACGGATAATTAGGAGGGTATAAAATGAATCTTGCTCAAAGAATTTCACAAATTTGGTCAGACGTTATGGCAAGCACCGATCAGCAAATTGCATTTGCAGTTTCGGTTATAGCCTTTACCGTTTTGTACTATTATATGATAAAGTTTTTGGCAGATAACGATTCTGGTGCGATGATTGCGCTCTTTGTGTTCTGTATGGTAATAGGCGCAGCAATTTTTTCATTTGTAACAAACATAAACACTTCTGCATATCTTCTCGTTCCGGGTTTGTTCTTAATTGCTATTATGGTGCTTTATTCGGTTGAACTTAAAAGAATTATTTGGGAAAGAAAAAGTTCTAAAGCCAACGATATGAGAAGTGGCGAATTATCGTATGATGAGGAACGTGTTCAAGAATGTATAACTGAAATTATAAAAGCCCTTCAAAATATGTCTAAAAACGACGTAGGGGCAATAATAGTATTATCCACAGGGAATATTCCTGCGCAAGTTTTGGATAGTGGCGTGCGTCTTGATAGTGATATCTCAAGCGCATTGATAGAAAGTGTGTTCTTTCCAAAAACCCCTTTGCACGACGGGGCAATGATTATTGACGGAACTAAAATCGTTGCGGCAGGTTGCTTTTTACCCTTATCACAAAACGTTGATAATATTCCCAAGGATTTAGGCTCAAGGCATAGGGCGGGAATAGGTGTTACGGAAACTATAGACGTAATTACTATTATCGTGTCAGAAGAGACGGGTATTATTTCTATTGCAAGGGCTGGTAAAATAACCAGATATGCTGATTTTGAAACACTTAAAAAAACACTCAATCGTTACTATTGGCAAGAACTTGAAAGTGCCAGAAAGTGAGGAGAGATTAAATGAACGAATATAAAAATAACGAAAACAACGGAAAGAGTAGGGCGAAAATTTTTTGGAAGCATTTCGGTTTTGTAATGCTTTCTTTGGGATTGGCTGTTCTTACTGTTTTAGTAATAAGTTTAAATAGGTAAATAAAATGGATAAAGTTGTTGTTGCTACAGATATTTTGCTTCCAAATACATCGGAAATGTCGGCGTGGGCTTGCGTTGCTTGCGACCAGTTTACTAGCGAACCTAAATATTGGTCGGAATTAGAAAACTACGTTAAAGGCAAGCGTACTACGTTGGATTTAACGCTTCCAGAAATTTATTTAGAGGATAATCCCGAAAAGCGTATTGAGAAGATTAATTCTAATATTAAATCTTACCTTAACGACGGAGTGTTTAAGACTTATAAAGACGGTTTTATTTTAACTGTTAGAAAAACACCGTTCGTTGAGAAAAGGATAGGGTTGGTTTGCGCAATCGATTTGGAAAAATACGAGTATTCTGCCTTTAGTAGTTCGCTTATTCGTGCTACCGAGGGAACGATTGAAGAACGTATTCCACCTCGCCTTAAAATAAGAAAAGATGCGGACGTTGAATTTCCTCACGTAATGGTGTTGTTTGACGATGAAAAACGTGAAATAACTGAAAAACTTTATGAGAATAGAAGTTCATATGAAAAGGTTTACGATTTTACACTCAATATGGGTGGTGGTCAAATTGAAGGCTACTATATAAATGATGCTGAAGAGATTATAAAGTCTTTTGAAAAACTGTTAGATAGTCAAAGATTGATTGAAAAGTACGGTAAAGACGATAAATTTCTTTTTGCAGTAGGCGACGGTAACCATTCGCTCGCTACCGCAAAAACGCATTGGAATAACGTAAAGAAAACTCTATCTGATGAGCAAAAGGAAACTCACCCTGCAAGATATGCGCTTGTTGAACTTGTTAATATTTACGACGAAGGTATTTATTTTGAGCCAATTTATCGTTATGTTTACGGAATAGATAAAGAAAAATTCCTTAATGGTTTTAAGGATATCGACGGCGGAAATATGCAGGTTTATGCAGACGGAACAACCGAAGACAGAAAGGGAGCAAACAGTTTACCCGAAGGCATACGTGCAGTCGATAAATACATAAAAGAATTTATTGAGCAAAATGGCGGTGCGGTTGACTACGTTCACGGCGAGAGTAATATTAAAAAACTCGTTGACGAAAAGGGCGATGCGGTAGGAATTTTATTTGACAAATTAAATAAAGCCGATTTGTTCAAATATGTATCGGCAAATGGTGCATTCCCAAGAAAAACCTTCTCTATGGGCGAAGGTGTTGAAAAACGTTATTATTTAGAAGGAAGAAGGATTACAAAATGATTAAAGTATGTAAGTTTGGCGGAACGTCAATGGCTGACGCAAACGCAATAAGACAAGTAAAGAGCATTATCGAGGCTGACCCCTCAAGAAGATTCGTAGTTGTTTCTGCACCTGGTAAACGCTTTAAGGACGATATTAAAATTACCGATATGTTATATCGTTGTTATAATGAGGTGGTGGAATTTGGAACTTGTGAAAAAAGTTTTAAGATTATTCGTGAAAGATTTGTTCAGATAGTAAAGGACTTAAAACTCTCGCTGGATATAGATTCTGTTTTGGATAAAACTGAAAATGAAATAAACGAGAGTAAGTGTGCTGATTTTGCCGCTTCACGTGGGGAATATTTAAGCGCAGTTATTATCTCTAATTTCCTCGGCTTTGAATTTGTTGACGCCGCTGATATCATAAGATTTGATAGTCACGGAAAACTAAATAACGATTACACGGATGACAAAGTTTCTAACAGATTAGGCAACGTGCAAAAGGCTGTAATTCCAGGCTTTTATGGTAGAAATTTCCAAGGGGAAATTAAAACGTTTAGCCGTGGCGGAAGCGATATAACAGGTTCGATTATTGCTCGTGGTGTTAAAGCCGATTTGTATGAAAACTGGACGGACGTTAGCGGATTTTTGGTTTGCGATCCTAGAATTGTTCCCGAGGCAAAAGCCATTAATCAAATTACTTATAAAGAGGTCAGAGAACTTTCTTATATGGGGGCGTCAGTTCTTCACGCAGAAGCCATCTCTCCCGTTATGAAAAGAAGAATTCCAATAAATATTAAGAATACCTTTAAGCCAGAAGATAAAGGCACAATGATTGTTCCTAACGAGCAATATGAGGCAGGTGCGAACGATTGTGTTATAACGGGCATTGCGGGTAAAAAGAACTTTACCGTTTTATTGATAGAAAAATCAATGATGAACGCTGAAGTAGGTTTTATTCGTCGTGTGCTTTCTGTCGTTGAGCATTATAATATCTGTGTTGAACATTTACCCTCTGGTATAGATACTCTTTCTGTTATAGTAGAGAGCGAGCAACTCAAAAACGGTGTGCTTTCAGATTTAGTAAACGAAATAAGAGAAAACGTTAATCCCGATTACGTTCACGTTATAGAGAATATTTCTCTAATAGCAACTGTTGGACACGGTATGGCAAGAAGACACGGTACTGCGGCTACTTTATTTACTGCTCTTGCCCAAGAACAAATTAACATTCAAATGATTGACCAAGGTTCAAGCGAATTGAATATTATTATCGGTGTTGCAAATTCCGATTACGAAAAGTGTATAAGAGCAATTTATAAAGCATTTATTAAATAATTTCATAAGTTTAGTTAACAAAAATTTAGACTTCCGAATACGATAAATTTGGGAGTCTTTTTTTGTCTAAAGTTTTGTACAATTTAGTGTCTTTTTGTGTAAATAGTTTTTTGTTTTTTATAAACGCATCAAATGATTTTATGATAAAATATAAATAAAGGATTTAATTCTTAAACTATACAAAAATAGTACGTTATAATTACAAAGTTATATAAATTATACGTTAAAATCAATGTAAAAAAAATGTGTATATAATTGAATAATTTATGCGGTGGTGCTATAATTGTAATGTTAATAAATAATTACATTATTGTTATATAATAATTACTATAAAAGGGGGCAAAATGGATTACGCAAAAGAATCGCTTCGTTTACACGGATTGTGGAAAGGCAAAGTAGGAATGGTTTCAAAGGTTAAGGTGGAGAATAAAGAGGATTTGTCTTTAGCATATACGCCTGGTGTTGCACAACCGTGTTTAGAAATTCAAAAAGACTATAATAAATCTTTTGAACTTACAGGAAGAGGAAATACGGTTGCTGTTATTACAGATGGAACGGCTGTTTTAGGGCTTGGAGATATCGGTCCAGAGGCTGGTATGCCTGTTATGGAGGGTAAATGCGTATTATTTAAGAC
>JAZORG010000078.1:0-5075 GCA_045656465.1 Christensenellaceae bacterium
TGAACTTGAAAACGGCAACGTTATGTTGAAATTTAAAGACGACTGTACTGGTAAAGACGGCGTTTTTGATCCGGGTGAAAACAGTGTTGGTTTAACAATTGAAGGTATTGGCAAAGCAAACCTAGAAACATCTGTTTATTATTTTGAAATGCTTAAAAAAGCAGGCATTAAAACACATTATATCTCAGCAGACATTGATAATGCTACAATGGAGGTTCTTCCCGCTACGGTGTTTGGACACGGACTTGAGGTTATCTGCCGTTTAGTTGCAACAGGAAGTTTTATTCGTAGATATGGCGAATATATAAAAGACGGAACAGTATTAGAGGGTGGATACGTTGAATGCACCTTCAAAAACGACGAAAAAGGCGATCCCCTAGTTACAGGAGAAGGTTTAGCAGCACTTGGTGTTATGTCCCCCGAAATGTTTGAAAGCATGAAAGAACAGACACTTAAAATTACCAAAATTGTTGCTGATGACCTTAAATCTATAGGGCTTGACCTTTGGGATATTAAATTTGAATTCGGTTACAATAACGGAGAAGTTATTCTCATTGATGAAATTGCATCTGGAAATATGAGAGTATATAAAGGCAACAAAATCGTTGAACCTGTAGAACTTACAAAACTAATAAACAATCGATAATATAATCATAAAAAAACTGCTCATACTTAAATTAGTTTGAGCAGTTTTTTACTTTCGATTTAATTAATAAAAAAGAACGCCAGATAATCTCTGCCGTTCTTTTTTATTAATTAAGCGTTTTCAGCAAAATGTGTGTGTTTTGTCTGCCAATCTGTGAGTTTGATAGAAACCCAGAAAGCATAGATACCAATGGTAATAACACAAAGTAAAAACCATTTAATATAGTTACCAAACAATTGAGCACCGTTGCCGTCAAACATCATCTGTTTTCCGTCAATGATTGTATGTTTAGCAATCCATTTCTGCTTATAGCAGATTGCCCAAGGAAGACCAAGACCGAGAGTGAAACAAATAATTAAACTCATAACGATGTTTGATCCTATATTCCCTAAAACACCACCTGTGAATTTTGATTCCATAAACCTTTCCTCCTTTGTAGTTTATATGCATATTATAATTCTTTTTATTACACTTGTCAATATTAATTTAAAAATTATTTAATTATTTTTTGTAAAAGTATAATGAATTTATAAAGAAATGAATAAACCTGTTAATAAAATTATTAATATGCATATTGGAGCAACGTATTTTATAACAATATTAAAATACATATTTAATCCTTTATTTTTCTCTAACCCAATTTCTTTAGGAAGAATTGCCTTATCAATAAACCATCCCGCAATAACGCAAGTGATTATTGCAACAATAGGCATAAGAATGTTGTTTGCCAAAAAATCAAAAGTATCTAAAATATCTTTTCCAAAAATTCTCACTCCTGATAATATACCATAACCTAGTGAAGATAAAATACCAAGAACAATAATTATTCCAAACACTATAATACATGCAGTTATTCTCTTCATTCTTCCGTCTTCACATAATACGGCAACAATTGATTCAACTAAAGATACCGAAGAAGTTACAGCTGCAAAAAACACAAGAACAAAGAAAACGATTGCAACAACCCTTCCAAACAACCCCATTCCATTAAAAACGTTAGCCATTTGTACAAACATCAATGACGGACCTTGACTTTCTAAAACAGCATGTGGATCGGTCGTATAAGCAAATACTGAAGGTATTATTATCATTCCAGCGATTATTGCAAATAAACTATCAAAACCCGCTATTTGAATGGAAGATGTTTTAATGTTTACGTCTTTTTTCATATACGAACCATATGTAATCATTATGCACATACCTATGGACAAAGAGTAAAATAATTGCCCTAATGCGCCCAGCACGGTTTCAAAGCCGAACTTAGAAAAATCAGGAATGAGAAAATATCCAACTCCCTCCCACGCACCTTTTTGAAATAGCACGTATATCACAAGCACAATTGCTGTTATGGCAAGAGCAGGCATAAGTATTTTACTCATTTTTTCTATACCTTTTTGCACACCAAAAGAAACAATGCCGATTGTTATTCCCGCAAACAGCAAGAAAAAAAGTAACGGTTGCCAAGGATTTGAAATAAAAGAGGTAAAATAGGTTGTAGTATCAGCTGAAGCCCCCACCAAACTTTCACTCCCCACAAGATACGAGAAGAAATATCTTAAAACCCAACCGCCTATAACACAATAATACGGAACAATAATAATAGGAACCACGACACAAATGTAACCAAACCACTTAAACTTTTTATTCAGTTTTGCAAACGCGCCTATAACGCTTTTCCCAGTATTTCTGCCTATTGCAATTTCAAGCATTAAAAGCGTTAATCCAAAGAACACAGCAAGCAAAATATAGCAAAAAACGAAAATACCGCCACCGTATTGAGCAGCTAGATATGGAAAACGCCATAAATTACCTAAACCAACTGCTGAACCAGACGCAGCAAGCACAAAGCCAAGCTTACTCGTAAAGTTACCACGTTTCTTTGGGGAATACTCTGCTAATGCATCGCTGTTAAATTGTTGAGATTCACTTTTATATTCACTCATTTTGATTTTTCCTTATTTTATGCTATCTATCATTTGATTTAAGAAATCACATTTGATATCTTCAACCATTCCGTTATCACAAAGTTTTGCAAATTCGGGATTTATAGGAATTTTTGCTACAGTAGAAATCCCAAACTCTTTTGCTGTTTCTTCAACTTTACTTTCACCAAAAATATTTATCTTCTTTTTGCAGTCAGGACATTCAAAATAAGATAAATTTTCAACAAGTCCCAAAACAGGAACATTCATCATTGTTGCCATTTTAACAGCTTTACCAACTATCATTGAAACAAGTTCTTGCGGAGAAGTTACAACAATAATTCCATCTACAGGAAGAGATTGAAAAACAGTTAGAGGTACATCTCCCGTTCCTGGAGGCATATCAACAAACATATAATCTACATCTCCCCACACAACGTCTGTCCAAAATTGTTTTACTGCGCCTGCAATAACTGGTCCACGCCATACAACGGGGTCGTTTTCATTCTCCAATAGAAGATTTATAGACATTACTTCAATACCGTTTTTACTTTTTGCTGGCAACAAAAATTTATCATTCATTGCCTGCGCTTTATCAGTTATACCAAACATTTTTGGAATAGACGGGCCTGTTATATCTGCATCTAAAACTGCTGTCTTAAATCCCTTTCTATTAGCCATTACAGACAAGAGCGAAGTAACTAGTGATTTACCAACACCGCCTTTACCACTAACTATTCCTATAACTTTTTTTACATTGCTTAATTCGTTTTGTTTTTCTTTAAAATCCTTTCTTTCCGAACAATCTTTTGATGAACAGGAAGAACAATCGTGTGAACAATTACTCATAACTATCTCCTTTATAAAAATTAATCAAAGATCTTTCAACCGAATAAACTCCACAGATTTTTGCGGAGTGCATACTGACAACACATATTTATTGCCATAATTATCAAAAATTATATTATTAAAAAAACCGCCCTCTACACCTGCTTTGTATAAACTCTCTTTGTTTACCCAAAGCCTAGTTAAATATTCAACGTCAGCTGTCAAATTATTTGTGATTTTTTCTTTAATTTTTAGTATTTTATTTTCAACAATTTGAACGTCAACACCAACAGCATTGTTTGAAATTGATACGGCAACCATATTTCTACTATGTGATAACGATAAGTAGAACTTATTATTTTTTATAGATATTTTGCCATTTTCATTTACAAATTCATAATTATCGTCTGGTAAATTATGTTTAAACGCAAAATCTAACAGTTTCCAAACAAAAAAACTTTGTTTTTTTCTGTTTTCGTCTGTAATTGAAAATAGATACTCTTTTCTAAACGTAGGAAAATTTTCTATATCATTATTATCAATCTTAAAATTAGATATATCAATGTAGTATGTTTTTACCATTATTTAATTATAGCAAACATTTAAAAATAAGGCAAATTGAGAAAGGCAAATTTAGTAAAAAGTTTTATAAACATAAATAATGACTAAAAAAATTTGCAAAAAATTTTATTAAATGTTATAATAACAAAATATAGGAGGTTAATATGAATATTTGGCACGACATAGAAAGTAACAGAATTAAACCCGAAGAATTTATTGCTGTTGTTGAAATAAGTAAAGGTTCAAAACAAAAATATGAAATGGACAAAAAAACTGGTTTATTGCGTCTAGATCGTATTTTGTACACATCCACCCACTATCCCGCAAATTACGGTTTTATCCCCCATACTCTTGCCGCCGATAATGACCCTCTTGACGTTCTTATTTTATGTTCTGAAAGCCTTATCCCTATGAGTTTGGTTAAATGCTACCCTATCGGTGTAATAATAATGAACGATAGTGGTGATGTTGACGAAAAAATAATTGCAATTCCAGATACAGACCCAAACTATAATACATATAAAAGTATTCACGATTTACCACAACATATTTTCGATGAAATGCAACACTTCTTTTCCGTATATAAGCAACTCGAAAACAAAGATACTTCAGTTGACGTAGTTTCGGATAGAGACGAAGCATTAAAAATCATAAATCAGTCTATGGAAAGTTATAAAGTTCATCTTTATGAACTAACAGCAAAATAATTTTAAGATTAATTAACTAAAGTAAAACGCTCGCTTATGCGAGCGTTTTTTTGCTGTATAAACATTTTATTTTAATTTATAATAATTTGCAAGTTTTTTAAATGAATTTAGAGAATTTTTAATTCTATTATAATCCACACAATATGCAATTCTAACAAATCCCTCAACGCCAAAGTCATCACAAGGAACAATTAATAGTTCAAATTCTTTGGCTTTTTCATAAAAACTCATAGCATCTTTATCGGGAGATTTAACAAAAAGATAAAAAGCACCGTCTGGTTTTACGCATTCAAAACCATATTCTACTAGCGAATTATACAATAGATCTCTATTTTTTTGGTATGCTTCAATATCTACTTTAGCATCAATACATTTAGCAACTACCTTTTGGAAAAGACTTGGTGCACATAC
>JAZORG010000079.1:0-5667 GCA_045656465.1 Christensenellaceae bacterium
TGCGCAATAATTTCTTGTTTATCGGCAAGTAGCATATCTCTCACAGTTACAACACCTGTGAGTTTTTTCTTTCTATCCGTAACGTAACAGGTGTAAATCGTTTCTTTGTTAACACCCGTGCGCCTAATTTTATCAAACGCCTCTTCAACGGTCATGCTTGCAGAAAGAGAGACGTATTCAGTAGTCATAATAGACCCTGCCGAATAATCAGGATATTCTAAAAGCGCATTTATTTGTTTGCGGTTTTCGGGGTCGGAGTTGCGTAAAATTCTCTTAACCACGTTAGCAGGCATCTCTTCAATAATGTCAACAGTATCGTCAAGGAACATATCGTCTATGACTTCTTTAAGTTCTTTATCGGTAAAGGCTTTTATAAGTCTTTCTTGAGTGTCCGTGTCCGTTTCGATAAAAACGTCGCTGGCAAGTTCTTTAGGTAACATTCGAAAAAACTTTAACTGTTCTTTGTCGTCTAACCGTGTTTCCATAAAAAGGGCGGTATCCGCAGGCTCTAAATCCAGCGTTAAAATGCGTAAGTCTGCAAACTTTCTAGTTTCAAAGAAAAAACTCAATTTTTCAAATAAGTTATTTAATTCTTCAGTCATAAATACCTCCTTTTTATCAATAAATTTTGTTTGTAAAAAAACAAAAAACCTGCTTATAAATCGGCAGGTAAAATACTAAACGCAGTAGCAAAATGCTTCTCGAATAACCATACTGGCTTTAGCACCGTAGGGCAATGAAATTGCATTAAATCACGCCTTGTTTTCGACGTGGTTTGTTCACACCATCTCATAGTGTCTCCACTATTTTGCGGCAGCAATCCGTATCCCTATGGTAGCCTTACCTACCGGACTTATATATAATCTATATTTTTAATATACTCCTATCTATATAATTTTGTCAATAGTTTTAGCAAAAAATTTTTAAATTTATTCGGGCGTATCTTCTCCGTCAATCTGCACGTCATAAATAATTTCAGGTGCGAATTCTCTTAAGCACATAACGAAGTTATTATAACTTTCGGGGGAGATTACTGCAACGGTATATTTTTCGTCGCTAAAATAAATAACTAACTTGTTGCTTTTTTTAAAATGCGTGATTTCGATAATTTGTTTTAGCGAAATTTTTGTTTTTATTAAACCGAAGTTTTGAATTAAATAATCTTTAGTAACGGTGTATTTGCTGTTGAAAATTAGACTTGTTACAAAAACGTTTAACGCAAGGGTAATTATTATCATAATAACGTTGGTAGTTGCTTTAACGTTATCGGAAACATTAGAGTTGTAAATTAGAGCAACAATATTCCATATAAGCCCTGCTAACGATAAGGCGATTACTATAACAAGTAAAACCCACACGATAACCGTATATTTAAATTTAAAAGACTGATTTTTCTTATCCATATCTTTATTGTATTACAAATGCGCAAAAAAAGCAAGGGAGATTTTAAGTTTTTTTGCCGTTATTTAGTGATTTAATATACTTGCAAAATTAAATTCTATAATGTATAATAAACAAGAAATAAACTTTTACGGAGAACATAATGATAAAACTAATTGACAAAGGTGTTGTTTTTAAGGATGGTAAACTAATCAGAGCAAAGAAC
The DNA here is from genome assembly GCA_045656465.1 of Christensenellaceae bacterium. GTDB lineage: Bacteria > Bacillota > Clostridia > Christensenellales > Borkfalkiaceae > UBA1259. The sequence continues at coordinate 1,607 of JAZORG010000079.1, forward strand.
GCTCCTCTTTCGAGCAAGAAAGGTACTATGGCGTATAAGATTTTAAGCAGTCATAACGTTTCTGGTAATGACGAAAAATTAAACATTAAATTTGACGAAATTACTTCGCACGATATAACTTACGTAGGAATTATTCAAACGGCAAAAGCGAGTGGGCTTGATAAATTCCCTTTGCCATACACACTTACAAACTGTCATAATTCTCTATGCGCTGTTGGTGGAACAATAAACGAGGACGACCACGTGTTCGGTCTTTCCGCTGCAAAAAAATATGGTGGAGCATTCGTGCCTCCGCATCTTGCAGTTATTCACCAATATATGCGTGAAATGCGTGCTTTTTGCGGTGGAATGATTTTAGGTTCAGATAGCCACACCCGTTACGGCGCTTTAGGAACGGTTGCCGTTGGAGAGGGAGGTCCTGAACTTGTTAAACAACTTCTAAACAGAACTTACGATATAGATATGCCCGAAATCGTTGCAGTAAACTTAAAAGGTCGTTTAAGAAAGGGCGTTGGTCCACACGACGTTGCGTTGGCGTTAGTTAAAGCAACTTTTAAGAGTGGATTTGTTAAAAATAGAATTTTGGAATTTGTGGGTAACGGAATTAAAACGCTCTCTATGGATTTTAGAAACGGAATTGACGTTATGACAACCGAAACCACTTGTTTATCTTCAATTTGGGTTACCGATGAAAAAACGCAAAAATACTATGCCGACCACGGCAGAGTTAGCGCATATAAAAAAATGCAACCTGAAGAGGGCGCATATTATGATAAAGGTATCGTAATTGACCTATCAAAAGTTGAGCCTATGATTGCGTTGCCTTTCCACCCCTCGAATGCATATACAATAAAGGATTTCCTTTCACGCCCTTATGAACTTTTGCGTGAGGCGGAAATTGCGGGTCAAAAACTTCTTCCCGAGGGTAAGGGTGAGTTTAAATTGACCGATAAAATCAAAGACGGTAAAGTATTTGTTGAACAAGGCGTAATTGCAGGTTGCGCAGGCGGTATGTATGAAAATATCGCAGAGGCATCTGAAATATTAAAAGACACGCCTATCAATAATAACGACTTTACTTTAGACGTTTATCCGTCTAGCCAGCCTGTTTATAAAGGGCTTGTTGAAAGCGGTTACATAGGCAAACTTATGGATAACGGCGCAGTAATAAAAACGGCATTCTGTGGTCCGTGTTTCGGCGCAGGCGACGTTCCTCAAAACAACGGCTTATCTATTCGCCACACAACTAGAAACTTTGAAAGCCGTGAGGGAAGTAAACCTTCAAACGGTCAATTATCTGCAGTTGCGCTTATGGACGCAAGAAGTATTGCAGCAACTGCAAAGAATGGCGGTGCAATTACTTCCGCTATGGAAATGGAATATAAAAATAAAATTAAAAAATACCGTTTTGAAAATAAGATTTACAAAGCGAGGGTATTTAACGGCGTGGGTAAAGACGATACGAATAGTTCGCTAGTATATGGACCGAACATTGCCGATTGGCCCAAAATGGAAGCACTAAAGGATAATCTTTTACTAAAAGTTGTTTCGGTATTGAACGACCCTGTTACGACAACTGACGAACTTATTCCGTCGGGAGAAACCTCATCATATCGTTCAAACCCCTTAAAACTCGCTGAATTTGCTCTTTCTAGAAAAGACCCGATGTACGTAAAGAGAGCAAAAGAGGTTAAAAATAGCGGATTCCCCTTAGAAATGGGCTTTGACGAGGCTACAACCACTTACGGTAGCGTTGTTTGTTCTATTAAACCGGGTGATGGTTCGGCAAGGGAACAGGCTGCATCTTGCCAAAGAGTTTTGGGCGGTGTTGCAAATATTGCTAAAGAATATGCAACAAAGCGTTACCGTAGCAATCTAATTAACTGGGGTATGATACCGTTTTTAGCAGATAAAAACGACTTTGAAATAGGCGATTATATCTATATAGAGGGCATAAAAGAGGCAATTTTATCTGGCGCAAAAGAGTTTAAGGCTAAAGTTATAGGCAAAAAGACAAGGGAAATAACCCTTAAAATGGATGCTTTAACTCAAGCGGAAAAAGAGATAATTATTAAGGGCTGTCTTATAAATTATTATAGAGGCTAAACACAAAAGAGAAGAAAAAAAATAATACAAAAGATAAATAAAAAAGAGTAATTCGGTGTTAAATCCGAGTTGCTCTTTTTTATTAACCTTTATTGATAATATAAAATTAAAGTGGTATATATTTTTTGACAAAATATTGCATAAAATATTATCAGATTATTTTAGGGGTTATTCTATGAGTTTTATTGAAGATATAAAAGGTTGTTTTACCGCAGACGAATTGCCTAAAGAACCTATATTTCGAGCCGTGCTTTTTGGAGAAGATGCAGGGTATTTTGAAAATATTAAAACCATATCGCATTATACTGCAGAAGAGGTGGTTTTATGCTTAAAAAAAGGAGTGCTAACCGTTAAAGGCGAAAGGCTTTATATAAAAAAATATTGCGCAGGAGATATAGTGATTTGCGGAAAAATAAAAAGTGTAGAAAGGGGCTAGATTTAAATAGCACCTTTGAGATAAACGGTCTTAACCTCGATAGGCTGATAAATATTGCAAAAAACCGTGGGATAACGCTATATAATATCAAAAAATATTCTAATAAACGACTTATTGTTACTGTTTCCTTTAAGGAAAGTCAAAATTTTTTTGCAATCGCAAATAAAATGTGTTATAATATAAAAAAAGTAAAAGACGGTGGTAAAGCCTTTTTCTTGCTGTCAATGTACCGCTCATTAGGAATTGTAATCGGCGCAATCGTTATTACTCTTTCTATGATTGTTTGTAACGACCTACTTTTAGGTGTAACTTTCAATGGTAGCGGTAGCATTTATAAGAGGGAAGTGGAAAGTTTTCTTGAAGAAAAGGGCGTGGTCAGATTTTCAAAATTTTCCAGCCACGACTTAAGCGAATTAGAGGACGAAATAGTCGCCTCTAATCGGCATTTAACTTTCGCTTCAGTTAAAAAGGTGGGAACACGACTTGTAATTAACCTCGAACTTTCTAAAGATAAGGTTGAAACTCTAAAAGGGGACGTTTATCAACTTATATCTCCCGTGTCGGGCGTGATAGAGAGTATGAAAATCTATCGGGGAACGGCTGTTAAAGGAGTGGGTGAACAAGTTCTGATTGGGGACTTAATTGTTGATGGATACGCTACTGTTAAAGAACAAACGGTTAAGATTAACGTTTTAGCGAACGTAACTTTGATATGTAAAAATCAATACGTTTATGAGTTTTCAACTTCAGATAAAAAAGAGCAAGCCTTACTTTTAGCAGAGGAAGAACTTCTTGATAAAGATATAATAGATTCAAACGTAGAAATAAAAAAGACCGAAAACAAATATCAATACATAGTTACTTTAAGTTTTAGGCACGTGCTATGTGTCGGATAAAGGATAAAATTTATGAGAAAAACCAAATTGCAGAAAATTCTGCCGTGGACAACTAAAAACATAATACTAAACATAGTTACCTATATTTTGAACCTTGTTTTGCTTACCCTTCTGTTTGTGGGTACGATGTTTGTAAACAGTATAACTGACGAAAAAACCGATTTTGCAACCCAAATAGCAAATGCAACCAACGTTGTTCACTTCGTTGTGCTTTTAACACTTATTGTGGGAATTATGGCGCTGTATTTTCTCTTTGAGGATAGGGACTTTCTAAAGAGCGCAATTAATTCGGAAATGATATTCTTGATTGTGGAAATATCTCTTATAATATGCCACGTAAGCGGAAGTTATATAAGCATTTACGTTCGCCCACTTGCTCTTGCGCCACTTCTGGTTTTGTTTTTATCGGATAAGAGAAAGGCAATATTTGTAAACGTTATATTTTGTTTGCTCACCTTTTCGTTTGACTCGCTTGGCACAAACGAAATTCCTATCGGAGAATATCCTATCCTAATAATGGGGTTTGTTTCGGGAATGGTTGCAATTTTCTGTATGGAAAAGGTTTATTCTAGGGTAAAACTTTTATACCTTAGCGCAATTATAACCCTGCCATCTGTGCTTTG